>NZ_JBQEPD010000066.1:0-5565 GCF_052045675.1 Brucella sp. 22210
CCGTCGGCGAGCGGTTACTGTCCAAGTCATCGTGAGCTCCATCGAATCTAAGCAATCCGATTGGATCATAACCTGTTGTAATCGCTCAACCCTTTTTGGAACAGGCTCTAAGCATGGTGGGCTGTTGTGGGACAGTTGGCCATGGCCAACTCGCTCGCCGTATTGGCAACCGACTGTAATCATTGGCATTTGCCATGGTTTACGAATCGTGTAATTCTGGATACGGTTTTTTCACTATTTCTGAATATAAAGCGCATCGACAGGAGTCATTCGATGCTACAAGACAAAAGCGCTTTTGCGCAACTTTCGTCCGACGCGCGTATTCAGCGTCATGCTAAGCAGCTTTCAAAGCAGCTGCAATTGCTGCGTGAAAGATTGTTTCCGCCAACAGCAGAAAAACTGCTCAGGACATTCACATCGGGAGAAGCGGCTCAGCTTGTTGGTGTTTCCGACGGATTTCTTCGCACATTATCGAATGAAGGGCGAGGGCCTATACCTGAACAATCCTCTTCGGGGCGACGGTCATACACGCTTGCGCAGGTAAATGAGTTGCGTGAGTATATGTCCAATGCGAAGCCCAAAGATGCATTGAGCTATCTTCCTCGCCGCAGACCTGGTGAGAAACTACAAACGATAGCCGTCTCAAATTTTAAGGGCGGAAGCGCTAAAACCACCACGACCATTTACCTCGCTCAGTACCTGGCTTTGCAAGGATATCGGGTGTTGGCCGTCGATCTCGATCCCCAAGCGTCACTTTCCACGATGCTTGGCATTCAGCCGGAATTTGATCTCGAGGATGGAGATACGCTCTATGGAGCGATCCGTTACGACGAACAAAAACGCCCGATGAAGGACATCATTCGCAAGACCTACTTTACGGGGCTCCATCTCGTTCCCGGTAATCTTGAATTGATGGAGTTTGAGCACGAAACGCCGACTGCGCTTCTGGAGCGAAAAACTTCTAACGCCGATATCTTCTTCAAAAGGGTAGGTAATGCGCTCAGCGAAGTGGAAGCTGATTATGATATTGTTGTCATTGATTGCCCGCCGCAGCTTGGATATCTCACCTTAGGTGCGGTCTGTGCTGCGACAAGCATATTGATTACCGTCCATCCTCAGATGGTTGACGTCGCTTCAATGTCGCAATTTCTCTTGATGACTTCAGACCTTCTGTCGGTTGTTCACAAGGCTGGCGGACAACTCCAGCACGACATGATCAAGTACGTCATTACCCGTCACGAACCGCATGATGGGCCTCAAGCGCAAATAGTCGGGCTCCTCAGAAGTTTGTTTGGTGAGGAAGTGCTTGCACCAACTGTTTTAAAGTCAACAGCGATATCGGACGCCGGCCTCAGCAAGCAAACCCTTTATGAAATCGAAAAGGGACAGGTTAGACGGCAAACCTATGATCGGGCTATTGAATCATTAGATGCAGTCAACAGTGAAATCCTGATGGGCATTCAAAAAGCATGGGGGAGAGTATGAGCCGCAAGAATATGCTTGCTGATATCATATCGTCTACCGCGCAAGAGGCTTCACAAGAAGAGAATTCCGAGAAGTTGGCCATGGCCAACTCCGATAATTCCTCTGAAAAGCGGGTTTTGGCTGGTTCAGTTCGGACAATGGGCCTCGCACTTGACCGAATGGAGAACGAGAGCAAAGCTCTTCATGACGCGTTAATTGCCGGTGAGAAAGTTCTAGAGCTAGATCCTAATTTAATAGAAGGCTCCTTTATCCGTGATCGTTTAGACAACGATCTAGATGAGAATGACGAACTTGTTCAATCAATCCTTCAAAACGGTCAAGAAGTTCCCATTCTTGTTCGACAACACCCTCATAAGGCTGAGCATTTTCAAGTTGCATATGGGCATCGGCGTCTAGCTGCACTTCGATTACTGAACCAAAAAGTCCGCGCCGTTGTTCGGGAATTGACCGACGACCAATTGGTCGTAGCGCAAGGCGTTGAGAACGCTGCCCGTAAGGATCTCAGTTATATTGAAAAGGCGCTTTTCGCGCATGGCCTGGAAAGCAAGGGATTTACGCGCGACGTTATCGGTCGTGCAGTATCGCTTGATAAAGGTGAACTTTCTAAGCTGATATCGGTCGCAAAGCGTGTTCCGTACGAACTGATCAGAAAAATTGGTGCTGCTCCATCGGCTGGCAGACGTCGGTGGCAAGAACTCGCCGACCTACTCGAAGATTCCAATTTGTTTGAAAGAGCAAAACTTCAAACGACAGATTCAAAATTTCATCTAATGAGTACGGATGATCGGTTTACGACGCTATTGCGAAATCTAACAGCACGCCCGCGGCCTGAAGAAACCCCACTGAAAAGTTGGAGATCAGAAGACAAAAGCGCAAGTTTTAGCATTGCTCGTAAGCCAAAGAGAGTTTTGATCGAATTATCGAACCCAAACGGTCTTCTCTTTGGAGACTGGTTATCAGATCGACTGGAATCGCTCTACGATGAATTTCAGCGCTCTAAAACGGAAAAAAACGGAGAGTAACCCAAAAGAAAAAGGCCCCCAAAACGTCGCCGTCGTGGAAACCGATCTCTTCAATCTAGCAATTTAAGGATCGCATTTCTTCGAATCACTGTCAAGAGTCTTTGGCACCGTTTTGGTGAGCAGATTTCTTTTGCCTGAAGGAAGGTGAAGGACAATGCAGCTTGGAAATGTGACGACGCCCTTTGGGCGGCGGCCGGCGAAGCTTGCGCTCGTGAAGCGCCAGTTTGCACAGCCTGAAGAGCGGGCAGGGCAGGCGGTTGATAAATGGAAAGTGTTCCGTGATGTGTGCGAAGCACGCTCGCTTCTTGGCATTCAAGACCGGGCACTATCCGTATTGAATGCGCTGTTGAGCTTCTATCCGGATGGCGCATTGTCCGATAAGGCTGGCTTGATCGTCTTCCCGTCCAACGCACAACTGTCAGTACGTGCGCACGGTATATCCGGCGCCACACTTCGCCGTGCGCTCACAACGCTCATTGATGCAGGCCTGATCGATCGTCGGGATAGCCCGAATGGAAAACGTTATGCTCACCGCGATCGGGCAGGGGAGGTCGAAGACGCGTTTGGCTTCAGCCTGGCGCCGTTGCTCACCCGTCATGCAGAGCTCGCACAGCTCGCCCAGCAGGTGGCGGAAGAAGCCCGTCTATTCCGACGCGCGAAAGAGTCTTTGACCATCTGCCGTCGCGATGTTCGTAAGCTGATTACAGCAGCGATAGAAGAGGGGATTTCTGGCAACTGGCTTCAGATGGAAGCTGTCTATGTTGATCTCATGAGCCGCCTTCCGCGCTCTCCATCCCGTCAAATCGTCGAAAGTTTGCTCGACGAGATGAAGCTTTTGCGCGAGGAAGTCATTAACCGGTTGGATATCCACGAAAATTCCAATGAAATGAGCGGCAATGATGATCACAATGAGCGCCACATACAGAATTCAAATACCGAATCCACCATTGAATTTGAACCTCGCTCTGAAAAAGAGCAGGGGGCAGCCGAACCGCTAGAGAAACCTGCGATGAGCACGCCATTGAAGGCATTTCCTCTGGCAATGGTGCTGCAAGCCTGTCCGGAAATCACCAATTACGGGCCAGCTGGTGCAATCGCCAACTGGCGAGACCTGATGACGGCCGCGGTCATAGTCCGATCGATGCTCGGCGTCAGTCCGAGCGCCTATCAGGAGGCTTGCGAGATCATGGGACAGGAAAACGCGGCCGTGGTGATTGCCTGTATTCTGGAACGTTCCGGACACATCAAATCGGCTGGCGGGTACTTGCGGGATCTAACATCAAGGGCGGAGCGCGGCGAATTTTCGCTTGGACCGGTCATTATGGCTTTGTTGAGGAACAATACGCAGCATTTGAGCCTGGTGAACTGAATTGACTATTCGAGGGGATGGACTTCCGCATTGTCCTGAAATTCACGCAGGTCTTTGTAGGAGGCATGCCGTAGTGTTAGATCATCAGTGGCCATGGCGCAGGAGGCTCCTGCACAAAATGTCATGAGTAGAAAATGAACGAAAAAATCGACGAGGGCGTAGAGAACCGGCACAATTCCGTTTCTCATAATGGACGTGAGCTTGAACTTATGCTGTCTGGGCTCAAGCCAATGGCATCGTTTGTTGCAGAAGATCTTGTTCCGCCCGAATTGGTCGGTGACGCGGAATTCGCATCATACGTTGAATCGGGGCAGCTTACTAAACACGTCTACAGAAACGATGCGTTCGGATTTGAAATGCGAAGCTATTGCTTGCCCAAGGAGGAGTGGCGGGGAAAACTTCATAATCTTATCTATCAGCTCACCTGGGAACGGAAAATAGATGGCGTTTTTAACCGCGAGGACCGAGAACGCATAGAGGGTTTTCTACTTGGATATTCGAAAGAAGATACCGAAAGACATCTGGAGGCCGTGCTCCAACACTTAAGGTCCCAGAATCAATAGGTTAAATGTCGCCTCTTTTCCATAGAGGCGACATCGGTTCACGGTCCATAATTGATTGCATTCAAGGAAACGGATTGTTTTGGCTATCCGTTATCCCGCAGCCCCATCTGAAATCCTCATAAAATTGGGGCTCGGAGAGCATCAAATAGGTAGTACGATTAAATTATCAGTGTAGGCACCTTACTCGTACATGACGTTCCTGCGCGGGATTTTTCGTAGAAAACAAAGCAATTCTCTTTGGCATACGATTTGGTCCCCTACCTGAACTGACCCCGACGGCGCCTTCTGACCGGTTTTTATACGTATCCTGCGCCTGCCCCCTACTGGGGAAATCGCGCTTTTGGTATTGCAAATATACGGCAATGCCGTATATTAAAAATGTGCACAGTGTAATCCAAACCACTACTTTTCTGGTGCAGGCCAAGCGATGCGGTTTGTCTGACGATGAACTGCAAGAGATTGTTGCCGTGCTTGCGGCTGATCCGGAGGCGGGAGCACTGATCGCTGGAACGGGCGGCGCGCGCAAGTTGCGCCATGCAAGAGGCGGCCAAGGGAAAAGCGGAGGATTCCGCACCATCCATTATTTTGGCGGCAGGGATATTCCTGTCTATTCCTGTCTTTGCCCTCGCGATCTACGGGAAGAATGAGAAGGGAAATCTCTCTAAAGCCGAACAGAACGAATTGGCCCGCATCCTTCCTAAGCTGGCCGATGCCTATAGACAGAGAAAGGATAAGAAATGACTTTCGGAAAAGAGCTTATCGAGAGTGCAAATGAAGCACTCGCAATTGCAGAGGGTCGTGCCGAACCCGCCGCTGTTTTTGTCCCGGAAACCATCGATGTTGCAGCCATTCGCAAGCGCCTAAAACTTTCACAAGCAGAGTTTGCGAAGCGATATGGTCTACCTGCCGGTACAATCAAGGATTGGGAGCAAAAACGCCGCCAGCCGGATCGTGCTGCGATGCTGTTGCTGAAGGTGATAGAAAAAGCCCCGGACACGGTAGCGCAGGCGATCCGCACATAAAGAGGCTAGGCCGTGCACTCATAAATAGGCTAGCTATTTGAATGGATTGGTTATTGAAAGGCCTCGGATTTGGAGGTCTTTGATGTCACGTCGCCGCTATGAAC
>NZ_JBQEPD010000066.1:5615-9418 GCF_052045675.1 Brucella sp. 22210
AGCCGCTTTACCGTCCTGTTGCGCAACAATGATCGTCAGTCCCGTGCTGTCATGAATGGACTGATTACCGTGCTGCACCCCCTTCCCCATATTGCACGCCGGTCGATCACCTTTGATCGAGGCACCGAGTTCACGGAATGGGCTTATCTGCAGGCCGGTATCGGATCGCAAACATGGTTTTGCGACCCACAATCACCCTGGCAAAAAGGCACTGTCGAAAACACCAACAGACGCACCAGACGCTGGCTTCCAAGAGACATCGACCCGCTGGCAATAACTGACCGGGATCTGACATTCATTTGCAGTCGCCTCAACAATACGCCGCGCAAATGTCTGGGTTACAAAACACCGGCAGAGATCTTCCGTCAGAAACTTGTCGCAAACAGACATCGCTATGAATAAACTCATACCGAAAAGTCGGGCTTCAGCCTGAATTCACAATTGATTATATTCTATATTTCAGTTCCGAGGAGTCTGCGTTGTCATGCACTCCCATCGCCGACTATGTCTTCCCACATCGCAGTTTGGTGCCAACTATGAACCGCCGCAACATCGTTGAACGACGTACAATTGCGCGCTAGCGACCGCGCTCCGCTTGAAATTTGTCCTGCCACGATGTATATACTCGTGTATATACAAAGGAGACCAATATGCCACAGCTCCGACACTCCGAACCTACACCAGCCCGCGAAGCAAAACTCTTCCGTAACAATAAGAGCCAGGCTGTACGCATTCCAGCTGACTTCGAACTTCCCGGCGACCGGGTGATGATCCATCGCGATGGAGATCGACTTATCATAGAGCCGGTGCGTCGCCTGAACCTGTTGGAAGTGCTTGCCGGATTGGAACCGCTTGGACCGGAAGATCAGTTCCCTGATATTGACGATACCCTGCTACCGTTAAAAGAAATCGATCTGTGAGCGCGCTCTACATGCTTGACACCAATGTCGTGTCCGAGCTTGCACGAAACCCCAAGGGCGCTGTCGCCAAACGCATCGCCGAGGTTGGACCAGAAGCTGTTTGCGTCAGTATCATCACGGCAGCAGAGTTGCGTTATGGATGCGCCAAAAAGGGGTCGCCAAAGCTGCTGGCGCACATCGAGGCCATTCTTGGAAGTATGCAAGTGCTTGCACTTGATACGCCTGCCGACGCCGAATATGGGCGAATCCGAGCCGAATTGGAAGCCGTTGGTAAGCCCATCGGTCCGAATGACCTCTTCATTGCTGCCCATGCTTATGCGCTCGGGGTGGTGTTAGTCACGGCCAATACCGGAGAATTCTCACGCATCCGTGCTCTGAGGGTCGAAAACTGGCTACGCGACTGAGCCGTGCTGTTGTTCGTTCAAAGAGAATCTGACGCTGAATGGACAGATCACTAAAAAGTGCATTTATGATCGATAGATTGTCCCTTGGTCTGCTCATGCCTCGGATAAAGACTGTTTGGTATCCGCAACGCGTCCATGCGGTATGATCGCTGGCATCGTTTCTTGCGATGAACGACTGATTTTCCGCTGACGCCTGCTATGAATGTAGATGCCGAATCTGAACAACAAATGATGCTTTGACTGCTGATGATGACTGACCCGCTCCACATTCTCAAAACCATTTATGGATACGATGCCTTCCGTGGGCGGCAAGCGGAGATCGTATCGCATGCAATAGCAGGCAATAATGCATTCGTTCTGATGCCGACGGGCGGCGGCAAATCACTATGCTATCAGATTCCCGCTCTTGCGCGACCGGGCATGGGGATCGTGGTTTCACCGCTTCTGGCGTTGATGACCGATCAGGTCTCCGCGCTCCGGCAGGCGGGTGTAAAGGCTGCGGCGCTCAATTCCGACCTTGCTGGTGATGACAGGCTGGCCTTGTGGCGTGATATCCATGCTGGGGTGCTTGATCTGCTCTATGTGGCGCCTGAAACCCTGCTCAGACCGGATACATTGCAACGCCTGAGCGATGTGCCTCTCTCGCTGATCGCTATAGACGAAGCACATTGTCTGTCGCAATGGGGGCATGATTTCAGGCCATCCTATCGGCAGCTCGATGTGTTGATGACGCAGTTTCCCGACACGCCACGCATGGCGTTGACCGCAACCGCCGACGAGCCGACACGTGCGGAAATTCTGTCGCATCTGCAGATTGACAAGCGCGATGCCTTCATCGCCGGTTTCGACCGTCCCAATATTCGCTACACGATCATGGAGAAGGATAATCCCCGTGCGCAATTGAAACGCTTTCTACAGGATCACCAGAACGAAAGCGGCATCGTTTACTGTCTTTCAAAACGGAAGACGGAAGAAACAGCCGAATGGTTGCGCAGCCTGGGCTACGACGCCCTCTCCTATCATGGCGGCATGGAGAAGCATGCGCGCGAGGCTAACCAGGCACGATTCCAACATGACGAGGCAATCATCATGGTGGCGACGATTGCCTTTGGGATGGGCATCGACAAGCCGGATATTCGCTTCGTCGCCCATATCGATCTGCCGGGAAGCATCGAAGCCTATTATCAGGAGACAGGGCGTGCGGGGCGCGACGGACTTCCAGCCGAGGCGATGATGCTCTACGGTTATGACGATATCGTCCTGCGCAGCCGCTTCATCGAAGAATCCGACGCGCCCGATCAGCGCAAGCGGATGGAGCGGCAGAAACTCGACACACTTCTTGGGCTCGCCGAAACCGCGAACTGTCGCAGACAGGTGCTGCTGTCTTATTTCGGGGATCGATGCGAACCATGCGGCAATTGCGATACCTGTGCCGAACCGCCAACCCTCTTCGAGGGGACAATAGCCGCGCAGAAAATATTGTCCTGCATCCACAGAACCGGGGAACGGTTCGGGCAAGCCTATATTGTGGATGTCCTTCTTGGCGTCGAGGATGAGCGCATCAGCCGCTTCGGCCACGACCAGATTTCGACTTTCGGAATCGGCCGCGAGCATGACAATCACACCTGGCGCGCGATCGTACGGCAGTTGGTCGCGCAGCGGCTGATCGATGTCGACCTTGCCGGACACGGCGGTTTGTCGATCTCGGAGACAGGCAGGCAGTTTTTGCGCGTAAAGCAGACGCTCAGGTTGCGTGTCCCGCCCAAATCGAAGCCATCGCGTGGTGCTGTTACGCGTGGAAAATCGGCAACATCCGCCCTTTCGGAGCATGATGAGGCGCTGTTTCATGCGTTGCGCGAGAAGCGGTTAGAGATCGCGCGCGCGCAAAATGTCCCACCTTACGTCATTTTCCACGATCGGACACTGATTGAACTGGCCACAGCCCGGCCAGCCTCACGCGCCCAAATGGCCGACGTGCCCGGTGTGGGCGATACAAAGCTCGAACGCTACGGTCCGGCCTTTTTGGCCGTCGTCAACGCACACGAATAGTAAGATTGACTTCCCGTGTGTTGAAACAAGAAATCTGCCCGCAGCCTTTGGAACGACGACATTACTTCATCGTCGCATCATAGTGCATCCGTGATCCTGCAACGCAGTGCTCCAGCCCGACATATTCCCCCTTACTTTGGCTAAGCCCATCGCTACGGCGGGAGAGACATCTCCGGATTTTATTTTATCTGCTAGGCCGTGCACTCATAAATAGGCTAGCTATTTGAATGGATTGGTTATTGAAAGGCCTCGGATTTGGAGGTCTTTGATGTCACGTCGCCGCTATGAACTCACGGAACGAGAATGGTCGATTATTGCACCGCTGTTGCCGAGCAAACCTCGTGGCGTTCCACGGGTTGATGATCGCATGGTTCTCAACGGAATCCTGTGGCGCTTCCGCACCGGGTCATCATGGTCAGAAATCCCCGAA
>NZ_JBQEPD010000067.1:0-8937 GCF_052045675.1 Brucella sp. 22210
CGTCTATGTTTGCTGCCGGTCGGTCGGCCTGCTTCGCCCGCTCGGCTCCGATCTCCGCGATTGCCTGCGAAACCGATTCCACGGTTTTGATTTCGTCGTAATCGGCTTCGGTGATGACCCGCTTAGGAAGTGGAAACGGCGCGTTCGGGTCTTGGCCGTCATAGATGGGCTTCAATTCACGATCCGCAAAATACTGAATGCGCTTTGCCCGGATCGGCATGGCCGCATTCACAACGATAATGATCTCATCGGAAGGCAACCGGCGCGCATCATCCTTGGTCAGCAACGGATATTCTTCTGTCCGCTCGGTGACATTGGCCCCGAAAACGCCGTCCTTCATGGACTTTGAGCGGGTCGTGACCTTCTTGGTCGTCGTGCCGACCGATTGCGATAATTCCTCGACCGTGTCCTCTTCTGACGGGGTGAGATAGAGTTTCAGGCCACTGCTGGCTTGAATGGCCTTGCGATCCTCGACACCATAGACGCGATCAAGGTCGGGAATGGACTGCGTGATAATGGCGACATTGCCGCCATAGCTGCGCAACAGCGAAATGCTGTCCACGATGATTTTCATCTTGCCCAGGCGCTGAAACTCGTCGAGCAGGAACATGACCGGGAACGGCTCGTCCGGCTCCGGCTCCTTCTCCTGCAGTTTGGCGATGGCTTCCGCGAAGAACATGCGCACCAGTGGCGCGATTGTCGGAATATCTTCGCTCGTAACGGTGAAATAAACCGTATGCGGTGCACGGCGGAAATCCCCGAAATCGAAATCGTTCCCGGCTGTCACCGCGCAGATATGCGGATTGGCCCACGGCGAAAAGCCGCTAGAATCGAGAATGGAGAGATAGGCGCTCAACGTGTCGGACGCCGTATTCGCGAGCTTCTGGAACAATCCGCGTGCATGGCCGTCGCGAACGACCTTGGCGTAAGCTGCAAAGCGATCATTGTTGGTGCCTTCGCCGTTGAAGGCCAGCTTGTGCACATGGCCGAGATTGAACTTGCCCTGCTCGAAAGCCAAAAGCGCGCAACTGACAAAAACCTCCCGGCTGTTCGGCAGGAAGCTTTCAGCCTGCGGGCTTTGCGCGGCAAGAAATAAGGTCGCCAGCTTGTCAAGCGCCGCCATGCGCTGCGCCGGGTTGGTCATTTTCTCGATGCGGCTCAACGGATTCCAGCGGTGTGTCGGCTGGCCATACTCGGTCGGCCCGAAGCGAAGCACCTTATGCCCCTTCGCCGCTCGATGCCGGGCGGTTTTCTCGAAACACTCGCCCTTCACGTCCAGAACAATGGCGCTGCCGAGATAGGTCAGAAGATTGGGGATCGTGAAGCCCACCGTCTTACCGGCCCCGGTCGGCGCGACCAGAAGGCAATGCGGAAACTTGGCCGAAACGATCAGCTTGCCCTTGGAGGACGGCTTGCCGGTCTTGCCAAGCAGAAAGCCGGTGGCCGGGTTCGCGAAAAAGCGATTGCGCTTCATGTCGCTGATCGTCTGCCACTTGGTGACGCCATATTGTGTCAAACCGGAATCGAGCATTCGCGTGCTCAACAGCAAGCCGCCGATCATCGGCAAGACGATCACGACAGCGGACACTTGCCATTCGCGAAAATGCAGCCGGTAAAGCGACTGGAAGTTTTCAATCAGATAGAAAGCGCCGATAGTCCAATTCTTGTGCCAGACGGTCAAAACCATTAGCGCCAGTATATAACCCAACAGCGCGCCCGATACGGTCAAGAGAGCCGCGCCGATAATCTGTTTGCGTCGATCTTCAGCCAGAACCATTGTCCTCACCTCACAAGCCCAGTTTATGGTCGCTGTTCAGGTTGTGAGAACGGGTGTCCTCGGTAAGCTGGCGCTGTTCTTCAAGCTGTTCGCGTTCCTCGTGCAACTCAAACAGCACCTTGTCGGTCAATATGGCCTTTTCGGTATCGTCCATATTGTAACCGTGCTGACGCATCGCCTCGACATAGGTTTTACCCATATCGTATGCCTCGCGCTGATCGATCTCGATATTTGCCGCCTTCAGGTGCTCCACGAACTCCGACACATTGCCGTTCTGAAGATCGCGCACACCTGTTTCACCGACAATCGCCTTCAGCCCATCGATAAGCTTGCGGCTTTCATCGAAAGTCAGACTGTCTTTAGCTGCCAGTTCCCGCACTTCGCGGGCGGTTTCCTCTTGCGCGACGATGCCGAAATAGCGGTTTTCAACCGCGTTCAACATCGCGACCCGATTTTCGGCGTGGTCTGACCGAAGATCGAAATCCAGCGGAATACCGCGTTCCGTCGCGATCTGGTTCAAATGAACACGGTCTTCCGGCTGAATATAAGATGCTGGCTCTATGAACGGGTAATTCTTGTCGTGTCCCTCGATGTCGAGCGCCTGCGATGCCAATTCTGCATGAAGCGGCGACTTCTGCGCATAAGCGATGAACGCCGCTTTTTCAGCCGTAAACTCGTCTCTTTGCGGCATGACACCGCGAATATCGTCCCACGCATCGATTTCCTCCGTATCCGGGCCACGGTTGGCCGCTTGGTCGAACTGCTCACGCATCCGTTGCAATTCCTGCCAGTCGGACCGCGTGAGTTCGACTTTCTCCGTTAGATCATCCATCATTTCGGCATGGAAAGACGCCGCCCGGTTAAACGCCTCGGTTCGGCCCTGCTCTGTCGTCATGTCGAGATTCATGTGCGCGGCTATCGCGCTTGCATCGCGCTCGATCCAGTGCGTTTCCAATGCAGCCGGCACATGGCCGGTGCCGGCGCGAGCCGCGAACTCATCCTTGTTGATGCCGTAGAACTCGACACGCTGCGCAGTCTGCGGTGGCAGGCCGTTTGCGAGTTTCTTCCGGTATTCATCCCCGTAGACCGAACCGGATGCATTTTGCATGAAGTCCCGGCGGCGCTCTCCAACCAAAAGATGATCCATATCGCCAAGCGCTTCAAAATACTTTTCCTCTATTTGCGGACACTCTGCCGGGGCCATGTTGGGAAGATGGCTCCACACCGCATCAAGCTGGCTGCAGGCGTTCTCGATCTTCTGCATCAGGTCGTTGCTGTCGTTCTCAATCATTTCGTCACTCACTATGTTTTCCTTAAATGCATTGAGATTTGAAATTTCATCGCCATTGCGTATGGCATTGGCAGCGGCGAAAAATGCGACCGAAAGGGCCAAATGTGTGGCCCGGATGGTTTGAGAAAAGCGGTCGTGAAAACCGGCTTCCGCGACCTTGAGCGCACTGCGGCGCTCGGCCATGGCAACCGCAAAATCAATATGGGCGCTCTGGTCCGTCTCATCGAACGTTCCATACTCTCGCCCGTTAAATGCAATACGCCAATCATTCCGGTGAGTGCTGATCGACCCGCCGTCTTTCGTCGGCACGACAACCGGCTTTTTGCCGTTGTGAAGAATTCGGATTGTGTCACCCGCCCCGGCTCCGCTGGCTTCCAGAACGGTTTCCAGCCCGACGCCCCACATGGTGCGCTCACCGAATTTCGTGTCGAGCATAATATAGAAGCTATCCGAACCCTTGACCTGATTCCGATACTTGGCCTCACAGAAGGCTCTCACAACACCTTCCAGCCCCTTCATCGCAACGTGGCGGCTGTCTTGCCGGAAGTCGCCAGCTCCACGCGAAAAACGGCTGGAATTGTTTAATTCTATGCCGTAACGGGCGGCATGACGCACCAATGAATCCTTGAATACATCGTAATTGTATTCATGATCCTTCGCGAGAAAGAACCACTCCCCTGCCGCGTTCCTGCGGTCGACTACAATATGGCCGTGGGGATTGTTCGTATCGGCATGGATCGCCGCAACATACTCGAAGCGGTTGCGTCCCTGCGATAGCAGTTCTTCGCACGTATCGCGGACAATGCACGAAACCGCACCGACCGACGTTCCAGCCGGAAAGCTGGCGACAAGGTGCATGGAATGCTTGCCGTCCGCTTTCGATTTCTTCCAGCCGTCCACCCACCGCGAAGCGACTTTCTGCGCCGTCGCACTTTCAACATGACTGCGAAAATCCAATTCCCCGGTTGGGTCGATGATGTGCTCGGCCTTGCCAAGCACATAATTCAGTTGTGCTGATAGTCCGATGAAGCCGCTCGCAAATCCGGACTTCACCGCTTTGAACATGACTTGCGGCACATGGCGAACATTCTTCGCGTAACGGTCGATCCGAACGGCCTGCGTCCGCGACCCACCGCCCGGTACGGTCTTGAAATATTCGTAGTGATTGAGACCCGCGACCTTCATTCGCCTTCCGCCTCGCCCTGAAGCAATTCGCTGACGGTTGTCATGCGGCGGCGACCGGCCCGAACAAAAAGCTTTTCAGTCCTGTCAGCCAAGGACTGTATAGTCTACCGCATGTCCTCAATGGCCTTCAGGTGAAGACCGTTCGGCATCGCCCTGCCCTGCAACAGTGCTTCGCGGTTAATCTGGTACACCACTTGATTGAGGTTGGTTCCGACCTTCCGCAATTCCGTTGCCAGCGTCAGCGCCGCGTCTGCTATCTCCTGATCTGCGTCAAAGCACCCGGAAGCGCGCCGCAAGATACGCCGGGTCAAAGCGGCGACCGTCTCCCTCCGCCCCCACGCCAGGTCTTTTATTGCTTCATGCTCCAGCCGCGAGAGACGCACATAAATCCGCACATCGGCGGATTCCGATCCGCGAGAGGCGTTCGCGCGCTCAAGCGCCCGATAGACTGTCGGGCGTGAAACCCGCCGTTTGGCGGCGATCTCTGTCACGTTCAAGCCTGCCGCAAAATCCACGGCAATCGCCTTCAACTCGTCGCTGTTCAAGCGACGGGCGGCGGGTTTGGGGAGTTTTGTCGAGTGTAACGCTGACAAGTTACATTTCCTGCTTCTCAGACATTAAATCGTCGAGCGATTTCTTATCAGAAATGGGCACCACGCTTCACACCCAAGAAAATGCGAGCACAACCAACGACAGGAGCGCAACGCGAAACCAAACCGCTCCGATGCCACCGGAAGCGCCAGACCGCGAACCAGGCCGCGCAACTCAAATAGTGCCGTAGGGCTGGCGGAGGGCGGGTGCGACGCGGGCAAAAGCCTGCCAACTCCCCACATTGCATTTCATGCATAACCATCGTGACTTTGCGCCACGGTGATTAGAAATTTTGCACACTGTGCAAACACATGTGCACACCTACATTTCTACAGTGCACTATGCGCAACGGCTCATAGGTGCATAGGTGCATAGGTGCATAGGTCACTTGTACAATCACACCTTGTCCATAGTAATTTGTTGCTATTCACAATGTTCTTTTCACTTGGTACATTGCGGTTAATCAGCATTGAACATTTTCGCAATGTGTAAATGTTCAATAGCGCTATTCAATTAGGCGATTATGTGCCGTGTCACTACTCAAATTGTGCATTGTGGAAGGAAAGGCGTTCGGTGCTAAAAATCGCTTTGGTCAGTCAAAAAGGTGGCGTGGGTAAAACGGTAATTTCACAGGTGCTGGTCAATGCCGCGCTTGCCAAATCCGAAGACATTAAAGTCCTGCTCATCGAAACCGACGATCAAGGATCATCGGCCACCTACCATCTGCGGGCAACGAACCGTTATCCCGATCTTGGAGCGCGTTTTCACTGCACGGTTTGCACCGATGAAACGGCTCTCGAATCTGGCTTGGCTGAAGCGGACGGCTTTGATTATGTCATAATAGACACGGCAGGTTCACACAAAGAACTGTCGAAGCATGTCCTCGGTGATGACAACAAGGTTATTATTCCTTTTCGGCCAAGGCTGAAGGAGTATGAATCTCAACTGGAAACCTTGCGCCTTTATGAACAGGTCAAAATCAGCCTTGAGGAAAACGGCTTTCCAGCCCCGGCGGTTCGGCTCTTGCTCAATGACTGGTCCGATTAAAAGCGCATGACGGTCGATCAAAAAAGCGTTCTGCAAGCGATCTTTGAAGAACCCTATCTGGCCGACTTCTTTGTCCCGTCACGCAATGGCTTCGATACCTTGGACCAAGGCTATGTCATTTATCGTGAATTGCTCGCTGACGATGTAAGGGCGAATCCGCTGGTAAAAAAGGCGCGCATGGAAGAACTGGAAATCGTATCGACCACACTCGCAAGCATCAAGACCATGCAATGACCGACCTGAAGAAAACGCCACTCACAACTGGCAAGAGCAAGCTGGAAATCCTCCGCAATGTTCCCCTGACGCCAGCCTCGCCGGTCACAGAAAGCGCGGTAGCGAAACAGCTGCCCGCCGCGCCAGTCACGCCTCTAGCACCTAATACCGAAAAGCCGTCTTCTGTTGGTGCGCCAGACAAAAGCGCTCATTTGCCGGTTGCGGCGAAAACCGCTCCGAAAGGCAGGGGGGGCTTTGTCGCCCATCAGTTTACCTTTGGCTTCAGCGAAGACAGCCAGGAACTGGCCGTATCTTTGGCCGGTCGCATATGTTGCAAGCTGGAAGATATTATAACGCTCATTGCCAAGCGATTTGACGGGTCGGCGCTCGATCTGAACGTATCGACCATCAAGCCTCGCGTTGGTGCTCAAAAACGCATTGTGGTAAAGGTCGATCAGGAAGCCATTGCCGACCTGCGGAGGCTGCGTGATCCTCTTAACGTGCGCTCTGATGGAACTTTGCTCCGAGCACCAGTTATTGCGGCGTTGGATGCGATTGGAACAGATGTTTTAAACGAATTGAAGGAAAAATATTTTGCTTAAGAAAATTACCATGTGCGGTACATTATTGGTAAGCACGGCCTTCGCCTCCTGCGGCTCGGCCGCTACATGGAAAGAAAACAACGACAAGGGACTGGTTGTCTATGGGGTCGGTAACGGCTCGACCGGACAGATTACCCTCGTTTGCGATCCTGATAATCTGTGGGCGATGGATAGCAACAAGGAAAGCTCCAAGTTCTATCTGTTCACCACACTGCACAATGAGCAGCTTGCAGGCCCTACCATCACCATCAAGGCCAATGGCTATAACGCCGCTTTTCCTTACGAGGGCGGCGCAATCGTTGCAGATGGCAGTTGGAATAAGCTCATTAAAGCTTTATCGAAACCCGGCCCGGTGTCGATAGCAGTCGGGACGAAGAAATTCAGCCTCACACTCGACAAGCCGCTGGCTTCCAAATGCGCATGGCCAGCGCACAGCTGAGCGGTTCGGGCGCGCTGCAAGACCGAAACTGCGGTAGGTGGTCGAGTAGCCCGAGGAAGTTTCGCCCTCATGCCCTGACGCAACCGGACGTGAATCTCTCGATTCATCCGGCTCCTATCGTCCAACCAGACCGGCACGTGTAATCGGCCAATGGGCGAAGAGCGGTGGCTACTACGCGTTTAGCCTCACTATTGCCCGCCGGCGCTACCCAGCCGTTTATATTTCCGTTTGGCCCAACGCACGAGGGCAAAATCGAGTTGTCCAAATATCGAGGCGAGCTTCGCCTTATAGAATTTGCTCTTGTTCAACAGAATCCTCCCATTCTTTTGGTTGTCCTGCCAATAAAGACCAAATGATGCAGCCCCTTTCCTCCAACCCCATCACAGGACCTTCTTCACTACTACAGACTGCTCACTGCGAGCCAAGGATCCCTCGCTTGCTGCTTTCAAAACGCGTGACCGAAGGTCACTGGTTAACGCTCGTCCCATCAATCGTCTCCATCGATGGAAATCTTGAAGCAGACAGATCGCAGATTGTCACTTCACAATCGATTCAGCATTCAAAGGATACGCTCTAGGGAATATTGATTTTGCTGTTTAATTAATTAATGAACATGAATTTATTACTTTTCCGCAAGGAAACGGTCGAAGCGAGACGCGATGTTTGGCTTGGCAGCTCCCGTCTGAGCCCGCCGGTTTCGGTTCAGCTTGCTGCTGTCATTAGCTGCTTGATACTCGCGCAAATTATCGCGGTTCTCACGTTTGGTCAATATACGCGCCGTGTTCGCGTTTACGGCGCTGTGGTGCTGGGAACGGATACGACGACAAACCTTGGAGAAACAGAGGCCTTCGTTAAAGAAAAACTGCAACGCAGAATTGACGAGTTTGGTGAAGCGATCAGGCAGCGGGTGCAACTAGATCAGGTTGATAAACATTCTCTAGCCGAACGCAAAGCTGCTATTGAGCGAGAGATCGAGCGCGTTGATGCGCAGATTGAACAGACAAGTGCTTCTATTTCGGTGCTGCAACCACGTGCCGACAAATATCGCAAGCTGGTTGATCGGGGCATTACATTGGAACGCAGTTTCGATACTGCTGAGCAAAATTACATGCAAAGCCGCCAACAGCTTGAAGCATTGCGCAGACAGCGCGTGCAGCTTGACGGCATGACATCGGAGATTGGCTCTAAACTCGCAGGATTTGATGCGTCTGCAGCCATTAAGCTTGGAGAAATACACCAGCAGATATCGATACTGAAAGAGCAATTAGCGCAAGTAGAAGCGCGCCGGGCCGTTGTGGTTTCTGCTCTTGCAAGTGGCACGGTTGCAGCTGTAATGGCGCATTCCGGTCAGTTGGTCGCAGCCGGTTCATCCCTCGTATCGATTTTGCCGACCGGTGAAACCATGGAAGTTCATCTACTTGCCGATAGCAACGCGATTGGTTTTATACGGGAAGGTGCGCGCATACTATTGCGCTATACGGCCTTCCCCTATCAGAAATTCGGCCAGTATGGCGGACAGATTACCAAAGTATCGCGTGTGATGCTGCGACAAGCAGAAATGGACGCTGACGCACTTGCCGCTCAACCGCAGGCCTCGGCCGCTTCATACCGAATTACAGTCCGGCCGGATCAGAATAATGTTCTGGCTTATGGAAAAGCCGAGCCATTGCGAGTTGGCATGAGCGTTGAAGCGGATTTGCTGTTGGATAAACGCCCACTTTATCAATGGCTGTTAGAACCGCTTTACAGTTTGCGCGGCTGGACGGCGGATCAAGTCGCGGAAAACCCGTGA
>NZ_JBQEPD010000068.1:0-8368 GCF_052045675.1 Brucella sp. 22210
GCTTCGGTGAGATAGCCGGAGCGCAGGCCGTGGGCGGAGAATTCCGTGGCATCAAGCCCTGCCATTTGCGCGCGTTGTTTGACGATCCGGTTGACGGCGCTGGGTTCAAGCGCTCGCGCAGAGACGTTGCCCCAGCGATCTACTTTTCGAAACACACTGCCCTTGTCGATCCTGGCTGTTTCCAGCCAGCGGGTGAGGGCTTCGACGGGCCGTCCGGTCAGATAGACGATCTCACCCTGATCGGCGCCACTGGTTTTGGTGCGGCCGAGATGAATGCCGAGCGAGGGGAGGGGAGGGCCGTCCACATCGGTGACCGGGGCCTGTTTGACAAGCTGTTCCACGCGCAGGCCAGCGACTTCGCTGCGACGACGCCCGCCTGAGGCAAAGGCTACCATCAGCATGGCCCGGCCGCGAAGCGCGGTGAGATCCTCGCCGGAACAGGTTGCCAGCAGCTTGCCCAGAATATCGCCGGTAATAGCATTGGCACTCTTGCGGCTGCGCGGCCGGTTCAGGGCACGCACCGCAAGCCGGATTGCCGATTTCACGGAAGGCGATGAGAACGCACCCTCCAGACCGCGCCAGCGGGTCAGCGTCGACCAGTTGGCGAGACGGCGGCGGACGGTCGCCGGCGCATGCGGTCCCGACACGCGCAAAAATCCGCCTCGGCGTAATTCCGCTTCCACGCCGGCCGGCATGCCGTGATCGGGTTCGATCTCGCGTTGCTGTGGCCGCCACAAATGATGGGCGACGAATTTCAGCAACAGGGCTTCGGGCGCCGGGAAGGGGAGGGGATTGCCGGTTGCGGCCAGCGACCAGGCTTCGAGATAGGCCAGATCCGAGGTCAGCGCACGCAGCGTGTTTTCGCCCATGCCTTCATTGACCAGATGGCGCAGTGTCTCGACATCCTCGTCGGTCAAAATGCCTGCCAGCATGTCGCGCCGGTTCATCGGCAAAACGGCGGCAATCGTGTCGAGGGTTTCGGCGCGCCGTTCGATGGAGGCATCCGCGATTATGGTTATGCCGTCGATGATTCAGGGTGCAGTTTGAGATCGGTTTGTCCGAAATCCAGTCCCTTGAAAAGAAGCGGCGCTTTGTTGATGGTCGCTACGGCGTAGGAAAAACAGTCTCCCATGTTCAGACCGGCGGGGTGGCGACCTTTCCCGTAGCGTTCAAGGGCCTGTTCAGCGGCTCGATAATATTTCTCATCGAAAGCGACAGATGTAATGTTAGGCGCGTCCATGAAGCGATTGACAATATCCACCGCATTGGAAAATCGTTTTGCAGCGAGGACCGTCCTTATTTCGAAAAGAGTGGGCCAACCGATGACAATGGATTCCTTGCGCAAAACTGTCTTGAATGTTTCGGCTTCGGATTCTTCAAGTACGATTGCGACTATAACCGAGGTATCGACAGCTATCACTTTGGCAGTCCGTTCTCGTCGTATAGATCGTCATGCGCAGAAGTAGTACCGGCCGGAACATCTTTTCGGCCTTCGGCTGCGAGTTCCCAAACGGCATCGAGGGGGTGGCGATTGCTTTTTTGCTGCAATTCCTGATCATAACGCTCAAGCGCCCGCTCAACGAGTTTGTTGATCGGTTGGCCGGTGCGTTTGGCCAGAGCGTGGGCCAGAGCGCGCGCTTTGCTGGAACGCACGGACAGTTGCGGTTCGGACATCGTGTTTTCCTCATTTTCTTGGCTGAGAATATAGCAATCAATGACCAAGATGGCAATGTTTATGCCGCAGATGGCTCACCTCCGATAACCATAAAGCATGCTCGCGATCTCAATCGCAATCGGCGATGGTATGCCAATTATGCCGGGAAAAGCCGTCAATCGGTTCAGACGAATAGTCAAGAATCGCCGGTAGACATCTCTTAACGCTTTAGTTCTTATTTCGAGGGGTATTGATTTTAGTGGACTATTTTACGAGGAACTACACCATGCAGATTGATCTGTAGCTAAACGGGTGTCATCGTCAGCAACCAAACTTGGATCGCATGTGCCATCGTTGCCTCAACCCGGTAGCTAAAAGTGGCAATTCGTGGGGTTTCTTGACTGAAATCACCGGTCGCAGCAAGGGTGAAGAGATTCAATGGCCAACATTCCTTTAGCGCGCAGCCAGTTTCTTCTTCCATTTATGGGTATCCTTGATGAATTGGGTGCGCCTACGAGCAGGCTCTTGGAAAAGTCCCTGTTGCCACCCGCTCTTGAAACGAAGGATGATCACTATGTGCCCTTAGTGCCAGCTATCCGGTTTGTTGAAGCGGCGCAAAGCTCTCAAGGGATAATAGATTTCGGCTTTCTGGCTAGCCAAAGACTACATTTTACTCATTTGAGAGAGAAAACTAGAGCGCTGATCGCTCATTCTCCAACGTTGCTCGTGGCGCTGCGACATGCGTGTAGCGAGGCTTCGAAGGAAGATACGATCCTCAATATGTGGATCGAACACGATAACGATCACGTGCGGATTTGCAGCAAGCTCGCAGTCGCAAAAGGGCTTAGAAATCTGGAGCATGCACAATGGCTGCAGAATATTTTCTCGATCTACATAGTCCGGCAATTCATCGGCCCCAACTGGATGCCACCGGCAATGGCTTTCGAAGCTCAATATACACCGAGTGAAGCGACACAGTCCCTGTGGCCCCATGTGCGCTTTCTTTCCAAGCAAAAGGCGGCGTGGATCAGCATACCGGTGTCATGCCTTGGTCTACCCCATCTTGCGCCTGCTGCCTTTCATGCAGTGTCTGATCAGGAGAACGGACCTTCCGGCAATAATATCGTGGAGCTTCTCAAGCTGATGTTGCCGCCTTATCTAGACGCTGGCCTTCCTACGCTTGCCGAGATCGCGGAAATGGCGGGGGTCAGCATCCGAACATTCCAGCGCAAACTCTCAAATGCCGGCTTTGTATATTCAGATATCCTGGACACCGTTAGATTTGAGCGCTCGAGCAATTTGCTTCGTGAATCTAATGCGAAGATCATCGACATCGCTTTTGCGTCAGGTTATTCCGACCCCGCTCATTTCACGCGAGCATTTCGCCGAGTATCTGGTGTAACGCCACGGCAGTTTCGTGAGCAGTCCGAAAAGCTACACTCGGCCGGTGTATCACAGGCAGACTAACCCTGGCACGAAATGGCAAGACTAAGGGTCGGCCCCTGCTAGAAACCTCCCCATGAGATTTCGTCCGGCGACCACTTCAGGGCATCTGGATGCATCAGCATTTGTACAAGGGGGCGGATATGCAGGGAATAAAATGCTCTTCCAGTAAGCTAAAACAATCCGGTGCCGTGATTGTTTCGGTCGCGGGTTTTGTTGTGTTTATTACGGGCGCGGCTTGGTCACAATCCTCGGCCGATGATCTCTCACAGCAGCTCGCAAATCCTCTCGCTAGTCTGATAAGTGTCCCCTTGCAGAATAACTTCGATTTCAGGACTGGCGCCAACAAGGACGGTTTTGCATATGGCCTTAACATCCAGCCGGTAATACCATTCAGTTTGAACAATGAGTGGAACATCATATCGCGCACGATTATACCAATCACCTATAAAGATTTCATGCCTGGTGGCAGCGTTACCGGCTTGGGCGATATTAATGCCAGCTTTTTCCTGTCTCCCAGAAAAGCAGGTCCGGGCGGTCTGATATGGGGCGTGGGACCCGTGTTCCTTTTGCCGACCGCCACCGGCGATTATCTCGGCAGCGGCAAACTTGGACTTGGTCCGACAACGGTTGCGCTTATCCAGGAAAAAGCTTGGACTATTGGCGCATTGGGTAACCATATCTGGTCCGTTGCGGGTCCGTCGGACAGGCAGAACGTGAGCGCAAGCTATTTACAGCCGTTTGTTTCTTATAATCTTGGTCAGGGCCGTTCCGTGTCGCTCAGCGTGGATTCGACCTATGACTGGGAAACTAAGCAATGGACCGTGCCGATTAATCTCGGTGCTACTCAGGTTTTCAAGGTGAAAGACCAGGCTATGAGCTTGCAGGTAGGCGGACGTTACTATGCCGACGGCCCCGCTGGTATTCCGGAGTGGGGATTGCGCACGACCCTCACGTTCTTGTTTCCGGAATAGTCGATCGAACAAGAATGGCACGAAATGGCAAGATTGATAACTTGCGCATGCTAGAAGCCATCTGAAAAGACCGTGTCAGCTGGCCAGGAAATGAACTTGCGGGCCGTGTCGAGCGTGATCTCTGCCGCATTCTGCGGAAGGGGCACCGAGTTGTTCGTTTGAATGAATGAAGAGGTATTCATGTTCCGTTGGGTTGGGATCAGTTTCGCATTTGCTTCGATTGCATGGACGAGTGGAGCATATGCAGAGACCTCTGGCGGTAAAGTGCCAGTCACCATTGACAGTTTCATCCGGGCAGAGACCGACCATTACCTGGCGGCGAACGTAAAGGATATCGGCGCTCTCGGTCAGTTTAAGCATTCACGGGAGCCTGTGGCGGTCGATAAGCAAACTGTGATCCGCATGAACCGTGACACCCTTTATTCGTTTGCTGTGTTTGATCTGGCTGCAGGACCGGTGACGATCTCTCTGCCTGAGACGGGCACACGTTACATGTCAATGATGGTCGTCGATCAGGATCATTATCTGCCAATCGTCGCCTATGGTACAAAGCCGGTGACGCTGACGCAGGAATCGGTCGGGACACGCTATGGCTTTGTCGCTGTCCGCACACTGGTTGATCCTAACGATCCCAAGGATCTCGATGAGGTCCACAAGCTTCAGGATGCCATCAAGGTCAGCCAGAAGGAGAAGGGACGGCTCGAACTTCCGAACTGGGATGAGGCAAGCCTCACGGATATCCGTAATGGACTGCTGACGCTGGCCAAACACCAGTCGTCATATGACCATTCTTTTGGAGCGCGCGGCAAGGTCGATCCGGTCCGTCATTTGATCGGGACCGCTTCCGGCTGGGGCGGCATTCCGGAAACGGATGCAATGTATCCGAGTTTTACACCAAAGAAAAACGACGGAAAGACAGTCTACACCCTTAACATTCCAAAAGACATTCCGGTTAAAGCCTTCTGGTCAGTCAGCGCATACAACGCGGCCGGCTTTTTCGAGAAAAACGAATACAACGCCTATTCGATTAACAATCTCACGGCAAAAAAGAGCGGAGATGGATCCGTGACGGTGCAATTCGGTGGCTGTGATGGAAAAATCGCAAACTGCCTGCCGGTCGCGGATGGCTGGAACTATACCGTGCGCCTCTATCGTCCCGATCAATCGGTTATTAGCGGCCAATGGAAGCTTCCCGAGGCCCAGCCAAGGTTGAACTGAACCTGTCAGTTCAACAGTTCGAGAGAGCGGTGAGCATAGTGTCCTATGGGCTTTCAGCGCTCCTCCGCCGCTTTTGTACAGTGGTGAGGGGAGTTGTCTATCGACTATCTGCGCATCGCGTGACTGAGGGCGCCCGATGAATGGGCTGAACCATTTTTGAGGAAACGGAAATGTTTTCAAATATCTGTCGGGTGGCCTTGGTAAGCGCTGCCGTGCTTTCTGGACCATTGCAAAATTCCGCCATGGCAGAGAATTCTGCCGGACCGAAAGTAACCGATCCGCATTTTAATCTGGCGCCGGGTTATCTGCAATCAGGCGAGCTTCCGGACAGTCTTGTTTTGCTGGGAGCCCCACCAGCGGAGGGAAGCGCAGCGCTGGGGCGCGATGAGGCGGCAAGAGAGGCTGCAATCGCTCTACGCGGGAAAGCGCGCTGGGTGCTGGCCCGAACAGATGCCGATTTGCAATTCCCGCAGCCTGCGAAGAATTTCTCCTGCGCCATCGGCGTGGACATCAGCGAAGACAAGACCCCCCATCTATACAAACTGATGCGGCGTGTTCTCACCGATGCGGGGCTTTCAACCTACGGTGTCAAGAACAAGTATAACAGACCCCGTCCTTTCGTCGTGCACAATGAAGGCACCTGTCAGCCGGACGAAGAAGCTGTATTGCGCCAGGATGGATCCTACCCGTCCGGACATACTGCTGCGGGCTGGGCATGGGCACTCACGCTGGCTGAAGTCAATCCAGAACGAGCCGACCGTCTGCTGGAACGAGGATTGTCCTTTGGACAGAGCCGGGTGATCTGCAATGCGCATTGGCAAAGCGATGTCGATGCCGGACGCATCATGGGAGCAGCAACGGTTGCCAGATTGCATAGCAATTCCGAATTCCTCGCTGACATCCAGCTAGCGCGCGAGGAACTGGAAACGGCAAGCAGCCCCACAGTTGATTGCGCCGTTGAGGATCAGGTGCTGTCAGATCAAACACAATGACAACGTTCTTCGATCAATTGATCACTAAAGGGGAACTTTGAGGGAAAAATGCGATATTTTAGACTTTGCGCGATGTCGCTGGCTGCTCTGAGTGGGAGTCAATATAAGGCCGTCGCAGCCGATATTCCGGCAGCCCCTGTATACTCTGCGTCTTCAGAACAAGAGACTACAGCAAATAGTTGGCATTTTAGTGCAAGTCCATATTTCTGGGCCGCTGGCATCAGTGGCACTGCGGGCCAATTTGGCTTGCCGCCCGTAAAAATGAAATCTGATTTCGGGGACCTCTTCAAAGAACTCGATTTCTCGTTCATGGGTGCCATTGAAGGGCATTATGATCGCTATAGTCTGTTCAGCGATATCATTTATTCAAAAATATCGACAGGTGGTCAAACCCCTTATGGTGTTTTGAGCAACAGCGTCGAGATTCAATCCGAAACGTTCTCCGGTTTCTTCGGCGGAGGTTATAGCCTTCTTGAAGAAGGGAGAAGCCGACTGGATGTGGTGACAGGCGCGCGCGTCTGGTACGCGAGTACGGAAATCTCATTTGATGGTGGATTATTGGACGGTCACAGCGGGCACGACAGCTCAGCATGGGTTGATGCCGTTGCCGGAATACGCGGAAAGTACTTCCTGACGAATGCTCTTTATTTCAGTGGTTGGGGCGTCGTGGGGGCGGGACAAGCCAAGATCGATTGGGATATTGCCGGAATGCTTGGATATCAGTTCAAGGATAATCTATCTGCTGTTGCGGGCTATCGCACACTTGGTGTTGACTATAGCCACAATGGCTTCGTTTACGATGTGGTTCAAAAAGGGCCAATACTGGGGTTGGTGGTGCAGTTCTAATAATCTACTGCCGTTTAAATCGATGTCGAACCTTCGTTAATTATATTAAGAGATGCCTGCTCAACCGTTTAACAACTGACAATTAATCACTATGTCCCTTGATCTATTCGACCACATTACCCATTACAGCAGCCTTGATGCTCGCCCGCTACGCCGCTTGGCATTGTTGTAATAATCGGACGCCTGCTGCACGGAACGATGGCGGGATTGTTCCATGGCTTCAGGCAGGGGAATACCACGATTGGCGGCTTCGGTGAGATAGCCGGAGCGCAGGCCGTGGGCGGAGAATTCCGTGGCATCAAGCCCTGCCATTTGCGCGCGTTGTTTGACGATCCGGTTGACGGCGCTGGGTTCAAGCGCTCGCGCAGAGACGTTGCCCCAGCGATCTACTTTTCGAAACACACTGCCCTTGTCGATCCTGGCTGTTTCCAGCCAGCGGGTGAGGGCTTCGACGGGCCGTCCGGTCAGATAGACGATCTCACCCTGATCGGCGCCACTGGTTTTGGTGCGGCCGAGATGAATGCCGAGCGAGGGGAGGGGAGGGCCGTCCACATCGGTGACCGGGGCCTGTTTGACAAGCTGTTCCACGCGCAGGCCAGCGACTTCGCTGCGACGACGCCCGCCTGAGGCAAAGGCTACCATCAGCATGGCCCGGCCGCGAAGCGCGGTGAGATCCTCGCCGGAACAGGTTGCCAGCAGCTTGCCCAGAATATCGCCGGTAATAGCATTGGCACTCTTGCGGCTGCGCGGCCGGTTCAGGGCACGCACCGCAAGCCGGATTGCCGATTTCACGGAAGGCGATGAGAACGCACCCTCCAGACCGCGCCAGCGGGTCAGCGTCGACCAGTTGGCGAGACGGCGGCGGACGGTCGCCGGCGCATGCGGTCCCGACACGCGCAAAAATCCGCCTCGGCGTAATTCCGCTTCCACGCCGGCCGGCATGCCGTGATCGGGTTCGATCTCGCGTTGCTGTGGCCGCCACAAATGATGGGCGACGAATTTCAGCAACAGGGCTTCGGGCGCCGGGAAGGGGAGGGGATTGCCGGTTGCGGCCAGCGACCAGGCTTCGAGATAGGCCAGATCCGAGGTCAGCGCACGCAGCGTGTTTTCGCCCATGCCTTCATTGACCAGATGGCGCAGTGTCTCGACATCCTCGTCGGTCAAAATGCCTGCCAGCATGTCGCGCCGGTTCATCGGCAAAACGGCGGCAATCGTGTCGAGGGTTTCGGCGCGCCGTTCGA
>NZ_JBQEPD010000069.1:0-8354 GCF_052045675.1 Brucella sp. 22210
GTAAGCGCTGTCCTGACCCCACCTTCCGGATCATCGCTTGATCATTGATGTTCAACCTCGAAAGAGGGCTAGGACATATGTCGATTTCAGAACTTACGCTTAAATCCAAGGATGAGCCGATACGCCGGTTTGAGGTGTTCACAGGCAATGGCCGTCGTCGCGAATGGAGCGACGATCAGAAGGCGCAGATCATTGCGGAGAGTTGCGAGCCTGGCGTCACGGTGTGCTCTGTGGCGCGGCGGCATGGATTGACGCCGCAGCAGTTGTTCACATGGCGACGGCTCGCCCGAAAGCCGCTTGATGTGTTGTCGGTGCCGGAGCAAGCACCAATGTTTGCACCAGCAGTCGTCGTGTCGCCCGAGAATTCGGAACCGAAGAGGGCGCGGCAAGCACGTTTGCCAAGAAGAACTTCTCCGGAGGCGGCCATTGAATTGCGGATTGATGGAGCCTGGCTGCGTATTGCCTCTGGCACCGATGCTGCAACCATTGCCGCCGTCATCCAGGCGTTGAAGGCTCAGTCGTGATTGGCCCGTCCGGTGCGGTAAAAGTGATGATCGCCACCAAGCCTGTCGACTTCCGCAAAGGTGCTGAAGGATTGGCGGCATTGGTAAAGGCCCAGATGGGTGCCGACCCGTTCTCGGGCACGATCTACGTATTCCGGGCCAAACGAACGGACCGGATCAAGCTGATCTTCTGGGACGGCAGCGGCGTGTGCCTGGTCGCCAAGCGGATCGAGGATGGCGAGTTCCATTGGCCTCGAATGCAAGACGGTGTGATGCATCTGACGGCCGCCCAGTTCTCGGCTCTGTTCGAAGGATTGGACTGGAAACGCGTGCATGCGCCGAGCGAAACGCGCACGCCGATAAAGGCCGGATAACGGGCGCGACCAATTGAATCAGAGCCATTCAGCGTCTCGCTCCGAGCGGCAAAATATGCTGTTCTCGATCCATGACGATGACGGCAGACGAGCTTCCGGATGACCTGAACGCGCTGAAAGCAATGGTGCTTTCGCGTGAGGCGGAGAATGCCCGCCTGCGGCAGATCATCAAGGAATTACAGCGTCACCGCTTTGGTCGACGGGCAGAGACGCTTCCAGAGGACCAGCTTCTGCTTGGGCTTGAAGAGGCCGAACAGATCGAGGCTGCCGGGCTGGAAGAGAAGGAACAAGGCTCGACTGCTCTGCGCCAGGCGCAGGTCGCTAAACGGCGTACGAACCGGGGTTCACTGCCAGCGCATCTGCCGCGCGTCGAGATCGTGGTCGATATCGATAACCATGCCTGCCCCTGCTGCCGCAACGACCTGCATCGGATCGGCGAGGATGTCAGCGAGAAGCTCGATCTTGTGCCCGCCCAATTCCGGGTGCTCGTGCTGCGCCGCCCGAAGTATGCCTGCCGGGCCTGTGAAGAAGTCGTTGTCCAGGCTCCGGCCCCGGCAAGGCTGATCGAGGGCGGCATCCCGACAGAGGCAACCGTCGCCCAGGTGCTGGTATCTAAATATGCTGACCACCTGCCGCTGTATCGCCAGGCGCAAATCTACAAGCGTCAGGGCATCGACCTCGACCGTTCGACGCTCGCCGACTGGGTCGGTCGCGCCGCCTGGCATCTACGCCCGGTCCATCAGCGGCTGCTCGATCATCTGAAGTCATCGTCCAAGCTCTTCGCCGACGAGACGACGGCCCCGGTGCTCGATCCGGGACGTGGCAAAACCAAGACCGGCCAGCTTTGGGCTTATGCACGAGATGACCGGCCGTGGCAGGGCGATGACCCGCCCGGTGTCACCTATGTCTATGCGCCAGATCGCAAAGGCGAACGACCGATGGCCCATCTCGACGGCTTCGTCGGCATCCTGCAGGTAGACGGCTACAGTGGATATCGCCCGCTCGCGGCAAAGAACACCGTGTCGCTGGCCTTCTGCTGGTCCCACGTTCGACGCCGCTTCTATGAGCTTGCTGCCGCTGGTCCGGCACCCATCGCCAGCGAGGCGCTGCGACGCATCGGCGAACTTTACAGGATCGAAGAAGAGATACGTGGCCGGCCCCACGAGGAGCGTCGTGTCGCCCGTCAGGAAAAAAGTCGTCCGATTACCGACAGCCTCGCTCCCTGGCTGCGTGAACAACTCGGCTACATCAGCCAGAAGACAAAACTCGCCGAAGCAATCCGCTATGCCTTGTCACGCTGGGACGGCTTGACCCGCTTCATCGACGATGGCCGGATCGAGATCGATTCCAACGTCGTCGAACGGTCAATCAGGCCAATTGCCCTCAATCGCAAAAATGCGCTATTTGCCGGTTCTGACGCCGGGGCCGAACACTGGGCGACTATCGCCTCGCTCATCGAGACGGCAAAGCTCAACAATGTCGAGCCACTGGCCTATCTCTCAGACGTCCTCACCAAGATCGTCAACAATCATCCAAATAGCCAGATCGACGACCTGCTGCCTTGGGCCTATGCCGCAACGCACGATCTCAAAGCCGTGGCCTGAAAACAGCGCTTACTTTCGAGCCTCGAACCGCTGGCATGTTTCAGTTCTGAACAGCTCGTTTTTTTGAATAAAATCCGGGCGACAATTATACCGCGATAGGCAGAGATCTTTTAATTCATAGATTTGATCGTGTTCTGATATATTACATTGTTTGCCATTAAGCTGGCAGGAGAGGCTATTTTGACCTCAAGTTCGGCCGGGGTATTTTCCAGGTCTCAAATAGACGAGCCAATCTTAGCCATTGGAGCGTTGATCGAATGAATAAAGTTCAGAAATTTATCGCGCTGTCATTGATTCGTGTTTTTTCCGTGCGAGCAACACCAAGTCATTTCAGGCAATGGAATGTGTTGGCTCGTCATTTCCATTACTCTGTTATATTCAAAATAATCGACAAGCTGTCCTGGATTTCACTCTTGAGGAAAGTAAGCGTGTCAATAAAATGACATACAAACGCTACAAGCTTATTTCCCAGAAATGGTCTCCAGGAGGGCACATAACACCTGCCAAATGGGTTCACGATGTTGAGATCGTTATTCCTGAATATCCGAAAGCAGAAAGCGCATTACTGTTCATCAGTGGCGGAGAAAATAACGTGGAGACAGGAACTCCGCAGCTATCAAAAGATTTGACAACGAACAGTTTGGAAGAAATCGTCCGTAACACGGGAACGATTGGCATACGCCTCCATTTTGCGCCTAATCAACCGTTGAGATTCCAACCAGATAATGCCCCTTTGGTTGAAGATTATGCCGTGGCCCGCAGTTGGAACCTGTTTCTCAATGACCCGGTCAATCTGAAACAGATTCCATTGCATATCCCATGTGTGGATACCCCCGGTAATGCAAGGATTATTTTTGGATTGCTCGAACGTGAGATCGGTTACGGTCATGTGTCAGGCCTCTGTTGAAGCGGCCACTCATGCTGCGGGCCGGTATGGCGATGCGAAGGTCAGGTCCATATCAGTGGCGCGGGCGCGAAGCCCTTTGGGAATGCCTGGTTTACCTGATCTCGATCTTGCCGATCTGTTTGCCCTTACTTTCCAGCGTCCTCCTCACATAATCGGAGATTTACGTTTCGATATTAAGCCGAAACAGGCTCTCCCCGATATCCTTCGCCTTTTGTCATCATCGCCCAGATCGCTCGTGCGGTCTTATTTGCCAAGGCGATAGCGATGAGCAATCGTGGTTTACGTTGCAGCATTTTCTGAAGCCATGAGCCTTCAGGGGCTCCGTTCTTGATGGCCCATCGAATGCGGGTCATAGCTCCAATGATCAGTAGTCGCCAGATGTCACGTTGCCCCATTTTCGAAGTGCGGCCAAGCTTCTGTTTGCCGCCAGTCGATTTCTGCAAAGGTACAAGGCCAAGCCACGCCGCAAAATCGCGGCCACGGCGAAAGCTGTTCATATCAGGCCCGAAAGCTTTGATAGCCATAGCGCTGACAGGGCCAATGCCTGGTGCAGTTTGCAGCCGTAGCGCCTCTGGGTCACGCTTTGCTTCTTCCTTCATCTGTCGCTCGACAACAGCAATCTTCGTATTGCAGCTTTCGAGCTGATTGATAAGTAGACGCCCGAGCTCTACAACCAGCAAAGGCAATGAGGTATCGGGATCCTCTATCTCGCGTTCAAGCCTGCGCACAAAAGTAAGGCCGCAGGTACAACAATCCCGTATTCCATCAAGTGTCCGCGCAAAGCATTGACGATCTGGTTCCTTTGACGAACCAGAAGATCTCGTGTCTTAAAGACCATTGCCCTTGACTGCTGTTCAGCAGACTTAACCGGAACGAACCGCATCGTTGGCCGGATAGCGGCTTCACTATGGCTTCCGCGTCAGCGGCATCATTCTTGTGTCGTTTAACAAAGGGCTTAACGTAGATAGGTGGAATGAGCCTGACGTCATGGCCAAGGGCACCAATCTTGCGCCCCCAATAATGCGCGGAAGCACAAGCCTCCATCGCTACTACTGTCGGCGACTGGCCTGAAAGAAAGACACTCAACTGATCTCTCGTCAGTTTTTTCCGAAACAAGGGTTTGCCAGTGGTATCTGCTCCATGCAGTTGGAATACAGACTTAGCGAGATCAATACCAATTATTGCGGCGCTTTCCATGAACACGTCTCCTGTGCCAGATTAGCCCGCGCCCGCAGTATGCCTTATCTGCCTACGATCGGGGAAGGGGTATCCACACCATCAATGGCAACTGCGGCATCGAGTGCCATGTCTCTAGCGGAACGCGAACTCGCACCATGGCACATTCACAAATTTATTGTGGCCGGCATGTCCAAAAGAGGTTGGGCTACATGGCTGTCTGCGATCAGAGATGATCGAGTACAAGCCATTGCTCCCTTTGTCATTGACATCCCAAACCTGGTTACCGGCTTGCAGCATATCTGTAAAACATATGGCAACAACTGGCCGATTGCGCTGGAACCCTATATATAAAGAGGATATCGATACTCGCGTTCTCTCGCCAAATTTTTCAAAACTGACCAGTATCATCGATCCACTCGCATATCTAGACACCGAATTCGGACAGCGATTGAATATTCCGAAGTATATCATAAATGCCAGTGGAGACGATTTTTTCGTTCCGGATGGGACCCTACACTATGCTGATAAGCTTCCGGGAGAAACCACCATTCGAGTGGCACCAAACTCGGACCATAGAGGCATCAGCAATTTTGCAGTGCAATCGCTGTCAACATTCGTTAATCGTATTCAGGCAAACAAACTACTTCCCCGCATAGTATCCAACGTTAGCGCTCAGACCTTGAATGTCAAATTTTCAGAGGTCCCCAGATCAGTTAGACAATGGACAGCACATAACCCGGTATCGCGTGATTTCCGTTACGCTTGCGGCATTCGATATATTGAACGGTCTCTTGGCCCGTCCTTGAAAACATCAATCACCCTGGGCGCTCCAAAGACCGGCTGGGACGCAACCTTCATTGAGGCAGTATTTGATGATCGCTATGTTGCCACTAGCCAGGTTTACATTACGCCGGATATATATATCCGTCCCTGGCTCTGCAATGGGCACAGCATGCAAAATAATTCCTGGTCGCGGAGTGGGTCATTAGCTATTCCAATAAATAGCCGCTCCTGATTTTACTGGTGGTTGTTTAAGTGATGCAGCCATGCTGGTGCGTCCAGCATGGCGTAGTGTCTTCCTCAGCTTCGGTTGACAAAGTCCGCTATGGCCTCGAGAAGATGCAGTGATTGAGCCGGTCTACACATCGAAGGGTGGCGAATTCACAGCCTCGAAGTTTCTCGAGGGGTCGCGCCAGTGTTGACGCGGCCACCTGTCGTAACTTCCTGGATTGTGAGGCCAGAAACTGCAATATAGGCTATCGCTGCCGTGTCCTGCAGTAACAATCTATAATGGTCTCTACGCCGAAAATCGAAGCAAAAATCCATGCCGCAATTCTTCAAACAATATGAACACTACCATTGCGATAGAAGACGGATTCTATGAATTTACGCTTTTTCTGGTAGCGACATGGGCTGTTTTGGTTCGTTCCATCCCAGGTAGTTATAAAGCGCATAGCGCCAAATACCAATCTCTTCATGCAGAGCCAAGTCGGTCGCTAGTAAATTAATACCAATGGAGAACATATTGGTATGCGCTGTTGTCAAATAGCCCGCAGCAATCGGTTCGGCTACAACGCCAAAGTGTGATAAATATAAAAGGTCACGCTTCATCATCGGGGCGGCCTGCAACAAAATGACCTTGCCTGGCTTTAGGTTACGCAACACTGCAGCTGTCCGTTTTGCATTTTGCCAGCTGTTCCGACTATCACGGTCAAGGATGATGGAATCCTGCATGATCCCAACTTTTTCCAACTCTTGGGCAATCGAAACAGCTTCCGGAACCCCTGTTCCTGCAACGTCAGCTCCACTAATCAGGAAATTGCATTTAAGCGCCATTTGTACACATTGATGGTTCATACTGGCGGCGGCAAAGATCGGCCCATAAGAAAAAGCAAGTGGCTCGACCGCTTGTCGATCTCGTTCATTGATCGTTTGTGTTCCTATCCCGAAAAGAATGAACGCTGTGTTATCTTCTAGTGGTGTTGGTAAGCTGGATGTATAAGGGGACTGCAAGCGGTCTAGCAAATATTCAGGCAGTATCGCTGATGCGATCATAGCATAGAGGATAACGCTGAGACCAACCAATGTGATGCCAAGCTTATGCCAATTAAAATACAACGAGAGTAAACCAAGTATAAGGAAGACAATAATGAGGAGGGCCGTCATTTTATGATCACCACAGAGTTAAATATCGGAAATTTTGCAGGATCTAAATCCGGTTGGCTGTCCGAAGCAACCCCAATAAATTTGTTAAATCAGGTAATTATAACCAGTTTGCATAAAATTCAGAGTGCCAAAACGGATAGGTATTAGAGATACGTAATGTAAAAACCAGTCACAAGGCGTTTTTATCCGGCAATCGGCCCATTACTTCAGCGGCTTGAACAAACTCTCTCGCAAGAGTGGCAGTCCCGTCCAGGTGGCCCATTGCTGGGCACATGCAAGGTGCAAGCTGAAGGAGGTCTTCGACCGGGACGGCTCCGAGATCGGCGCCGAGGGCTTGCGTCGGATCGCCGAATTCAATGCAGTCAAGGCCGATATGCGCGGCATCCCACCGGGCCAGCGTCTGTCGGCCCGCCAAAGCCGTACCGCGTCCCTGGCGGCGGCCTTCGGAGAATGGCTTCAGGCACAGCGCGCAAGGTATCCGCTAAATCCCGCCTTGGCGAAAAGCTCGCCTATATCCATAACCAATGGGACGGCCCGCAACCTTCCTGACAGATGGTCGCGTTGGGATTGACTCCAACAGGGTCGAAAATCTCATTCTGCCCATCAGCCATGCATGGCTGGTTTGCCTTGCCTTCGTGCTTGACCCACCGGCCTTCTTCATCATGCTCGCTGGCTGAGGCGATAATCGTCGCCTCAACGAGCGTGCCAGCCTTCACCTGGATAGCCTCGGCCTTGAGCTGACGGGTGATCGCGTCGAACAGGCCTTGTCCAGATTGTGTGTCACAAGAGCCTTTCGAAAATGTACGAAAGCTGTTCGCTTCGGTGTCAGCTCTGAAGCCGATAACCCACAGAGCCGGCGGAACGATCCCCGGTTATCCAGCGCTTCGGCAAGCTTGAAGTTAGACTAGTCGTACCAGATTGACAGCAGCGTGGCTTTGAACAAGGCCATGGGCGGCCTGACGGGCTCGCCCTTCGCAGAATAGGAAATCACGCCGATGGCTTGAACGGTTTGGCATCCAGTCAACCAGTCGTTAAGCTCTTCCAGAGGCGAATGCTGACTGAGGCCAACCACAAAACTGCCCAATACGCCGACGTGACATCGCATGCTCTTTTCTATTGGCCGCACGGGACGGGCCGACCGTGCAAATGGGCGATGCGTAAAATTGTGAACGCCGTCTTCTACGTTCACAGTCTACGGCTGGTTTTCGCGCTTTCGCGATAGCGCGCTTTTCGAGAAGACCAATCACGCTCTTGTCATGGCAGATCGGGAGCGTGTTGGCCGCGAGGCCAGTCCGACGGCAGCCATCATCGATAGCCAAAGCGTGAAAACTACTGAAAGTGGCGGGCCGCGGGGCTATGATGCCGGGAAAAAGGTCAAAGGCCGCAAGCGCCATGCCCTGGTCGATACAGATGGCAGGGCGTTGCTTGTCGAGCCGCACACCGCCGACATACAGGACCGGGATGCTGGCGGGCCGCTGCTGCAAATGGCGCAACCTTTCTTCCCCATCATCAAGCACGTCTGGGCCGACGGCGGCTACAACCATGAACGCGTCACCGAAGCCATCAGCATTGCCGTCGAAATCGTCAAGAAGAACAAAGATCAGATCGGTTTCGCCGTTCT
>NZ_JBQEPD010000070.1:0-7742 GCF_052045675.1 Brucella sp. 22210
GTAAGCGCTGTCCTGACCCCACCTTCCGGATCATCGCTTGATCATTGATGTTCAACCTCGAAAGAGGGCTAGGACATATGTCGATTTCAGAACTTACGCTTAAATCCAAGGATGAGCCGATACGCCGGTTTGAGGTGTTCACAGGCAATGGCCGTCGTCGCGAATGGAGCGACGATCAGAAGGCGCAGATCATTGCGGAGAGTTGCGAGCCTGGCGTCACGGTGTGCTCTGTGGCGCGGCGGCATGGATTGACGCCGCAGCAGTTGTTCACATGGCGACGGCTCGCCCGAAAGCCGCTTGATGTGTTGTCGGTGCCGGAGCAAGCACCAATGTTTGCACCAGCAGTCGTCGTGTCGCCCGAGAATTCGGAACCGAAGAGGGCGCGGCAAGCACGTTTGCCAAGAAGAACTTCTCCGGAGGCGGCCATTGAATTGCGGATTGATGGAGCCTGGCTGCGTATTGCCTCTGGCACCGATGCTGCAACCATTGCCGCCGTCATCCAGGCGTTGAAGGCTCAGTCGTGATTGGCCCGTCCGGTGCGGTAAAAGTGATGATCGCCACCAAGCCTGTCGACTTCCGCAAAGGTGCTGAAGGATTGGCGGCATTGGTAAAGGCCCAGATGGGTGCCGACCCGTTCTCGGGCACGATCTACGTATTCCGGGCCAAACGAACGGACCGGATCAAGCTGATCTTCTGGGACGGCAGCGGCGTGTGCCTGGTCGCCAAGCGGATCGAGGATGGCGAGTTCCATTGGCCTCGAATGCAAGACGGTGTGATGCATCTGACGGCCGCCCAGTTCTCGGCTCTGTTCGAAGGATTGGACTGGAAACGCGTGCATGCGCCGAGCGAAACGCGCACGCCGATAAAGGCCGGATAACGGGCGCGACCAATTGAATCAGAGCCATTCAGCGTCTCGCTCCGAGCGGCAAAATATGCTGTTCTCGATCCATGACGATGACGGCAGACGAGCTTCCGGATGACCTGAACGCGCTGAAAGCAATGGTGCTTTCGCGTGAGGCGGAGAATGCCCGCCTGCGGCAGATCATCAAGGAATTACAGCGTCACCGCTTTGGTCGACGGGCAGAGACGCTTCCAGAGGACCAGCTTCTGCTTGGGCTTGAAGAGGCCGAACAGATCGAGGCTGCCGGGCTGGAAGAGAAGGAACAAGGCTCGACTGCTCTGCGCCAGGCGCAGGTCGCTAAACGGCGTACGAACCGGGGTTCACTGCCAGCGCATCTGCCGCGCGTCGAGATCGTGGTCGATATCGATAACCATGCCTGCCCCTGCTGCCGCAACGACCTGCATCGGATCGGCGAGGATGTCAGCGAGAAGCTCGATCTTGTGCCCGCCCAATTCCGGGTGCTCGTGCTGCGCCGCCCGAAGTATGCCTGCCGGGCCTGTGAAGAAGTCGTTGTCCAGGCTCCGGCCCCGGCAAGGCTGATCGAGGGCGGCATCCCGACAGAGGCAACCGTCGCCCAGGTGCTGGTATCTAAATATGCTGACCACCTGCCGCTGTATCGCCAGGCGCAAATCTACAAGCGTCAGGGCATCGACCTCGACCGTTCGACGCTCGCCGACTGGGTCGGTCGCGCCGCCTGGCATCTACGCCCGGTCCATCAGCGGCTGCTCGATCATCTGAAGTCATCGTCCAAGCTCTTCGCCGACGAGACGACGGCCCCGGTGCTCGATCCGGGACGTGGCAAAACCAAGACCGGCCAGCTTTGGGCTTATGCACGAGATGACCGGCCGTGGCAGGGCGATGACCCGCCCGGTGTCACCTATGTCTATGCGCCAGATCGCAAAGGCGAACGACCGATGGCCCATCTCGACGGCTTCGTCGGCATCCTGCAGGTAGACGGCTACAGTGGATATCGCCCGCTCGCGGCAAAGAACACCGTGTCGCTGGCCTTCTGCTGGTCCCACGTTCGACGCCGCTTCTATGAGCTTGCTGCCGCTGGTCCGGCACCCATCGCCAGCGAGGCGCTGCGACGCATCGGCGAACTTTACAGGATCGAAGAAGAGATACGTGGCCGGCCCCACGAGGAGCGTCGTGTCGCCCGTCAGGAAAAAAGTCGTCCGATTACCGACAGCCTCGCTCCCTGGCTGCGTGAACAACTCGGCTACATCAGCCAGAAGACAAAACTCGCCGAAGCAATCCGCTATGCCTTGTCACGCTGGGACGGCTTGACCCGCTTCATCGACGATGGCCGGATCGAGATCGATTCCAACGTCGTCGAACGGTCAATCAGGCCAATTGCCCTCAATCGCAAAAATGCGCTATTTGCCGGTTCTGACGCCGGGGCCGAACACTGGGCGACTATCGCCTCGCTCATCGAGACGGCAAAGCTCAACAATGTCGAGCCACTGGCCTATCTCTCAGACGTCCTCACCAAGATCGTCAACAATCATCCAAATAGCCAGATCGACGACCTGCTGCCTTGGGCCTATGCCGCAACGCACGATCTCAAAGCCGTGGCCTGAAAACAGCGCTTACGGTAAATCGGCGTTGAATGTTAAATTCTGGCGCGTTGAGCGTGCGGATTTGTGGATATGACGCCAGGTTGCCGGGCTCATCGCTGCCGGGCGGACGTCTCCCCATGCAATAGCTGCTTTTTTCTCGTGCCAGACGTATCGACTGATGTTGTAGGCGAGATTGACCATGCCGATTTTCATGGTCGCCCGTGCGATGCCGATGATTCTGACAAACATTCCCATTCCGGTTTTCTGGTGGGCGAAGACGTGCTCGACACGGGATCGGATCCGACATCGTGGCATCGACAATCTGCCCGCGCATAGCCAGATATGCGGCCTTCGAGAGATGATGATCAAAGCGAGCAAACAGGTCAATGGCGCCTGCCTGCACGAGATGTGTTTGCGAAACAGCCAGATAGTCTTGGCGTCCGGCACTTTATCGCCCAGTCCACGGCACAGGAACCGCATGAAGGAAGACGATCCTGGATCTGGAACTCAGCTTGATCATCCGAGAGACTGTAAAGCGCTTGAAGAACCAGGACCTTGAACATCAGCACCGGATCGTAGGCACGCCGACCACCATTTATGCCGTCCGAGCGCTTCAGCGCCTTGGACAACGGTTGTGAAACGGATCCCATGGCACGACGCTCTCCAGCTTCTCCATTGGATCACCGGCTTCGCTTAGCCGCGCATAGCGCTCATCAATGTCCCGGAAACCAGCCTGTCCCCGCATTTACACCTCCGCAAAAACAGCATGGGGATTGAATCAAATTCCGACCCAAAATGCGAGGTTTTTCGAGGCGTCCATGTGCCCAAATCGCATCAAAGGCATGCCGGAATGAGTGCGGCAAGTTTGATCCGGCAAGCCAGCAAGATCAGCGCCACTACGGGCATCCTGGTTGAGCAGGTCATTCGCGACAAGACGCATCCCGAACAGGGATATGGTGCTGTTCTTCGCATTCCGGTGCCCGGCCTACGGCTCCTGAAGTCCGAAGCTTCCCACATTGCGTAGCGCTTCAGGGCCGTAGGCTTCATCCACGGAGGCCATCACACCTGATGAGGTTCATCCCGATTTGATTCACCAGCGAAAGGAACAAAATGCTGACGAATCCAACCCTTGATCACATGCACATGCTTGGCCTGCCGGGGATAGACGCCGCACGGCGAGAACTGGCAGATCAGCCGGAATCCCGATCAATGGACGAAGACGAGTGGCTGGGGCTGATGCTCGATCATCAAATCGCTGTACGCGCCGACAAGCGGCTGACGGCGCCTGGCCGCCGGCTTGCGGCGAAGCGAATGAATGATATGGCGGTAGTTCGCGACATGCTGGACGGGACCGGGCTGTCCTTTGATCCGTGGCAGCGTCATCACATTAGGTTCCAACGGGAAGCAGATCACTATGCTGCCTGAAGAGCCGGGTCCGGCACGATGGTCAGCATACTTTCATCCTGCGGATATGATCCCACGTGAGCGCCAATCGTTCAGGAGGACGTGTCCTCGGTTTACTCCCAATTCTGGCGGCATATGAGACTTTGAGAATGAAGCAACGCTTGGCTATCGGGCGGACTTGTCAGAGCTTGTTTCGAAAGTCGTTCTGTGTGGCTGCGAATGGCAATTTCCTCCATTCCGGGGCCCACCTGCCTTCAGAGCGTGTTTGATCGGATTGGCCGGAGATCGGCGTCCTGATTCTTTGTTTTAACGCGCGTCTTTTCCGATCGAAGCAGGATCAGAAATCAGTCCCGTGGACTGATTTCTCTGCGGAGGCGTTTACACTTTTCGGGATGCGCTTCATGCGCTGCGCTCCGGCACTCGAAAATCACCCTATCGCACATATATGCCGCTTTTCCGGGTCTTCACAATGACAACGGAATGGTCGAGGAAAGAATAATTCAAGAGTTATAACTGTCTATAACTTAAAACTCGTCCATCAATATAACTTGGCTTTGATACAGAAATACTTGTTTGGTTTACCATGGATCCATTTTTAAATTGTATTCTATGAAACTGAAATCTATTTTGATACGGCACCTGGTTGATATCTTCAAGGACCATAAAATGGTCGTTGATGCGTTTATTATATGAATCAATGTTAGAAAGTGCAAAGTAAAGAGCCGAAACTTCCGGCTGGGGCCTTGCAGATACTTCTCCCGCATAGCCAGTGACTGCTATATTGGGCATTATACGTGATAATTCTGCCGCCAAAGAGGATGAATAGAAATCTGCAGAGTGACAACACAGTAACTGAATATGATTGACGTTGTTAATATGTAAATTATTTATAATCGATGCGATGCCAGCTGCATTCCGATACTTGCCATTTATGAGCGCTGTTCTGCTGGAAAAATCCCCATGGCAGCAAATCGATAACATCGTACCTGCTTGTGTGGTTTCAAAAATAATAAAGGCGTCTAAAAAATGTCTGAGGAGCTGTTTCATTTCTGCGCAGTCAAATCACTTTCCAAAAGGCTGCTACTGACTATAAATTCGATAGAACTATCAAGATAACACGGTTGCCTGTTTTTTCTGATCCAGCCATCGCCTTCTAAAAAGACAGAAGCTGAATTTCCCGACCGGGAGCACGTTTTGATCTGAGTGAAGCAGATCGCGCTCCCATCCTTTGTTTTAGCGCGCTTTTTTTGCACATGCGCTCCAGGTTCCTCCCGGATTTTTGCCGAATGCTCCGACAGCTATATCCGGTGCAGGCGTAACAGTTGTGTCGCCCATGAGAATGAATAAAGAGCTGAAGAGTGGCAACCCGGCAAATGAAGATGATTGATGCAATGTCTTCAGCGCTTACAAGCTTGTAATATTTTCGTCAACGGGATTGCGTGCCTCGTCGCCTGGAATAGAGGAGCACATGCCTTCGCCTCGGTCAGCCCTTTGGCAAGGTAGCTCACTCCAGGTTGTAAACTATGCAGCCGTGGCGAACAGAAGCACGAGAGCAGGGGAGCGCAAAATTGCTCTTTGCAGGCTGGCGTCAGTGAAAGCCAATCTGGAAACAAGACGAAAAGGCGCTGGAGCTGCTGGTCGCCGTGTCAGTGACGACAGGGCAATCATCATCGTGGAAACGCGATGCGAGTTTGCTCGCCTGGCTCGACCCGCTATGAAATAATGCAAAGGAATTTTGCGCTAAAAGGCTCACAACCGAGCGATCCAGGTGGGTTCTTCGCATTATGGTCAGCTGATGATTAGTGGAGCGCCGGAAAAAATAATGTTGCTGATGCCGAGGCAATGGTCACGGCAGCCAGCCAGCCTGAGATGCGCTTTGTATCGCCGAAAACCGAAGAGCAGCAGGCTTGTGCCGCACTTTTTCGAGCCAGGGAACGCTTTTTGTATCAACGAACCGCTGGTAAATGCGCGGCGTGCTGTTCTATATGAGTTCGGACACGTCGTTCCGGCGGGCATAGCTCATTTCGATTGTGACAACCCCTTTGTCGCAAAACTGACGCTCCATCGTCAAACGAGCCAGTAGTCCAACTGCAAAAGTTGCTGCACATAGGCCGCGGGATCCGTGGCTTCCAGAAACTCAAGATGCTGCATGTCGAGTTCATAAAGAAACTGCGCATGTTCGAATGCTCCTTCAAAAGCATCTCGTGAACCAAGATGTGGTAATATCCGTGTTTCGTAGAGAGTGATCGATAGCGGAAAACTGTGTGGGCGCAGTTTATAGCGACGCGAACCGAGAGCGACAGCGCCTCTTTTTTCGGCTGTAAAGCCGAGCTTACGGATAGTGAATTTAAGTGGGAAGGGTAACGTTTGCGGAGTCACCTGTTTACCGCTTGGTGGTTGCCCCGGCAAATATAATTGTGTCCAGTCGACTGGAATATTGAGCGCGAGCGAAAGCACGTGTTGGTTCGTAAAATAGGGTTGAATGAAAGAACCGCGATCGATGCCCCTGTCATGTTCGCGAGCTGGTTGGCTCCAATATTTGAAATAGTCTGCAAGGGTTGTCATTTGCGTCCTTATCTGGTGCACTTCGATTAATTTTAAGACGTAATCCGAATTATTCCAGGAAAAGGAGCTGCGAGACTCGCAACGCGCAGCCCTGACATTGTCTCTATCGGCGAATTGAAAGTCGTCGCAATTGGGGCCAGATCTGTAACGGTCATTGACTATGCCAGCCTGGTAACTGTCCAACCAGAGCCATTTAAAGCAAATTTCATCAGACTGCGGCCGGAATTGTTTAGCCGAGACGACTTTCCAACCGCGTTTGGCAGCATATTCAGAGTGAGAGACGATCTCGATCAGAAAGTCACTCAGATGGGTTGTGGAGCGCACATTTGCATGGTTGGGACGATGCCGCAGACTGGCCAAAGACTGCGAGAAAACCATTGTTTCCGCTGAAGCGGGGTCTACATCACAAACATTCGCCTACTCGTCCGGTCCGTCACAAAAGCATGATATGGTTATGTTCACTTTGATTCAGGCTCTGAGCGTTCACGGGCTCGTGTAAAAATTCCGAGTAAATCCACGCCAGCTCGGCTGACAATAAATGTGAGCGCAATAAGTATGATGGTATAGAGGCTATTTGCGAATATGGACTGCCAAACTGACATCCAGAAGTTGCCTTTAAGCGCTTTTCGCAAAATCCGCGTCTCTTCCTTTTCCACGACTGTTTTGGCGTGTTGAGACAGTAATTGCTCTGCGCTCTTTCGTGCATTCTCGATTTGCGTGGGTGTCCATGAGGCATGATAAGCGCGCAGTTCTTGAGGGGTCGGAGCTCTCTTTTTTTCGCGTTTGAAAGCGCTGGCCCATTCTCGCTTTGCGTTTTTGTAGATACCGTAGGCTACAATGCCTATTAAGTCAGAAAAATCATCACCAATAAATCTATCAAACGCACAGTTATATTCTCCATCACTTCCGATTGCACTATCTTCGGGGCAGATTATCTTCGATCTCTGATCATAAAGCGTGTAATTTTCCGGAGAGCTGGAAATGCAATCTGAATTAATGCAGGTAATATTATTATCAATTTTTTCATTCGTCGCTGAAAAAGCAACGGATTGGAAAGATGCGATTGTTATGGAGTAAAAAATAACAGCTCTGGGTGTAGTATGATATGTTTTAAACATAGAAATAACTCGTAGTGCCTGCTTTCACCGGAGGAATATATTAGCCTCTCTCAAACTGGGCGCATCATGCAAGCAACGGATGTTGTTCGTGTCTGAGAGCCTGTTCCAAAAAGGGTTGAGCGATTACAGCAGGTTATGATTCAATCGGATTGCTTACATTCGATGGAGCTCACGATGACCTGGACTGAAACCGCT
>NZ_JBQEPD010000071.1:0-7372 GCF_052045675.1 Brucella sp. 22210
GTAAGCCCACGGTGAAGGCCGTCTTGCGATGACGGCCTTCTGACTGCCAGTCCTAGTGGTAACACTAGGAGTAGTCATATGACGAAGCATTCAATTGAGGTGATCACGTCCGTGGAGCGCCGTCGGCGCTGGTCACGCGAAGATAAAGAGCGCCTCGTCGCTGCCTGCTTTAAGGCGGACGCGGTAGTCTCCGAGATTGCCCGCGCGGCCGGCATCCATGTCAGCCAGTTGTTCCGTTGGCGCAAAGAGCTTTGCCGGATCGAGGAGCCAAGGTCTGATACGGCGACTTTGGTGCCGGTGATCGTATCCGAGGCCGCTTCGACAGTCTCTCCCGTTCAGCTGGAAGCGCCCACCACATCCCATCTTCGTCGGAAGCGCAGCGATGTAACGATCGAGCTCGGCCGGGGCCGTCGGGTCCGCGTGGATAGTGATATTGACACGGACGCGCTTGGCCGGATTCTCGATTGCGTATTGGGTCTGCGATGATCCCGGTTCCTGTTGGCGTGAAGGTCTGGCTGGCCACGGGCTATACGGACATGCGCAAGGGCTTCCCCGGTCTGTCGTTGATGGTGCAGGAGGCGCTGAAGCGTGACCCGATGTGTGGACACCTGTTCGTATTCCGCGGCCGCGGCGGTGGCCTGATCAAGGTGATCTGGCATGACGGCCAGGGCGCTTGCCTGTTCACGAAGAAGCTGGAGCGTGGCCGCTTCATCTGGCCATCAGCGGCCGATGGCACGGTGGTGATCACACCTGCGCAGCTCGGTTATCTGCTGGAAGGTATCGACTGGCGGATGCCGCAAAAGACCTGGCGGCCGACGTCGGCCGGATGAGCAAAAACACTGGAATGATGGGGTCAAATATGATTCCATCCTGTCATGAGCGACGCGACCGAAGAGCTTCCGGACGACCTTGCCAGTGCCCTTGCACTGCTGGCCCAGGAACGCGCTCGACGTGTTACAGCCGAAGCAGAAGCGGCAACCGCCAAGGCAGAAGCCGCCAGTGCAAAGGCACTCGTATCGCATTCCGAAGCGCTGATCGCTCGGCTGAAGCTGGAGATCGACAAGGTCCGCCGTGAACTCTACGGCAGCCGGTCCGAGCGCAAGGCGCGGCTCCTGGAGCAGATGGAACTGCAACTCGAGGAATTGGAAGCGGACGCCGGTGAAGATGAACTGGCCGCGGAGATCGCAGCCAAAGCTTCAACCGTCAAAGCCTTCGAGCGCAGGCGTCCGTCACGCAAGCCCTTTCCCGAACATCTGCCACGCGAGCGCATCGTCATCGCCGCTCCCGCCAATTGCGCCTGCTGCGGATCGGCCAAATTGTCGAAGCTTGGCGAGGACATCACCGAGACCCTGGAGGTCATCCCGCGCCAGTGGAAGGTCATCCAGACGGTACGGGAGAAGTTTACCTGTCGCGAGTGCGAGAAGATCACGCAGCCACCGGCTCCCTTCCATGTAACGCCACGCGGCTTTGCCGGGCCAAACCTGCTGGCGATGATCCTGTTCGAGAAGTTTGCCCAGCACCAGCCGCTCAATCGTCAGAGCGAACGCTATGCTCGTGAGGGCGTCGACCTTAGTTTATCGACGCTTGCAGATCAGGTCGGAGCTTGCGCCGCGACGTTGAAGCCACTTCATTGTCTGATCGAAGCGCATGTTCTTGCCGCTGAGCGCCTGCATGGTGACGACACGACAGTGCCGATCCTGGCCAAGGGAAAGACCGATACGGGCCGCATCTGGACTTATGTCCGGGATGATCGGCCGTTCGGAGGCCTCTCACCGCCGGCCGCCCTTTATTATGCCTCGCGGGATCGACGGCAGGAGCATCCGGAGCGCCACCTGAAGACCTTCACCGGTATTCTGCAGGCGGACGCCTATGGTGGCTACAATCCGCTGTTCAAGGGTGATCGCGATCCAAATCCGCTGACCCAGGCACTCTGTTGGGCACACGCGCGTCGCAAGTTCTTCGTGCTCGCAGACATTAATGCGAACGCCAAGCGTGGAAAGAACGCCGCGCCGATCTCGCCTATGGCGCTCGAAGCCGTCAAACGGATCGACGGCCTGTTCGATATCGAGCGGGAGATCAACGGGCTTACGGCCGATCAACGCCTGGAACGTCGCCGCAAGGAAAGCCTGCCGCTCGTCGACGATCTGCATGCTTGGCTTCAAACCGAGCGTGCAAAACTGTCGCGCAGTTCTCCGGTCGCCGAGGCGATCGATTACATGCTCAAGCGATGGGATGGCTTCACGTCATTCCTGGAGGATGGCCGGATTTGCCTGACGAACAACGCCGCCGAGCGAGCGCTCAGAGGCTTTGCGCTCGGCAGAAAGTCGTGGCTCTTCGCCGGATCAGACCGCGGTGCAGATCGTGCAGCCTTCATGGCCACGCTAATCATGACGGCAAAGCTCAACGACATCGATCCGCCGGCGTGGCTGGCCGACGTTCTTGCCCGCATCGCCGACACGCCGATTATCAGGCTGGAGCAGTTGCTTCCGTGGAATTGGACGCCGCCGACCGTCAACGCTCAAGCTGCCTGACCTGCGGCCTCCACCGGAGGCTGACGATAAAACAGAATTCCAATGGACAAAAGATAGTCTCGCGGCAGCTGCTTGACAGCCTAAGGCCGAAATAGAAGCAACCGAGTTCCACTTCCGGTGGGAAACTGTCCTTCGCGGGACGATGGGTGAGGCAAGTTCGTTGTGCCCCTGGTGTCAGTCGCGATATCGTGACCAGAACGCATTAAAGATTGAACTGCCTCATTTCTACTGACCCTATTATGGGAGGGCCAACGCGCCGATCCTGGAGAGAAGCGAGGTCCCGCGGGAGGTTCCACCACCGGAGATACAGAAAGCTAAAAGCACTTGACTTTAATACGCCGAATAGAGAAGGGCACAGATATAAGGCAGGCAGATCGATGGACTTAACGCCTATTGTATACTCTGGACGTCCAAGACGTTTTATCGTTAAGAGTGTTTCATCAGCTGAAAGCGCCGATGATCTGTTTGTAAGCTTACACGTTGTTCGCAAAAATGGCATCGCCTACAAACAGACTGGTCACACCATTGACGGCTCCAATCATCTCTAGGCCATTTAGGTTGAGATCAGTTCGGATACCAAATTGCTCTGTTTCTGCTCGAATTTTCTGAAGAATAAGTTTTTCCGACAGCCCAGCCATACGTGCAAAATAGTAATCACCCAACAAACCGTGACAGGCACATAGCGATTTCTTTGGTTCACCTAACCGTGTCTCAACGCTTGCCAGATCAGCTTCAACCAACGCTGACGGCAAATATGGGCGACAATGTAGCCTGGAAATTCCAATTCCTACAGATCCATGGCACCAAGATGTATCACAAGAACTGTCTTGCTTCTTTCGCGGCCAGCTGTTTTCTGTTTTATAGTGGTTTTCCCTCATCGTATTGTTAACTATGATCGTTTGCGCTTGGGCATCTGCTCGTCCCATATAGGTCATGTATTCAGCCAAGCACGCAGAAACGCCAGCTGTTCCGTGCGCAAAGCCAAGATAAGTGTCTCTTTCGCTTGCTAGTTTTTCTGAATTCTCTTTTATCAGACAAAATGTGAAGTCTATTAGCTTTTGCAGTTTGTCAGCAATCGGATAGTCACGAAACAAGGCGTGACATCGAAGGAGCATACTTAGCGTGCCCGCGGCACCGTTCATATAATCCAAGCTTTGAAACTTATCGAATTGTTCGCTGACGAGCCGAAGTGCCAAACGGCTGATAGAACTTTCGAGTGTTGGCAATAAATGAGGCAAATGCTCGCGGTTCATAACGGAGAGTGCCCATAAAGTGCCAGCCGTGCCAGCCAGTGCGCCTAGTTGCGCAGTTGTTTGTAGGTCGAGTGTTCGAATAATCTGATCCGACAGCTTTTCAGCAAAACTCTGAAACGCTGTTTCTTTCAACTTTTTCCCCACAATATGGAATGCAAGTGCTACGCCGGTTAAGCCCTGATATAAATCAGTAGGGGTGAGGTCAGGTGCCACTGTGTTGTCAGGATTTAGAGCCATGGTTCGCCAGCTGTAGCTGTTCTCAACCAAAACGGCCTGTCCCATTATCTTTGTAAGGACATTTTTGGCCAGCTCATCCATCCAATCGACGTCTAGAACATGAGAAAGTTCGGTATAACGGTTACCACCCAGAGAGTGCGCCTTTCCCCTTCGCACGTTATAAATCAAGAAGGCATGCTCCAGATCAGCTATAGTTTCTTCAATCAATTCTGCATTTAAACGGTTGAATTGATAGATCATCTTCTGTCTTGGACTATGATGAATATCAACCCCGACCGGATTATTTCCAGCCGTCATTAATACCGAGGAGCCATATTCTATCTGAAAGTATGGAATATCGCCACGCTGCAAGTCGTCGATTTCGGCTTGCTGTATTGATGAGTCTCTGTCGGCCCCGGTAAGTGCCAGGATATTTCGAGCAGTCTTATTATTCCTAAGGCAATTTGGATGGTAAATATTGTGCAATATTTTTGCATATTCCTCCGTCGCGTACATAACGATGCGAACTTGTGCGTTTCTCATGAACGAATCAAGTTGCACAATTACCTGCTTCTTATGTAGCAGCAGGAACGTCAACGTTTCTTTTAGGCCCAGCGCAATCTCGTCTTTATATGATAGAAAATCAATTTGCTTGCCATTCATCAAGACATGATTGTTACTCGGCGCCATTTTTAACTTTTGTGATTGAAACTTCAATGAACTATCGCGCTTTTGCGGATTAACCAACACATTGACGTCCGTTTGAAGGCCTCCCCGCCCACTCAAGGGGCTGATTTCGACGTCTTTGTGTACGATATGCACAGGTAGTAACAGTGAGGAATATAGGTGATAATTAGAGCTGAGGTGCTTTTCTGTTTCGAGGGTACAGGAGAAAAGTGTTTCAATATCCACAATGACCGGGTACGCGCCAGCAGCCACGAGATTCTCCATATGGAGATCAGTTGCGGCGAACATATAGGTCAATGCAATCAAAGATCCGTAACGATAGTAGTATTTTGCGGTCTCTTGGGCGGATTGGCAAACATCATAATTGATAGCCTCCGCCCAGCCGTAACCATTGCGATTAATGACGCGCGGTACTTTTTGGTCAATAGGTCCAATTGAATTCCACCAAGCAATGAAACGAGAGAATCCTTCATCAATAGCTAGGTTTCGCGGCTTCAAGAAAATAGTGTGTTCTTTACCATCAGCGCTGAAGTTAACCCGGGCTGCCCGTTGCATGCCATTATGCATATCACCCAGACACGCAATATCAGTAATCTTTTCGATCACATTTGTTTGATAAAGCAAAAATGCGGCATCTTGTAAATCATTTATGATGCGGTCAACAGTTAGCTTCAAGGCACCGGAATAGATCTTCAACTCACGTTGCCAGTTGGCCCACAGTACAGGATATTTTTCCACCAGCTCAGAAAAATTATCTAGCTCCTGGATTTTGGATACGAAAAAATCAAATCGTGCTTCTGGTGTCTCCCCTACCAGAAGCCCGTCGCGTTCAGCGAGATTGAGTTCAACAATAAGAACACGCTCCCACATTTGAAGCAATTTAGAATGGAAAGCTTGTTGCAGAAAAGACTGTATTGTTTGTTGAGGTAGAATTTTGTTTGCGAAACTGTAAAATTCGCAATAAGTATCGCTTAAAAGAAAATTATAAAATTCTCCAAGCGCATCATCATTGATGAGTCTCATATTTTTATACATATATACAAAAATTAAAAATATATAATTGTTAAAGGACGCCAGCAATGTTTGCTAACGTCCAGTGCGGTTTGTCAGCAATATGTCGAAAGTGAACAAAGAAAAGAAAATATACTCGTGCGCCCGATATTATTGGAAATATCCAAGCTTGATCCAACGAGATCTACAGCGATGGAATCATCATAATTTTTCGATATCATTATTTTCTCCAGTACTTTCACCAACATGAATCTAATTGAATTATAAAAAGTAAATTGACTTCGCTCGCATTCGCAACGCATAGATTACGATATTGAAAATATGCCTATTGATACAAAATTAAATCCCAACTGTTTGTGGGACACGAGAATTTGATGAGGACGCTCATCGTCCTGGCGATATGCGAACTCATTATGGCGGCAGAATATTCAGCGGATACGAATATACGATAGATGGTTCCAAAAACGTCCAATTCCATCCTGTTGGTATTTGACTGAGCCCAGCTTTCCCGACAGGCTTTATTCAAAAGCCAGTTTGCGACTAGCAAACGGCTTCAAGCCGCCCGTAGGGCCAGCTTTTGGATAATGAATAGGCTGTCCTTTTTGGTTTATTTTACTGGAAGTCTCTGAGGACGTCGCTTTTCTGACACCCTTGGAAAGAAAACTAAAGCCGAGCTTTGGCCTGAACTTTGAAAGCCAGCGAAGCCAGCGCTTGCAGGTCATGCGAATGGTGGGCAGAAGCTCTGCATCCTCGACCTTGTTGTATGGTCCACGCGGCTTTGATTTGCCTTTCAGCCGCTCGATGAGGTTGGAACGGGAGACGCCCAACGTTTCTGCGACGGCCTTCATCGCGAACCGTCCTTCGGCAACAAGATCGGCCGCGATATCCGTTTATGGAATGGCCCGCCCCTATCCCCAGCGTCTGTTATGATGCTGTGGTGCGAAAAAAGAAAGGAACGGGCCTATGAGCATAATGATCCTTGGAATTGATCTGGGCAAGAACTCTTGCAGCGTCGTTGGTGTCGACGCTACCGGCGCAATAGTTACACGTCGAACGATGCGTCGCCAGACACTGATTGATTACGTAACGAAACTCCCCGCCTGCATAGTTGCTATGGACGCGTGCTGCGGAGCTCATCATCTGGGCCGCTTGTTTACGGGACGAGGTCACGAGGTCCGGCTGATGTCGCCGGAATATCAAAGCCCAGAAAAATGATGATCGGGATGCTGAGGGTATTGCCGAAGCTGCATCTCGACCGACGATGCGTTTCGTCGATCTGAAGAGCCAGGAGCAACTGGACATCCAGACACTGCATCGGGTGCGTTCTCGCCTTGTGGCAGAGCGAACAAACCTCATCAATCAGCTTCGCGCAATTCTGCTGGAACGCGGGGTGATCTTTCCTGCCGGGCGGCGGAAACTGGAACTCGGCGTGGACAGCATGCTAGCCGAAGATGTGAAGTTATTATCGTCGCGAGTACAACAACTGGTTTGTGAATTACGCGCCGAGTGGCAAGAGCTCGACACAAAGATCGGAGCATTGAATACTGAGCTTATCCAGTTGGCACGCAATGATGCGGCCACGCGTAGACTGACGACTATCCCCGGTATAGGCGTACTCAATGCCACGGCTTTGGTCGCCGCTGTAGGTAATGCAAGCGGCTTTGCCAAAGCGCG
>NZ_JBQEPD010000072.1:0-7034 GCF_052045675.1 Brucella sp. 22210
CCGGGAATTAGAATTTTCCGGCTCTTATGCCAATGGCGGGCTGATGACGCCATCGGGATTATGCAAGGCAATCGGCACGTTATATCCGATTGCCGAGTGAGGACGATCCTCATTATAGTGTCGACGCCAATTCTCCAACTTTTCGCGCGCATCTTCAAGCGTTAAGAACCAGTGTGCGTTCAGGCACTCGGCGCGAAGCTTACTGTTGAAGGCTTCGATGAACCCGTTATCCCTCGGCTTTCCGGGTCGGGAGAAGTCCAGTGTGACCTTGTTGGCATAGGCCCACAGATCGAGGTCACGCGAAACAAACTCACTTCCATTATCAACCCTTATTGTCTTCGGATAGCCAGCACGACGACACACTTTCTCAAGTGTCTGAACGACATCCTCACCACGATAACTGAAGCGCGGATCGGTTGCCGGCGAGTAGCGTGAATGCGTATCGACAATAGTCAGAATCCGGAGTTTCTTTCCTGTTGCCAGCTGATCATGCACAAAGTCCATCGCCCAAACATCATTCGGCCCGATCGCTTGTTGACGATCCTCACGCAGCTTGGCCTTGACACGACGTTTCGGATGTTTATTCCTGAGCTGAAGTCCTAACTCATTGTATATTCGACGTGTTTTCTTCATGTTGATGGTCCAGCCTTCGCGACGAAGCAGGACGTGTACGCGACGGTAACCCTATCGCACACGGGTTTCACAAATCTCTTTGATCCGCTTCTCAACAGCGGCCTGCACGGTGCGGCGGGACTTGTAATTGATAGTCGATCTTTCGAAGCTTAGTGCTGCACAAGCCCGTCGGATCGATATTCCCCAATCAACAAGCATTCCCGCCACCAGATCACGTTTCCGCGCAGGCCTTAAAGTTTTCGGCGGATCACATCCTGCAACATCTCCCGATCAAGCGTGAGGTCTGCAACAATCCTCTTCAGCCGCGTATTTTCCTCTTCCAAGGCGCGCAGCCGCCGTATCTCATCAGGCAGCAGACCTGCATACTTTTTCTTCCAGTTGAAATAAGTTGCCTGGCTGATCCCGCTCTTGCGACAGATTTCCGCTACCGGAACGCCGTCATCTCCCTGCTTGAGAATAAACACCTTCTGAGCGTCCGAAAACTTCGATGCTTTCATGCCTTCCACTCCTTCTCCCAGCCAGGAAAATAGCGCGGAAAACTCTCATTATAAACGGTCCAGTTTTAAGGGAGCAGAGCAACGGCATATGCAAAAGGTGAGCGCGCAATGACACACGCCGTTTCAACCAGCCAGCCAAGGGAGGCCAAGCTGTTTCGGAACAACCGAAGTCAGGCCATCCGCGAACTGCTTTCCAAGTGGAGAAGTGAAACGCCCCTTGGCCCGGAAGATCAATTTCCTGATGACATTGACGAAGGCCTGCCGCCGTTGAAAGATATCGACCTGTGAACCCGTATTACATGCTGGACACGAACATTGTGTCAGACGCCATCCGCAACCCTGATGGTCGCGCCGCGCAAAAGATTGACCAGAACGCGGACATGGGGCTTGCCATGAGCATCATCACGGCGGCTGAGCTGCGATTTGGCGCTGCAAAGAAGGGTTCGCCTCGCCTTCTCGCCCGCGTTGAAGATGCACTCAGGATGATCCCGCCGCTACCGTTCGACGTTCCTGCTGACAGCGAATATGCAGGTATCCGGGCGGAGCTGGAAGCGGCAGGTAAGCCTATCGGGCCGAATGACCTGTTTATCGCGGCTCACGCCTACTCCCTCGGCATGACGCTTATTACCGCAACCACGAGTGAGTTCTCCAGAATTCGCGGGCTGAGACTGGAAAACTGGCTGACGTAAACGCCCTACTTGCACCCCACAGAGAAACGAAAGCGGCAACGCATTGACTTGCATTGCTGTTTTTTTTATGTCGTCAGCTTAGAATTCTGTTTTCAGAAAATGTCCGTGTCCTGATTATCCATTATCACTGGTGGTGCGCCGCTCCTGCCCATCAGCGGGGAATTCCTTGCCCGTGAGTGTATGCACTGCCCCGCGCCCGATGTATTCCTGCCAGTGGCAAACGATGACATTCACGAAGGGCGGGCTCCAGCTCCATCAGGCGGACACACATCCCAGGTGTCAGCAATCAGCGTCGAGCCAGAACCGCTGAACGCGTTGACCACGATCTCACCGCCGCGGGCGGAGTTGCCAAGCATGCGCTCGACGGGCTCAACCGGTTCTGCATCGGGTGAAGGGCCGCCTTACCCAGTTTTGACACGTTGAGAACGGTAGACGGAATCTCCGCCAGTTCCGTCTGTCCGGGCTGGCCGCGAGGCCAGTCCTACGAAAATGGCGCGGCCTTTCTTTCCCTTCATCAAGCACATCTGGGCCGAAGGCGGCTACAACCATGAACGCGCCACTCAAGCCACCAGCATTGCCGTCGAAAGTCGTCAAGAAGAACTCAGGCCAGACCAGTTTCGCCGTTCTGCCGCGCTGCTGGGTGGCCGAGCGCTTCTTTGCATGGATCAATCAAATCCGCCGCTGCTTTCCTCTATGCCGCCTCCATAATGTGCTCGTCAGACGATTGGCTCGATATCAATGTCTTGCAAAACCGAAATCCAGATCATACCCATAAGCTCATTGACGCTAAATTTAATTGATATAAGATTTTGATTTATTACTTTTATTGCCATGATATGGGAACCATATGAACAAAAACCTTCAACTACTATTTATTGCTATTACAGCTTTGCTTGTAATTACAAGAGCGTCGGCTCAAACGCCTACAACGACGTTCAATGTGCAGATTACGATTACTGCAGCTTGTCTTATTAATTCTGCAACCAACATGGACTTTGGTTCCAATGGTGTTTTGTCGACGAATGTCGACGCGACCAGCACCATAACCGTGCAATGCACGAATTCGACACCTTACAATATCGGCTTGAGCGCTGGCACGGGAACCGGCGCAACCGTCACAAACCGTTTGATGACGGGGCCGGCAAGCGCCACTATTGGATATTCGCTGTACACAACGACGGCCCGCACCGCAGTCTGGGGCAACACCGTCGGAACGAACACAGTCGCCGGGACAGGCACTGGTGCCGCTCAAGCCTATACGGTCTATGGGCGTGTTCCAGGGCAGTCGACGCCAGCTGCGGGTGTCTATACGGATACGGTAACCGCCACGATCAGCTATTAACGTCACGGAGGGTAGAATGCGTGTTCTCACTTTTGCCGCGGCGTTATTGGCGAGCTTGTATCTTGTCCCCGCGCATGCGGCTTCCTTGCGCGTTTCGCCGGTCATCATCGATCTGAGCGCGCCAACGGCGGCTTCAAACATTCGCATCTGGAACGATGCAAAACGGCCCATCAATGTTCAGGCCAGAATATTCCGCTGGAGCCAGAGCAATGGCGTTGATACCTACACGGCAGCAACCGATGTTGTTGTCAGTCCGCCCATATCGCAACTGAAGCCCGGCGGCGAAAACATCATCCGTATCGTGCGCACCACGAAAAGCCCGGTCAAGGCGGAAGAAAGCTATCGGCTGATTGTCGATGAACTTCCCGATAATGCGCAGCGGCGATCCGGCACGGTCAATCTGGTGATCCGCCATTCCATTCCGGTTTTCTTCTCGCAGCCCGGCACGCCGGATGCGAACCCGTCATGGAGTGTCCAGCGTCAATCGGGCGGTTATCAGGTGACCGTTAGTAACAAGGGAAACAAGCGGCTGCGTGTTTCCGATCTTGCATTGCAGGGTGCAGGCGGTCGTGCCGTCGCACAGCGAAAAGGCCTTGTTGGATATGTTCTGGGGCAATCAAGTGCAACTTGGTTCATTCCCGGAACAGGTGGTAGTCGGGGTGGTGGCTCGCTGACGATTTCAGCTCAAAGCGAAGCTGGCCCGATAAATGCGCAAGCGAGCGTCAGGGGCGGTTGATCTTGCGGTTTTGACGATTGCGTTTCTAACGGTCTGCACAGGATGTCTGAAAGCTGCGGCGCAGGAATTGCCACCTACGTCGTCGGGGACGCTTGTTTCCGACGATACCCCTCTGGAGCTTCAGCTTGAGGTCTATGTGAATGGCGCATCATCGGCGCTGATCGCTACGTTTCGTCAAACACCGGACGGATCACTTCTGATTGAGCCCGAACAGCTCAAGAATGTCGGGATCAAGCCCGCCACGGAAGCTATGCGGGATGACGGATGGATCGACGTGAACCGGCTCTCCGGGGTCAACGTCACCTATGACAAGGAGAACCAGATCGTTCGTTTCGATGCGCAGGAAAACAAGCGCGCCGCGCGTGTCATCGATGCGCAGTCTGGCGAGGAAGTCACGTCTGAAGAAGAAGACGAAAAACCCAAGGCCAAGAGCAATTTCGGCGGGCTGGTGAATTATACGATCTATGGCGCCAGCGGCGGACAGGATTGGTATGATCTGACGCAGTTCGAAGGTGTTTCTGGTCTCATGGAAGGGCGCCTGTTCGGTCCCTATGGCGTCCTGTCGTCGTCGCAGGTGCTCAGTTCGTCCGACACCGACAGTTTCGGGTCAACGCGTCTCGATACGAGATGGTCCTATTCGGATCAGGAAACGCTGATGACCTATAATGTCGGTGATTTCATTACGGGTGGCCTCTCATGGACGCGACCGACCCGTCTGGGCGGCGTACAAATCCGGCGCAATTTTTCATTGCGGCCCGATCTGGTTACTATGCCGATGCCTGAGCTGTCGGGGTCTGCGGCTGTGCCGTCAACGGTCGATGTTTATATCGATAACGCACGTCGTGCGACCAGCAATGTTGCATCCGGTCCATTTACGGTCACCAACCTCCCGGTGGTCACGGGCGCAGGCACAGCGCGTATGGTGGTTCGCGATGTTCTGGGCCGAGAGACGGTTACGGAAACGCCGTTCTATGCCTCGTCTAATTTGCTGGCTAAGGGGTTTGCTGATTTTTCTGCCGAAACCGGCTTTGCCCGCCGCTATTACGGCACGGAATCGAATGACTATGATGAGCGCATCGTGGGAAGCGGCACCTTGCGTTATGGTCTCACCAATAACACGACCTTAGAAGGGCACGTTGAAGGTGCCGAGAATTTCTACAATGCGGGCATTGGCGGCGTTTTCAATATCGGGCCTTACGGCGTTGGAACCTTATCCGGCGCGACCAGCAAATTCGGTGGGCAAACCGGCTACCAGATTGCTGCAAGCGTTGAAGCCGATCTCTGGGATGTCAAATTCTACGTGCGCACGCAGCGCACTTTCGGCGATTACAATGATATCGCCTCGATCACGGCCGATATAGACGAGACCGGGCTTCCGGACAATAGCGCCAAGCCTGCCAAAGCGCTTGATCAAGTTTCCGTTTCACTTCCTCGCATCTTCAATGAAACGAATCTGAATTTCTCCTACACGCAGATCGAAACTGTCGATTCCGAAAAATCGCGGATTCTTGGCGTCACCGCCACGCGGCCTTTTGGTAAGAAAGGCAACATGTTCATGTCTGCCTATACGGACTTCGAGCAGAAAGGCTCGTTTGGATTATATGCTGGATTGTCTTGGTCGTTCGACCATAACATCACGGCATCGACGAGTGTTTCGGCTGATGAAAACGGAACCACCGGGTCCATCGACTTGATGAAATCGGAACAGGCCGAGGTGGGAAGCACTGGCTGGCGGTTGCGCGGCTCTTATGGCCAGAGCGACATCATTGCTGCCAGCGGCAGCTATCGTAGCCAGATCGGCAGAATTGAAGCTGGTGTTGAAAAGTATGATGACAATGTTCGCGCCACCGCACAGATCGACGGTGCAGTTGTCCTCGCAGGCGGAGGTGTGTTCCTCTCGAACCGCATCGACGATGCTTTCAGTGTGGTGGATGTGGGCGCACCAGATGTCGACGTTCAATTCGAAAATCGTCCCATGGGCAAAACCAACAAGAGCGGCAAGATGCTGCTGCCCAATCTGCGTTCCTATGACAAGAACGTAATTTCCATTGACCCCAGCAATTTGCCGATTGATGCCACTGTAGGTGAAACTCGACAAGTGGTAAGCCCAAGCGATCGGGGTGGCTCCGTGGTGGACTTCAACGTCAAGGCCGATACGCGAGCTGCCCTTGTCACTCTGCGCGATGAGAGTGGCGCTTACATCGAGACGGGATCGACAGCGCAGCTCAATGGCTCGCAGGAGTTCATTGTGGGTTATGACGGTCAGGTCTATCTTGAAGGCATTGAGAACTCCAACACGTTGATAGTGACGCAATCCGAAAAGGGCTCATGCCAGATTACGTTCAACGCGCCACGCAATACAGAAGAGCGCGTTACCATTCCGGACGCCGTATGCAGGAGCACGCAATGAGATTTTATCGCATCGTCGCATGCGCGTTGTTCAATATATTGATTTTTCTACCAAGTTGGGCCCATGCACAAACCTGTTCCTTCAGCATCACCAATGTCAATTTTGGTACGGTCAATCTTCTTGGGGGTGGCGCGGTTGATACGACGGCGACATTGGGTGTTAATTGCTCCAACACGCTCACAGTCAGTCTTTTTCTTCGGGTGTGCCCCAATATCAATGCGGGCAGCGGCGGCTCAAGTGGCGGCTTGCGCACCATGCTGAGCGGCACCAACGCGCTGACCTATCAGCTTTATTCCGATACTGCGCGTTCGGTTCCCTGGGGGTCTGTTACCAACACGGCATTGGGGTCGCCACCACCCATCGACATGACCTTGCTGCCGCTCACATCCACTACCGCCACGCGTACGATCTATGGGCGTATCCTGTCCGGGCAGGCGGCCACGCCAGGCGGCGCGTATTTATCGACGTTCTCGGGTGCTCAAACCCGCTTCAACTATGCCAGCTATCTGCTTGTGGCGCCTGCCTGTACTGCTATGACGGATAATCCAACGCAGCCAACCTTCAACGTGACGGCCAATGTTGATCGCACCTGTACAGTCTCCGCCACGTCTATCAACTTTGGCAATCACGGGGTTCTGACATCCAATGTGGATGCGACCGGGGCTCTATCGGTAAGCTGTACCACCAACCTGCCCTATAGTGTTTCCCTGAATGGTGGTTTGAGCAA
>NZ_JBQEPD010000073.1:0-6999 GCF_052045675.1 Brucella sp. 22210
GACGTGATTGTGCAGGCCGGGCGGCATGGCTCGCAAAGAGGCATTGCCGAAATCTACCGTGTGAGAGGAAAGCACTAACATGAAAAAAGCACTGCTCGCCCTATTCGTGGTGATGATCGCGGCACCGGCCTGCGCAGGATCGCCTGAAGATGACACCCGGCAGCGGGAAAAAGAGTTCTTTAATTTCGCGCGCCCACAAGTGACGACCGACAACGAAGGCGGCGTTACGTCCAAAGGCTGCAAGTGGACAAATATTCCCAAGTGGTTTCACGAAAAATATAAAGATAGAAACGGCATATTCGTACTTGAGGATATCCAAAACACATTTATCGGAAACAATATAATTTCCCAAAATACATGCACATGTGAAACGCTTTATCCCGCTTGGGATGAGGCAATAAAAATATACGAGAATGAATTTAAGGATTTGAAATTTTACGCTCCATATGGATCGGAAACGAACGTGTTCCTTAGAAAATATAGTTCGAAATCGCAAAGCCTCATCATGAGGGCTCGCGAAATCTGCAAGACCGCAGGTATTTTCTAATGGATTCTTTTGTCACCGGTTTTGTTTCGTCGGCAGATTCCCTGATCAAAGGCGTGTCCGCGTCCGGCTTTGGTGCTGTGCTTCAAGCCATCAATGGGACGGCGACGGCGGCAACTCTATCCATTGTTGCTTTGATCTTGAATCAGTTCCTACAGATACACTCCATTTCTCTTGGCCGATTTCTCGGCCACCTGGTAAAGCTGATGGCAATCGTCATCATCGGTTTTAAATGGAGCAACTTCGGCCAAGTAACGGAAGCTGTACAAGGAGGAATGGATTCAATCGCCGCCAAGCTCTTAACGATGACAGCCCCTTCAAGCGCGAATACCGTTGCTGGCGCAATTGACGCTATGATCAATACGCTTGCGCAGAAAGGAAATGAGGTAGGGCAACGGGCAAGTTGGTTTGCGGGTGCGATCATGTCCAATCTCATCACATGGCAGTTAAGCTTGCTTGGTTGCCTTGGATGCTTGATTATTATCTGTTCAAAGGTAATGTTTTCGGTATTCGTTTGCATAGCTCCCATGTTTATTGCCTGCTACATATTCGACACTACCAAGGATTATTTCTTTCGCTGGATACAAGGGGCGATAACATACGCTTTGTATCCGGTTATTACCGCTGGATTGCTGGGAATGATTTACAACATCATTGCAAATTATTTTTCGAGTATCGGAAAACAGCCAATAGAAACTATCGTTGGCTTCATTCCCTTTATTGCAACGGCAAGCATACTCATTTTTTCCATATTTTTTATTCCCTCTATTGTAAACGGTCTTTGTGGTATGGTTCAAAGTATCAAGCCTAACGAAATTATCTCGCAGGCAAGAACCCTTTATAACGTTATTTCCAGACCGGCACCGGGCACAACAAATGCATCGCCGCCACCGAAGCAAACGACAGCCAACGCTCAAGCGCCGAGGTCATTTCCCGATTCTCCTGCCAAGATGCAGGCTCGGTATGACCGAATTAATGGGAAGTAGAGTTCTTGCTATCAGAGGCGATATTGAGAACGCCTCAAGGAATTACAGTGAAGCATAAGAAAAAATCGAGCGGTCGCCTGATCCATCAATTGGGCCAGTAGCCTAACTGCCTAAGTTCATTCATATAGGCCTCAGGGTCCATTGCCTCTATGTCCGCAAGCCTAAGCCTGTCGCCATAATCACAGAATTGCGCAAACTCGTGTGTACGTTCAAATCTTTCCTTATCCGGAATACGCTCTCCTGTCTCCTTGTTATATGCCCTAAAATAAGGAAGAATTCGCTGCCGGTATAGCGCGACCGATAGCGGGAAACTATGGGGCCGGAGAATATAGCGGCGTCCGCCGCCTTGCCAATTGCCATAGCGACCATAGAATTCCCAAGGTACAAAGCCCAGTTTGCGGATGACTTGAGCCAGCGCTGCAGGCAAAGTATTTAACCCCACACGCGGATCTGTCTGCGTCTGTCCTGGCAAGAATAATTGTCTCCACTCAGTCGGAATGATGAGTTGGAGCGAGAGCGCACTTTCCCGTGGATACGGGCCTAATTGCCTATAATAGGGCTGAATGAGAGGCCCGCGATCTATGCCCCGATCATTCTCGATGGCCGGTTCGCTCCAGTAATTGAAGTATTCCTCTAATGACGGCATTTATTCTCCTATATGGGGTCAGTTCCGGCTCGGGGCGAAAAGACACCGCAAGGCTGCTTCCGCTGTCCCAATTGAACCTTCTTGGATTTTGGTGCCGGAAGACCTTGATTTGTATGGGCCGATTGTTGTCCAGAACAGACTACAGTTCAAAAGGGACAGTCATTATTGAGAAGCATGTGCCTTGGCTGTCATATCAACGCCTAGTGCGCGCATCACCGCCAGCGTTGTCTTGAGTGTCGGATTTCCACGTTCGCTGAACGAGCGGTAAAGCTGTTCGCGGGAAAGGCCGGTCTTGCGGGAAATTTCGCTCATGCCCTTTGCGCGAGCGACGACGCCGAGCGCCTTTGCGACATAGGACGCATCGCCAGTTTCAAAGGCATCGGCCATGAAAGCAGCGATTTCCTCATCATCGACCAGTGCGGCGGCAGGGTCGTAGGTGGTCAGCTTTTCAGTCATCTTGTTCACTCCATTCTTTGGCGAGCCTCTTGGCGGTGGCAATGTCGCGGGCCTGCGATCCCTTGTCCCCGCCGCATAGCAACACGATCAGAAGATTCCCGCGCTGCTGAAAGTAGACGCGATAGCCGGGACCATAGTGAATCCGCAGTTCGCTGACACCCTCGCCCACCGGCTCCACGTCTCCCGGCAAGCCTTCGGCCAAACGCATCAACCGCGATGCAATGATGGTTCTGGCGCGCTTGTTCCGAAGCCGGGATTCCCATTTGGCGAAGGTCGCCGTCTGCTTTACCTCGATCATTGCTCAAATGTAGTCGTTAAACTACATTTAAGCAACCCGCCGATAGATTCCAGCCTTCGGGTGTCATTTCGCCCCGAGCCGGAACCGACCCCAAAAACGTGGAAGCCCACTGATCCTTGCCATCATCCTGCTATGCGCACCCGGTACGAAAGTGCCGGGTGTTTTTGTATCTACATTGTTGACACGATATGGCAACGGGTTTATTGTTTAGATAATGTTGATACCTAACCGATTTCGGAGCACCAGAAATGAAAACCTTCTAGATTTTTCGCGGTTCAGTCGCATGGGATGAATGCCGTTCGGCTTCCGAAACCGAAGCTTTGCAGATTGCTCGTGCACACTACCCGGAAAGCGGTGATTCTGTTTGGGTGAGAGGCACGAAATACAGCGTACACGCTCGCATCGCCTAAGCCTTCCGGTTTCCGCCTTACGGGGCGGTTTCCCGAATTCTTATTTGAGGAGACTGAAATGCAGGTTTTGATTAAAAAATGGGGCAATAGCGCTGCTGTCAGACTTCCGGCCGCAATCATGGAAGCGGTGCATCTGGAACTGGATACAGCCGTGGATGTGCGCGAAGAAGGCGGGCGGATTGTGATTGAACCAGTCCGTCAACCGAACTATCGGCTTGAAGAGCTTCTTGCAGGCATTACGCCCGATAATGTCCACGAGGAAGTGGATTTTGGTGCGTCGGTCGGCAAGGAAGCTTTCTGATGGCGGATTATGTGCCGGAGGCCGGGGATGTTGTCTGGCTGCAGTTTTCGCCGCAGGCGGGACACGAGCAGGCCGGGCATCGACCGGCTGTTGTCCTTAGCCCTGCAAACTACAATCGGGTAGGCTTGATGCTTTGCTGCCCTATGACCATCAAGCGCAAGGGTTATCCGTTCGAGGTTGTGATCGATGACGAGCGCCAGAGCGCGGTTCTGGCCGATCAGCTCAAAAGTCTTGACTGGCGCGCTCGAAAGGCGGTGCGGAAGGGGCGAATCTCGGAACAGGAATTAGCGCAGGTGCGAGGCAAGGCTACGGCCTTGATCGGAAAAGGCAGTTGACCAATGCGTCCGGCTATAGCGGTCAGCCGGACGCGGGCTTTTTGCGTCAACAAGCGGCGACGGAAAATCTACACGCCAAGCCCGGCCCGTTTGAACAGACCATCAATCTTGAGGCACACGGCTTCGGCGTTCTGAGCATCCTTCTTGGCAAGATCTTTCACCGAGCCTCCCGTCTCGGCGTTTGCGCTTTTGCCACCCTTGCGCGCTTGTCCGCTGAATGCCTGCGCTCTTGTTCGTCTATGTTTGCTGCCGGTCGGTCGGCCTGCTTCGCCCGCTCGGCTCCGATCTCCGCGATTGCCTGCGAAACCGATTCCACGGTTTTGATTTCGTCGTAATCGGCTTCGGTGATGACCCGCTTAGGAAGTGGAAACGGCGCGTTCGGGTCTTGGCCGTCATAGATGGGCTTCAATTCACGATCCGCAAAATACTGAATGCGCTTTGCCCGGATCGGCATGGCCGCATTCACAACGATAATGATCTCATCGGAAGGCAACCGGCGCGCATCATCCTTGGTCAGCAACGGATATTCTTCTGTCCGCTCGGTGACATTGGCCCCGAAAACGCCGTCCTTCATGGACTTTGAGCGGGTCGTGACCTTCTTGGTCGTCGTGCCGACCGATTGCGATAATTCCTCGACCGTGTCCTCTTCTGACGGGGTGAGATAGAGTTTCAGGCCACTGCTGGCTTGAATGGCCTTGCGATCCTCGACACCATAGACGCGATCAAGGTCGGGAATGGACTGCGTGATAATGGCGACATTGCCGCCATAGCTGCGCAACAGCGAAATGCTGTCCACGATGATTTTCATCTTGCCCAGGCGCTGAAACTCGTCGAGCAGGAACATGACCGGGAACGGCTCGTCCGGCTCCGGCTCCTTCTCCTGCAGTTTGGCGATGGCTTCCGCGAAGAACATGCGCACCAGTGGCGCGATTGTCGGAATATCTTCGCTCGTAACGGTGAAATAAACCGTATGCGGTGCACGGCGGAAATCCCCGAAATCGAAATCGTTCCCGGCTGTCACCGCGCAGATATGCGGATTGGCCCACGGCGAAAAGCCGCTAGAATCGAGAATGGAGAGATAGGCGCTCAACGTGTCGGACGCCGTATTCGCGAGCTTCTGGAACAATCCGCGTGCATGGCCGTCGCGAACGACCTTGGCGTAAGCTGCAAAGCGATCATTGTTGGTGCCTTCGCCGTTGAAGGCCAGCTTGTGCACATGGCCGAGATTGAACTTGCCCTGCTCGAAAGCCAAAAGCGCGCAACTGACAAAAACCTCCCGGCTGTTCGGCAGGAAGCTTTCAGCCTGCGGGCTTTGCGCGGCAAGAAATAAGGTCGCCAGCTTGTCAAGCGCCGCCATGCGCTGCGCCGGGTTGGTCATTTTCTCGATGCGGCTCAACGGATTCCAGCGGTGTGTCGGCTGGCCATACTCGGTCGGCCCGAAGCGAAGCACCTTATGCCCCTTCGCCGCTCGATGCCGGGCGGTTTTCTCGAAACACTCGCCCTTCACGTCCAGAACAATGGCGCTGCCGAGATAGGTCAGAAGATTGGGGATCGTGAAGCCCACCGTCTTACCGGCCCCGGTCGGCGCGACCAGAAGGCAATGCGGAAACTTGGCCGAAACGATCAGCTTGCCCTTGGAGGACGGCTTGCCGGTCTTGCCAAGCAGAAAGCCGGTGGCCGGGTTCGCGAAAAAGCGATTGCGCTTCATGTCGCTGATCGTCTGCCACTTGGTGACGCCATATTGTGTCAAACCGGAATCGAGCATTCGCGTGCTCAACAGCAAGCCGCCGATCATCGGCAAGACGATCACGACAGCGGACACTTGCCATTCGCGAAAATGCAGCCGGTAAAGCGACTGGAAGTTTTCAATCAGATAGAAAGCGCCGATAGTCCAATTCTTGTGCCAGACGGTCAAAACCATTAGCGCCAGTATATAACCCAACAGCGCGCCCGATACGGTCAAGAGAGCCGCGCCGATAATCTGTTTGCGTCGATCTTCAGCCAGAACCATTGTCCTCACCTCACAAGCCCAGTTTATGGTCGCTGTTCAGGTTGTGAGAACGGGTGTCCTCGGTAAGCTGGCGCTGTTCTTCAAGCTGTTCGCGTTCCTCGTGCAACTCAAACAGCACCTTGTCGGTCAATATGGCCTTTTCGGTATCGTCCATATTGTAACCGTGCTGACGCATCGCCTCGACATAGGTTTTACCCATATCGTATGCCTCGCGCTGATCGATCTCGATATTTGCCGCCTTCAGGTGCTCCACGAACTCCGACACATTGCCGTTCTGAAGATCGCGCACACCTGTTTCACCGACAATCGCCTTCAGCCCATCGATAAGCTTGCGGCTTTCATCGAAAGTCAGACTGTCTTTAGCTGCCAGTTCCCGCACTTCGCGGGCGGTTTCCTCTTGCGCGACGATGCCGAAATAGCGGTTTTCAACCGCGTTCAACATCGCGACCCGATTTTCGGCGTGGTCTGACCGAAGATCGAAATCCAGCGGAATACCGCGTTCCGTCGCGATCTGGTTCAAATGAACACGGTCTTCCGGCTGAATATAAGATGCTGGCTCTATGAACGGGTAATTCTTGTCGTGTCCCTCGATGTCGAGCGCCTGCGATGCCAATTCTGCATGAAGCGGCGACTTCTGCGCATAAGCGATGAACGCCGCTTTTTCAGCCGTAAACTCGTCTCTTTGCGGCATGACACCGCGAATATCGTCCCACGCATCGATTTCCTCCGTATCCGGGCCACGGTTGGCCGCTTGGTCGAACTGCTCACGCATCCGTTGCAATTCCTGCCAGTCGGACCGCGTGAGTTCGACTTTCTCCGTTAGATCATCCATCATTTCGGCATGGAAAGACGCCGCCCGGTTAAACGCCTCGGTTCGGCCCTGCTCTGTCGTCATGTCGAGATTCATGTGCGCGGCTATCGCGCTTGCATCGCGCTCGATCCAGTGCGTTTCCAATGCAGCCGGCACATGGCCGGTGCCGGCGCGAGCCGCGAACTCATCCTTGTTGATGCC
>NZ_JBQEPD010000074.1:0-6691 GCF_052045675.1 Brucella sp. 22210
TTTTGCTCATTTGCGTTAATCCGTTGTCGATCGCATAAGCCATGGGTGGTCACCACAACAGATTGCCGGCAGAATGCAGTTGGAACGTCACCCCATCTCTAATCATCTTGTTCCGCCGCTCACCTCCCTTGTCGCGGTACGCGCTTGAGCGCCCCGGCTATTTTCCAGTCAGCGCACAGTCCGCGAATCTGCCGACTTTGTCAGCACTGCCACCGGATCTGCCCCGGTTACCGATACGGGTTGAACTGGCGAGTTCATTAATCAAAACAACCTATTGGAAATACATGACTAGTATAGGTTATCGAAGCTTATCGATTTGAAGCCGCAAATCAGAGTTTTCGGTGCAGCGGATGGCCGGAATCGCCCTGCTTTCCGGTCTTTCGAGCAAATCTCGGGCCAAGATAGGCGGAACGCTATCAACCCTTTGAAGGGCTTCGCCTCGATTTCTTCATTATCTTTCACCACGCTAGCGGAAAATAATAGATGAACGACAGGTGTGTCGGTCGGCTAGGGATGCCGCAAGAGTGCGTTTCATACTGGTCGCTGCGCTCGCATTGGATGATTATGAAATCGTCAACTCTCCGCACCGGCCCCTAAGCAACGGAAGTTTAAAAAGATCGGGCCCTATATCAGTCTCACCACGACCTTGCCCTTCGCGCGCCCGGCTTCCAGATAGGCGAGTGCTTCACTTGCCTGATCGAATGGAAAAACCTTATCGATAACAGGACGAATGTGACCGGCTTCGATGATCGCGCCAATCTCTGCCAGTTGATCGCCATCCGGATGAACGAACAGGAATGAATAGCGAACATCAGGCTTCTTCGCGAGGCGCAGGATTTTCCGGCTCATCAGGCTGAAGACGAAGCGCAGAACAGCATTGAGGTTTCGCGCGCGGGCAAAGGCCGTATCAAGGGGGCCGATCAGCGAAACAATGATGCTGTTGGGCTTCAGGATCAGCAGCGACTTCTCAATACCGTCGCCACGGATGGTCCCGAGCACCATATCGTAGCCGCGAAGGACCGTTTCGAATTCCTGCTTCTTATAATCAACCACTTCATCTGCGCCGAGGCTTTTCACTAGATCGATATTGCCCGTGCTGGTGGTCGTGCCGACCTTGGCGCCGAGATATTTGGCAAACTGAATGGCAAAGGTGCCGATGCCGCCCGATCCTGCTGGAATGAAAACCTTCTGCCCAGCTTTCAGCCGGGCCCGTTCCTTGAACGCCTGCCAGGACGTGAGGCCAACCATCGGGATCGAAGCGGCTTCGACAAAATCATGGTTGGTCGGCTTCGGCGCAGCAAAGCGCTCAGGAATTGCGACGAATTCAGCCAGAGTTCCGCGACCAAGATCAAATACGCTGGCAAAGACCGAGTCACCGACTTTAAAACGCTTCACGCGAGTTCCGACCTCCGTCACGACGCCAGCGACATCGCTGCCCATGGTGGCCGGCAGATCGAACTTGAGCACGGGTTTGAACGTACCCTTCAGGATCATGTTGTCGATCGGGTTCAGTCCAACGGCATGAACCTGGACGAGAATTTCGTCCGGGCCGATCGTGGGACGTGGCACATCTGTGTATTCGGGCTGCGTGGATTTGCCGTAGCGTTTAAAGATAAGAGCTTTCATCGTCTTCTGCCTCGGAGGAGAGTGTTGTCGCCATATGAAAAGGCGTGCCGATCAGGCCGCCAGAAAAGCTTTCGCTTCTTTCAGGAACGTATCATGAAACTGGAAAATGCCGCCGTGGCCGGCGTCAGAGTAAAGGACGAGTTTGGTATGCGGAATGCGTTCTGCCATGTCGATCGAATTCTGGCTCGGCACCATAATGTCGTAATTGCCATTCGCGACCAGAACAGGTTGCTGGACGGTTTCAAGCGCTTGCGCAGGCTGTAGGCCCCACGCCTTGATGGCCTTCAACTGCCGCAGCATCGCGCCAAAGCCGACCGATCTGTCACGGTTTTTCTTCCGCTCGTTCAGGCGCGCAACAAAGGCGTTGGCGGCAAGTCGGCCATTGGCGCTCGATGTGAAAAACAGAAATATCTTAGGGTCACGAAGCGTCACGAGGCCCTTGAGGATCAGTGGCGAAGATACGATGCCAACATTTTCTATACCCGTTCCACCCGCAGGTCTGGTTCCGGCAAGAATGACGCGCCGCACAAGCTCGGTCCCGTCGAAGAGGATCTGCTGGCTAACGAAGCCGCCAAGGGAAAAGCCGATCATATCGACGGGACCGAGCCCAAGCGCACGAATGACGGCGATCATGTCACGCGACATCTCCTTGATTGTCAGCGGCACTTTGCCGCTCGATGTTCCGATTCCGCGATAATCGAGCGCGTACACCGCGCGATCGGCCGAAAGCCCCTCCACCAGACGCGGGTCAAAATTGTCGAGGTTCGCAGCCCAGTGATTGAGCAACACCACGGGAACACCAGTTTCAGACGGAATAGCCTTGGCAGAACCGAGACTACAATAGGCGAACCGCGTACCGAGCACCTGGACGTGTTGGGTCGGGACAGTTTTCCAGTCGGACAAGCGGTTTTCGTTGGTCATGGTGGGATATCCTTGGATATTGCACTATCGTTTTGGCACAGCATACAGTTTAGAGAATAGTCAGTCTCGGTGGCCGGGCGGCGTCCCCAACGAACGCCGCCCACTCCGCATCAGTCGGCCAGTGTCGGATAGTCGGTGTAGCCCTTGGCCCCGCCGCCATAGAGCGTGGTAAAATCCAAATCATTCAGCGCAGCGCCGGCTTTCAGCCGTTCCACCAGATCAGGATTGGCGATGAACATCCGGCCGAATGCGAAGAGGTCGGCTTCACCGTGGGCGAGTTGTAGTTCGGCAAGCGTCCGGTCGAGGCCATTGTTGACCATGAAGGTTTGGCCGAAGCGCTGGCGCAGGGCTCCATAATCGAACGGCGTCGCTTCACGTGGACCGCCTGTCGCGCCCTCCACTATATGGATATAGGCGATACCGAGCTTGTCGAGTTGTCCGCGACGTAATTGAACTGCTGCTGTTCATGGCCAGAGAGGACGATACCGCTCGCTGGCGAGACCGGTGACAGGCGAACGCCGGTACGACCAGCACCGATCGCTTTCGACACTGCCTCGGTGACCTCAAGCAGCAGGCGGGCGCGGTTTTCGATCGAGCCGCCATAGCCGTCAATACGGGTATTTGCCGTCTCGCGCAAAAACTGATCGAGCAGATAACCGTTGGCACCATGCACCTCGACGCCATCGAAGCCGGCTTCGATGGCATTGGCGGCAGCCTGCCGAAAGGATTCGACAATGCCCGGGATCTCATCGGTCTCAAGAGCGCGTGGCTCCGAGACATCCGCAAAACCGTTATTGACGAATGTTTTGGTTTCCGCACGGATGGCCGACGGAGCGACCGGAGCCTTACCGCCGAGAAGGTCCACATGGCTTACGCGGCCGACATGCCAAAGCTGGACAAAGATGCGCCCGCCCTTCGCATGAACGGCGTCCGTCACCGCGCGCCAGCCGGCAATCTGTTCTGGCGTATAGAGGCCGGGGGTATCCTGATAGCCCTGCGCCTGTTCGGAGACTTGGGTCGCCTCAGTTATGATCAGCCCTGCGCTGGCGCGCTGGGCATAGTATTTTGCCGCAAGCGCGCCAGGCACCAGATCAGAACCGGCACGGTTACGGGTGAGTGGTGCCATCACGATGCGATTGGAGAGAAGCAGGGAACCGAGCTCGTATGGCTCGAAGAGAGACTTGTCAGTCATAGGATAGTCGCCTTTTATGAAAACTGAAAAGATTGAACCTATCGCTGCCAATTAGCGCTTGTTCCGGTAGCGCTCAGCCGCACGTGTCTGACCCATATTCGGAAGCATGGCCTGACGGGCCGCCTGGAATGCATCCCATTGCGTGGCATCGGGCAGAGGCGGGACCGTTACCGGCTCGCCTCGGTCGAAACCGACAAGTGCCGCATCGACGAGTTCATCGACTTCCATCACGCCGCTCATGGCGTTGACGTCCGCACCTGCATGTCCCCAGATTTCGGTGCGCGTGGCAGCTGGAAGCACAGCCTGTACGTAGACGCCCTTGGGGCTGAGTTCGATGCTCAGTCCCTGCGACAGAAACAGAATGAACGCCTTGGTCGCGCCATAGACAGTCATCGCAAACTCCGGTGCAACACCGACGACGGAGCCAATATTGATGATCGCTCCTTCGCCCGCCTCTGCGAAACGAGGCGCGACGGAGCTGGCAAGTCGAAGCGGCGCAGTGGTGTTGAGCGCAACCAGCCGGGTAACATCATCGATGGACTGATCAAGGAAGCTGCCGCCAAGCGCCGTGCCGGCATTATTAACGAGGATGCCAATACTACTGTCGTCACGCAGCCGGGCTTCTACCACGGCAAGGTCTGCCAGCTTGGTAAGATCCGCCTGAATGATATCGATCTTAACCCCAGTTTCAATCCGCAGGCGGGCAGCTAGGGTTTCCATGCGATCACTGTTGCGCGCGACGAGGACAAGATCGTGGCCGCGCCGGGCGAAGCGGTCGGCGTAGGCAGCGCCGATGCCTGCGGAGGCTCCGGTAATGAGAACGGAAGGAGTGGCGGTCATGGGATTGCTCTCTGCTTGGTTAGGGACTATATTCATGATTGTCGTCATGATTATTAAATATGATGATCATCATGAATATGTCAATGGATGCGGTGGAGAATTTTGAAATGAAGGTCAGCCGAGAGCAGATGATCCAGAACCGGCGCCGCATTCTGGATGTGTCAAGCGCACTGTTTCGTGAGAAGGGATTTGATGCGGTTAGCGTGTCGGAAGTGATGAAAGCTGCAGGCCTCACCCATGGTGGTTTCTACGGACATTTCAGCTCGAAGGACGACCTCATTGCCGCAACGATCGCGCATGCGCTCTACAGTGATGACAACAGTACCCTCGATTTACGGGCCTATCTCGAAGGCTATCTCGCACCGAAGCATCGCAATAACCCTGCCAGAGGCTGCCCAACAGCAGGCTTGGCGGCAGATATCCGCCATCAGACGCAAGCGGCCCGCGCCGCCATGTCTACCGGGCTTCAGGCACAAATCGAGCGCATGGCGAAGGCCCTTCCTAAAGTCGAAGCTTCGGAACGGCGGCGCGCGGCCATCGGAACCTGGGCTGCGATGGTCGGAGCAGTGATCCTTTCCCGCGCAATTGACGACGATACGCTTTCGGATGAAATCCTGGAACAGACACGGGTCTGGATCGAGGAGAGGTTATATCCTTGCGCGAATGAATAGTTGACTGAGCGAAGACTGGCGCCTGGGGAGCACAACTGCCGCGGGCAGACACCCACGACGCCAGCCAATGGTGATGCTGTAGTATATTAAGGGTTTTTTTAAATACCTTGTCAGCGATCAAACGGTATCATTCGCTGGAAAAAGGATTTCATTCGGGACATTTCCTCCACTGCAGGCTCTTTTTTGGGGTACCGATTGACCGTTCTGCAGACAGTTTTCCCATTTTGAGACCTGTCACGATATTACAATGTGGCGACAAACTTTACATGCATTCTCCCTGCGACAATACAGGCGATAACTTTTCAAGTTACACCCTGGATACTGGTTATCGAAGCTTATTGATTTGAAGCCGCAAATCAGTAAAAATTGGGCCAAGCAACGCCGCTGAAAGTCCGGTTCCAATTCAATCAAGGAGTTTGCCTGTGCGATCAGCGCCCGTTTCCGCCGTCGAACGGCGCGCCGAAACCCTCGACACGATTGCCGCCGTTTTGCCGATGAACCGGCGCGACATGCTGGCAGGCATTTTGACCGACGAGGATGTCGAGACACTGCGCCATCTGGTCAATGAAGGCATGGGCGAAAACACGCTGCGTGCGCTGACCTCGGATCTGGCCTATCTCGAAGCCTGGTCGCTGGCCGCAACCGGCAATCCCCTCCCCTTCCCGGCGCCCGAAGCCCTGTTGCTGAAATTCGTCGCCCATCATTTGTGGCGGCCACAGCAACGCGAGATCGAACCCGATCACGGCATGCCGGCCGGCGTGGAAGCGGAATTACGCCGAGGCGGATTTTTGCGCGTGTCGGGACCGCATGCGCCGGCGACCGTCCGCCGCCGTCTCGCCAACTGGTCGACGCTGACCCGCTGGCGCGGTCTGGAGGGTGCGTTCTCATCGCCTTCCGTGAAATCGGCAATCCGGCTTGCGGTGCGTGCCCTGAACCGGCCGCGCAGCCGCAAGAGTGCCAATGCTATTACCGGCGATATTCTGGGCAAGCTGCTGGCAACCTGTTCCGGCGAGGATCTCACCGCGCTTCGCGGCCGGGCCATGCTGATGGTAGCCTTTGCCTCAGGCGGGCGTCGTCGCAGCGAAGTCGCTGGCCTGCGCGTGGAACAGCTTGTCAAACAGGCCCCGGTCACCGATGTGGACGGCCCTCCCCTCCCCTCGCTCGGCATTCATCTCGGCCGCACCAAAACCAGTGGCGCCGATCAGGGTGAGATCGTCTATCTGACCGGACGGCCCGTCGAAGCCCTCACCCGCTGGCTGGAAACAGCCAGGATCGACAAGGGCAGTGTGTTTCGAAAAGTAGATCGCTGGGGCAACGTCTCTGCGCGAGCGCTTGAACCCAGCGCCGTCAACCGGATCGTCAAACAACGCGCGCAAATGGCAGGGCTTGATGCCACGGAATTCTCCGCCCACGGCCTGCGCTCCGGCTATCTCACCGAAGC
>NZ_JBQEPD010000075.1:0-6632 GCF_052045675.1 Brucella sp. 22210
CCTCGCGGCCAACACGCTCCCGATCTGCCATGACAAGAGCGTGATTGGTCTTCTCGAAAAGCGCGCTATCGCGAAAGCGCGAAAACCAGCCGTAGACTGTCTGCTAGGGCGGCAGATCCGACGGCAACAAGCGCCAGGCAATGCCGCCGCGTAGAACGTAGAAGATGGCGTTCACAATTTCACGCATCGCCCATTTGCGCGGTCGGCCTGTCCCGTGCGGCTCAGGAAGCATCGGCTGCAGAAGTTGCCATTCGTTTTCCGTCAGATCGGTCTGGTATCGCGTCGCGCAACGGCTATGCTGTACACGAGTAGTCGGGGTCCACATTGTAATCTCCAGAAAGTGTCGCGACATTCCGGAATCACAGGTGCCCCAACTACTCAACCCATTTCAAAACGGCCTCTTAGAAGAGCAAAGAAAAGGTTAATCATGTTCGCAAGCTTGCGGCGATGGCTTTTATGAAAGCAAGAAGTTTCGCTGGCTTTGCATAATTATACAATTTTTGAGATAAAATCCTTCGCTTCAATATACCCCAGCCACGTGGACGGGTGACTGGGGTATATCGCTTCGCCATAAGGCGAATGCTGAACCTGGTTACGGCAGGTCCAGATGGCCCAAGTTCGTTAGCAACCTCAAACCTGGATTGGATATCGCCGGATAAGAACAGATACCCAAACCCATGATTACAACATGGGCAGAATAATGCAAGTGTTTGTTTTAACTAATTATTATAGAATATTCGAATATAATTGGGCCCGGATTTCTGAACAGTATCGAATTTTTCTGACACTATGATAGCAAATACGATGCAGACGACTTGCGTATCGTAGAGCATGTTTAAGGCACGTTGCGTCCAGACGGTTTGAGCGCCCTGATCCGATAGTGGCCGCCGCCCCGTCCAATAATGGGCAGCACGACGAGATTGAATATTTCTCTTCTTCATACTTATCGCCAGTCGCACCAGAACCAACAATTTTTCTGCAACGTGACGGCAGGATGAGCGATCTTTGCCATGGAAAACCACTGCCCTGACAGGCCAACCAGCACCAGTTGCGGACAGCTCTTATTTTGCCCACCAATTATTGTGATTGAAGATGGCCTGGGCATCGCTCAGAATCAAGCAGTATCCATAATGGGACGAATCCGGGAATAAACCGGATACGGAATCGGAGTTTTCATCAATAAACAACGCGGCTCGGTTCAACGACGTCGCGCGGGCCAATTTTTTGAATGCCTTTCCGTTCAGATCAACTGAGCTGCATTCGAAAATCCTGTCGTGGTTCAGTGGTACCATTTAACGAATGCTGAATGTTCAGGATCCATTTTGTCAAAACAGATTGCTCGCTTGACTTTTCTGACCGTGTTTCTGCCCATATTCGCTTCTTGTGTTGCGGTCGGCCCTGATTATAGGAGGCCAGACGTTATTACACCGACCGGCTGGAACAGTGAAACGAATACACAAACACCAGCTCTAGCCGACTGGTGGAAAAAGCTGAATGATCCTGTTCTCAACCAGTTAATAGCCGATGCTATAGCTGACAACACGAGTGTAGCCGATGCCAGAGCAAAAGTCCGTCAGGCGAGAGCTGAGCTTGTATCAGCCGGCGGAAACGCTTTCCCTTCCCTGAACGGCACCGCCAGCTACACCCGGTCCGATGTAACCTCGTCAAATATATCCGGCAAAACTGCCCTCGACTTCAATACAAAGTGGGAGATCGATCTGTTCGGTGGCAATCGGCGTGGCATCGAAGCTGCATATTACCATGTCGAATCTGCAACTGAGCGATTGCGCGCTGCTCTCGTAACCCTGATCGGTGATATTGCTAAAAATTATGCGCAATTGCGAGGCGTCCAGGCCAAAATATCGATCGCACAGCAGAATTCCGTATTGCAGGATCGAACCGTTGTTTTAACGCGCGCCCGGCTTCAGGCCGGACAGATTTCCCAGGTTGATTTGTTAAGTGCTCAGACACAGGCGGCCTCCACCCGGTCGCAAATACCGGAACTGCGTATCAGTTATGCGTTCTATCTCAACAATCTGACCGTGCTAACAGGAAACTCCGCAATCGTCCTTGCAACAAAACTAGATATAGCAAAGCCTGTTCCCGATGTGCCCCGGAAAACGCCAGCCGGTTTGCCAGCAACCCTCCTCTTCAACCGTCCGGATTTGCGTGCAGCCGAGCGAGAATACGCAGCTTCAACCGCCAGGATTGGTCAAGCTGAAGCCAATTTATATCCCGGCATATCCCTCAGCGGCAATATCAGCACAGGGGGTAAGAACTTCGGCGATCTTGCCCGTCTCTCGACTATTGGCTGGAGTTTCGGCCCCTCTCTCTCAATACCGGTTTTCCAGGGCGGCAAACTGAATGCGGCGGTTGACGCTGCCAAAGCTGCTCGCGATCAATCATTCATTGCATATCGAAAGGCTGTTTTGACTGCATTGAGTGAAGTGGAGAATGCGAGCGTCGCGCTTAACCAAAACCGACTGCGTTATGATCAGCTGCAGAAAATTGCGAGCAACAGCCGAAAGATAAACCAGCTTACCCTTGAGCAATTCAAAGTCGGCAGTAAGAGTTTCGTCGAAGTATTGAATGCACAAACGGCTTTGTTGAACTCCGAAACGGACCTTGGTCAATTTCACACAGACCTGGTTTTAAATTACATCACGTTGCAAAAAGCGTTGGGTGGCGGGTGGGACGGTCAGATAGACGCAAAGTCGCCAGAAGTTATTGACGGCTATACCGGCCCACACATCGTAATACCAGCAATTCCGCCATCGCCGGCAAATGGTACGAGGCTTCCATGAAACTTAAGTCCAAACGCCAGTTCTCCAGGCGTCTTTGGCTCGCTATTCTTGTCGCGCTCCTGATCATCGGTTATCTGGTGGTCCGTCAGGCGAGCAAGGAAGCACCATTACCTGCAATATCGATTATCCATCGCGGGGATCTGGAGCAATCTGTTCTCGCAACAGGCGTTCTCAAGCCAAAGAGCCTCGTCGCTATCGGTGCCCAGGTGACCGGCCGAATTCTGTCGTTGAAAGTTCGATCCGGGCAGCGCGTCAAAAAAGACGATGTTGTGGCGCTTATCGACTCAACTTCGCAACAAAATGAGCTTGAGAAAGCGCAGGCCAGGTTGCGCCAGAACGAGGCGACACGCGACCAGAATATTGCCCAACTGGAACTCGCCAGGCAGGATCTGGCACGTAATCAACTCATGATCGGAAAAAACGCCGTTGCGCGTTCAGAATATGAAAAGGCTGTCAGCGGAGTAAAAGAAAAAGAAGGGCAGCTCAAAAATACACAAGCCACGATTGCTGCCTCACAAGTTGAGGTGAAAATCGCCGAAACCAACCTCGCCTTTACGCGCATAACCGCTCCCATGGACGGCACTATTCTTGCAACCGTTGTGCAGGAAGGTCAAACCGTTAATGCAGCTCAATCAGCACCGACAATCGCAGTATTGGGGCAGCTTGACAGGATGACTGTTGAGGTTGACATTTCGGAAGCGGATATCACCCGAGTGAGGGAGGGGCTGCCTCTTTACTTCACAATTTCTGGTCAGACTACCAAACGCTACGAAGCCAAACTGGATAAGATTGATCCAGCTCCGGCTTCCATAGTCAATGACAAAAGTTTCACAGCCGCCAGCGCCACCCCCTCCGGGGCGGCTACCGCCTCAGCAGTTTACTATAAGGGAATTTTCAGCGTTCCCAATCCAGACGGTTTTCTTAAAACCTATATGACCGCCGAAGTTTATATCCTTTTAGCGCAAACCAAAGATGTTTTGCTCGCACCCGTTTCCGCTTTGCGCACTACCGGAGAGCCAAATAAAGCCACCGCCCGCGTGGTGAAAAACGACGGGATCATAATCGATCGAACCGTAGAGACTGGAATTACAGACAAAATTAACATCGAAATCCGCTCAGGGTTGGCGGAGGGTGATAGAATTATTACCGACAACCAGACAACGGATCCCAATTCTGGCTCAGGTACAATAAGCGTGGGTGTCTGAAATGACTGACGTACCATTGATCTCACTCAAGGGGGTCTATCGCCGTTATTCCTCTGGCAATCATTTTATAACAGTTCTCAACCATATCGACCTCACAATCCATCGTGGCGAAATGGTCGCCATTATGGGTGCTTCGGGTTCGGGCAAAACGACGCTGATGAATATTCTCGGTTGCCTCGACAGACCTTCTGAAGGGACTTACCTGATTTCAGGGCACGTAACCTCTGATCTTGAACCTGATGAACTGGCCCGGTTGAGACGTGAGCATTTTGGTTTCATCTTCCAGCGCTATCATCTGCTAGGCGAGCTGGATGCCCTGGGGAATGTCGAAGTCCCCGCCATTTATGCAGGAAGGGATCGCGAGGAGCGTCGTCAAAGGGCTTTTGAAATATTGCGGCGCCTTGGCATGGAAGAACGCACCCGCCATAAACCAAACCAGCTCTCCGGAGGGCAACAGCAGCGCGTTTCAATCGCGCGCGCCTTGATCAATGGAGCAGACGTCATATTGGCAGACGAACCGACTGGTGCGCTCGACAGCCATAGTGGCGAAGAGGTTCTGGAAATTTTGCAACAACTCAATCGAGATGGCCACACCGTCATCCTGGTTACCCATGATCGTAAGGTCGCACAACGCGCCAAACGAATTATTGAAATCAGCGATGGCCAGATCATTGCCGATGATATGATTGATGTTATTCACGATGTCGATGAAAATGTTCGAAAAGAACAAGGGAAGCCACGGCTTTCCAATGGCTGGAGGGGACGCTTTACAGAAGCTTTCTCAATGGCGTTCCGATCAATGCATGATCACCGAATGCGCACCTTTCTTACCATGCTTGGTATCATTATCGGAACCGCGTCGGTCGTCTGTGTCGTAGCTTTGGGACAGGGCTCACAAAAGAAAATTCTTGAACAGATCAGCAATCTCGGTACCAACACACTCTACATCAGCCCGGGACATGGATATGGCGATCTAAAAGCTGCGCAAATAACGACGCTTACTCTCGGCGACGCGCAGCAACTTGCAAAAATGCCTTATGTTATTGCGGCGACCCCTTCGGTCTCCACTTCATCAACCGTTCGTGTCGGCAGCAAAGAGGTGAGCGTTACAGTCAGCGGCGTTGGAGACCAGTACTTTGCAACTCGCAACAGCAAGCTGATTGAAGGAAGATTTTTCGGGACGCAGGAAATAATCGAACTGGCTCAAGATGCACTGCTTGACACGAATGCCAGGAAAACCCTTTTTCCAAATGAAACAGGAACTGTCATTGGTAAAATTGTTGTTCTTAAGGACATTCCTATTCGAATAATCGGCGTTATAAAGTCTGAAGAGGGGATAGGCTCCGGCCAAAACCTTGCTATTTATTTGCCTTACACAACTGTGCAAACCCGTATGACGGGAACAAGCTCTCTGAAATCCATCATTGTGCGTGTTGCAGACACAATGAACCCAACGGCAGCTGAGAAACTTATCACTACTTTTCTGACGCTGCGGCATGGGGGAAAAGACTTCACTATTTTCAATACCAGCAGCTTGCAGAGCACGATTGAATCAACGACTGCAACGCTTGCTCTTCTTGTCGCGAGCATTGCGAGTATATCACTGTTTGTGGGGGGAATAGGGGTCATGAACATCATGCTCGTATCGGTTTCGGAAAGGATAAGCGAAATTGGTGTTCGAATGGCGATAGGTGCTCGACAGAGCGACATTCTGCAGCAGTTCTTAATCGAGTCTGTTCTTGTCTGCCTGATTGGCGGCACGGTGGGTATTCTACTCGCTATCGGCGTCGGCATATTGTTTGCGCAGTTCAGCAGCATGTTTCATCTCATCTATTCCCCCATTTCCATTGTTATTGCATTTCTTTGCTCCAGCCTGATTGGTATCGGATTTGGCTTCATGCCGGCACGCAATGCTTCAAAACTCGATCCAGTAGTGGCATTGGCCCAAAATTGATGCCTTGTTTTCGAGGCTTCTGGCATGCACAGCGGTTTCCTAAGGACGATCCAAACAATATCGACAAGTGCGCCCCGAAAGGTATGAACGCTTCCGCAGAGGAAATCAGTTCACTGGACTGATTTCTGTTTTTGCCCCACCTGGTCTGCCCCCTGCAAAGTGATCCTTCAAAAAGTATGGCTTTTGAGCTCAGAAGGATATTGAAATGGCAGCGAAAAGACACAAGGCAGAAGAGATCGTCACGAAGCTCCGTCAGGTTGACGTGCTGAATGAGCAAGGAAAATCGATGGTGGAGGCGATCCGGTCGATAGGAGTGACGGAAGTTACATACTACCGGTGGCGGTCCGAATTCGGTGGACTGAAGGGCGACCAGGTGAAGCGCCTGAAGGAACTGGAAGCGGAGAATGCCCGGCTCAGGCGAGCCGTTTCCGATCTCACGCTGGACAAGATGATTTTGGCCGAGGCCGCGAAGGGAACCTTCTAAGCCCCGCCCGTCGCCGCGCTTGCGTGGATCATGTGATCGATGAACTGAAGGTGTCCGAACGTCGGGCATGCCGGGTTCTCGGCCAGCATCGTTCCACACAGCGCAAGATCGCCAAGACCCCGGATGATGAAGCGGCGTTGACCGCAGACATCACGGCGCTCGCTCGTAAGTCAGGCCGCTATGGC
>NZ_JBQEPD010000076.1:0-6528 GCF_052045675.1 Brucella sp. 22210
GACAAGCTTGCCCTCTTCAATATGCCAGGGCAGTACGACCGCCGAGGTCCCCGTCAATGTCAACGTGCCAGCGCCAGTCTTCCCAACCGTCGCAAAGCCGCTGTAGCCCCCAATGCCAATGTCAAGAGTCAGATCCTCGGCTGTGTTCAACACCAGAGTAGCATCGGTCACAGTGCTCGCAACGCTAACCTTGCCCTGTATGTCGGAACCTGCACGCAGCTCAAGCGTGGCACGTTCTCCAACAATCTGGATCGCGCTAACGGAAGTCGAGCCAGGCTGCACAATGCCAGCGTTAACAACATAAGCGTCATGACCGAGTCGAATGCCTGCGCCAGCACTAGTAGCGGTTGAACTTCCTCCGCCCTTTACCGTACCAAAGTTCTCAAAACGAGAACCTTCTCCGACGACTGCGACACCGTCTCCTCCCGCTCCCTTAGACCCGGATCCTGCGCCCCCAGCACCGCCAATGATCGAAGCTCCCTGCACGTTTGTCAGCTGCCCATTGATCATGGCACCGGCACCGCCATTGCCACTATTGCCGTAATACTTGCTATTATCAACCGTCCACGTAACGGTACCTCCAACCCCCCCCTTTCCTCCAGTAATTATCAACCCTTGATGGGTTGAGCTTGATGTATCACTGGAAAGAAATAATCCCGCACCACCGCCACCACCGCCACCAGGTGCAGTACTGGCAATATTAGCGCTGGTACTGTTAGAACCGCCGGCACCGCCGGCACCGCCAGTTAATACGTTAGAACCGGAATCGATTTGGGTTGCACCTACTTTGCCGGCAGCCCCACCACTTGTCGCACCTCCTCCGGAACCGTTGTATCCAACAGTCCCCATTCCATTATCATTACCACCAGTACCGCCATTCGGCTTCAAACCCTCCGCCTGTGCCTCACTGATGCCGGCGACGAGGATTGCGGGCATTGCGGTGGTTGCAATCAGCGCGGCCCAGAGAGCAGCGGTCGCAAATCGTGGCGCTGTGTTCAATGCCGACGAGCCCGCAAGCGCTCTGGCGCGATGTTTCAGTGCATGAATGGCTGGAAAACGGTTCGTAAAATAGGTCATTTCAAATATCCCCTCATCGAAAGCAAGATGCGTGGCTGTCAAAACCGACTAAAATCTACAGCGGGACATCGCACCTGAGTTACACGGACGCCAAATAAAACTCTCTTCTATAAAATTCCAGAATTACCTGAGTAATAGATCTTAATAGCGCTCCAGGATGCTCAAAGAGTCAAGAGGATCCATGAAATAGAGTAAATATGTTGCCTGAATAACACTGTAAAAATCAATATATTAGAATATTAATATATACATAAATATGTATTCATTGCCTCGAAAGCGCTGCCTTTGCTTTAATTGCACCGAAACCAACGGCATTACTTACACCGCATCCCAAGGCATGAAACGCCCCTCGCACGGACATCAATCCAATCGGCTCTTTTCTGACCGGCTCCAATCAGACAAACCTTTGCGACGGCCGCGCCCGGCTGACGGTCGGGTTGCGCTCGATCATTTTGTCGGGGGATAATTTTACGAGCTCGGTTTGCTGCATGACATCGCTCCTGCCCCACGGGCAGCACGGCATCGATGCTCTTGGCCAGATAACCCGTGGCGAGGCTGATGAAGAAATCGCGCAGATAGGTGTCGATGCTTTGGCAGGCGGCTGCGAGCAGCGACAAGACCAGAAGGAGACGCGTACAGGCCGCATCCTTATGCTGTTTTGCAAGGCCGGGACTGCGAGGCTTCAGTCGATTATCCGACCGCTTGCCGGTTCTGATAACGGCGTCATAATCTTCAATGATCGCAATCCACAAGACACTCACGGAAATCGAGCTCGCCTCGTCCAATACGATCTCGTGTTCCTGGCCTAACCCGGATCAGGTTATCGTCGTTCAATGCGCAACGCTATAATCGCGATCGTCGCATCATTATTCAGAGCGGTCCCGATCATGACCTTGTTCAGGTTTTTCTCTCAGAGCCTGTTCCAAAAGTCGCCCTGTGTGGCTGCAAATGGCCATTTTCTCCATTCCGGTGCTCACGTACCTTTATGTACGCTCCGGTACTCGAAAACAACAATTTTCGCACACACATGTCGCTTTTTGAGTCAGGCTCTCAGATAGTATGAAAGGTGACCTCAACGGAGTGAATGTCAACGCAAATATTGGTGACATCTGCATTCTGGGTCTTGCATACACGTTCAGGAGCGAAGTCGATGCAGGTTCAAGACTGTCCCTTGCGATTCCGCGTTGGGAACTCCAAAAGGAAGTGGGAGCGCGAAACCTGCACGGAGCCGTTCCGAAGGCTGAACAACCTCTGACCAGGATCATCACAACCTCTCTCCGCAAGGTCGCCTCTGCGAAAACTCCTTTATCCGAATCCCGGCTTTTTGCGGTGCAAGACGCGATCATTACAGTGTTGTCGGCTGCGTTGCGTGGCGAAATGCCCGAAGCAGCGCGCACTCCCCGAACCCGTATCTTGTCTTTCCGAATGCGCGTTTTGGCGTTCATCGAACAGAACATTCAGTCAAAGATCTGGCACCTGAATCCATCCAGCGTCGGTTTGATGTTTCGCGTGCCCATCTTGACCGTGCTTTCGCAACCGTTGGCGGTGTAGCCAGGGTCCTGCAGGACAGGCGACTGGACCTGGCATTGTTGAAATTGACAAGAAAAAGCGATCCGCCCGACTCAATTGCCACGATCACGGCAAGTCCGGGATTTTCGAGTGGCAATCAGCTTCTGCGGAGCTTCCGTGCCCAGTTCGGTGTGACGCCTGGCGAAGCCAGAGAGGAGAGCGCGGCCTTTTCTCCAAGCATACCGGGCTCTTCCCACCTGCAAACCCACTTTGGCCGGATACTCGGTCAGAGGCTTTCCGATCGACAGTACGCAGACGCGGGGGCGGCCCATGCATAAGCGCAAATTTGTTTCGAAGTGCGAAGTGGCTTTGCCCTGGATCGCACCAGAAACAGCGATTGGCAGCGTTTGTGACGTAACCATTTCACCGAACTGCTCCTGATTGGGGTCAGGCCCGCTTTTGCCGTCAAAGACAATCCGTGTCATGTCGCATGACACAGCTCAGACAGGGTTTGCGAAACGGGGCGCCATTTTTTCGATATCCCGGATAAAGTTGAGCATATTGCAGCTGATACAGTCGTGTATCCTCGCCGCAAGATCTGGATATTCTTCGATAATACGACGGAAAATGGAACGGCTGATGCGCAGAACTTCAGTTTCCCCTTCGACAACGGCAGAGGTGGGGCGGGAAGTATGAATGATAAGGGCCATTTCTCCCAGCATCGTTCCGGGTCCGACATGATAGATGAATTTTCGAGCTTTATCGTTTTCTCGAAACAGGAGAATGTTTCCTGACAGGATGATATAGGCGTAGTCGGCCTTCTGGCCTTCCTGGAACAGCTTGCGACCGGGCCGCAGTTTCAGCCGTTCGGTGCCAAAGGCAAGAAGTCGCAGCTTTTCCGGCGAGAAAGAACCAAACAAACGCACCCTGCCCAGAATATGGATGTCTTCGTCTAGAGACACGTTTTCTCCTTGTCGTGTCCAGGGGACCCTGAGGCGGTTGCGTCAACGGATCGGAAATTTCGGGTCGGGATGCGCGTTTCTGACGGCATTTTATTATTGCCCTGAAGCAAGACGAGGCTGAAGCTGCATGATTGAGTTATATGCCTCCTGGTATAGCGGAGCTCGTGGTCCCCATGACGGAGCGACGGTTCTTCAATTGTGTCGCATAGCTACAGACCGGCCTTGTGCACAGAATGTTCGTGCACTATTGACGCGGACAAGATCCGGCGCCCTCAGCCTAAACCCTGTTACTGAAATTAATGTATATGAGAGTCCGAGCAGGCAGTCGAATACAATATATAAACAACGTTTTAAAGTTCACCGATCCTAAAATGAGTTCAATAAATAACCTGATATTTATTGTATACTATACGGAGTACACCCTGCAACGATTATACCATTTTTAACATTGTGACAATATCTAAGCTTGCTCTGGCTCATCCTCCTGCTTCCCGCTTGAATTGCAGCCTTGCAATGCCGCGTGTCGTTCTCTTGATGGATGGTATGAACATCCAGGCCTCTGCTGGTATAATTGGAGCCTCAAAATTTGTTGCCGGACGGCGGCAAATACCCCGCAGAGAGCCGGCACTCTACGAGAAGTCCAGTCGAAGGCAGTATCAATCGGCTCAAGACACTCAAACGCCGGATGCTTGGCCGTTCCGGATGCGAGCTGCTACGCTCACGTCTAATGTCACCTCCATCATCCAGCCAAAAAACGGAGCTGTAATCCTCAATCTTGCACCCAAAATGCCGCAGATCCTTAACTTGACGCTAGCCCGAGCTTGATTGCCGCGCCCCGCTCCTCGCCATCATAGTGCTTCCCTTCATTCGTATGAGAAAATTGCACCATTAAAGTCTAAGATCAAATATCTAGCATCCAGAAAGGAATAGTCGCCCGTACCGGATCGTGGGAAAATGGCGATTATCGAATGCCGGAGTGGAGCATATTGGTACGCCAGCACCGAAATGTTGAAATAATTGCCATGGAGCCACTTTGCCACTTTTGAAAGGCGCTCTAACCAGCTAAATTCATTCATCCAGTTAACGAAAGAATATGATATGGTAGATTTAGATAGTTTTAAGAAAGGAATTGATGTTTCGCGTTATCAGGGGGCCATCGACTGGCATGCAGTGGCAGCCGCCGGCATCCAGGATGCAATGATCAAGATGTCAGAGGGGGGAACATATACTGATCCGCAATTCGAGGAAAATTGGCTCGGCGCTACAGCCGAGAAGCTTTCGGTCGGTGTCTATCATTATTTCCGTGCACTAAGCAGTACTCCCCAAGCGCAAGCAGATAGCATCCTAAAAGGCCTCAATATTGTTGGCTTTGATCCATTGAAAAACAGTCTGGCTATTGATGTTGAGGAGGCTGGGAATATCGGAGCAACCGGCGATCAAATAGCCGACAATCTTTATGAATTGCTCAGATTGATTGGCGAACATGTTATTCCAGGGAACAGAGCGACAATCTACGCGTCTCCGCAAGAGTGGAATAGCTTGGTCAACTGTGAAAAATACGATTTCAGCGAATATCCGCTCTGGGTGGCGCATTGCAACGTGAAGACACCATGCTTACCAAAATCTTGGGAAGCAAAGGGCAAGGCATGGGTGAGATGGCAATATTGCGAAAACGGCATTGTTTCAGGCATCGATGCGCCGGTCGATCTGAACTGGGTAAAATGACCACCTACTGGTTTCGTTGGATTGCCTTCAACGTTTGGAACTCACGGTTTGGAGTTGCGATGATTTCGTTCGGATTTGCGTTCCGATGAAGGCGTGTCCGCGTTATATTCCTGGATGAAGCAGTTGATAGCAGTCTGTCGGTGTGAAGTGGAAAGTCCAGCGCGAGTGTCGGGCGAACCACTTCTGGACCTTGTCTTTTTATGTGCGCCGTAATTGTCGAGGATCACGTGGATCGCCTTGTTCCTGGGTACTTCGCGCTCGATCCGATTGAGCGCTTATAGTCATGGGTCAAAGTGTCGGCGCGGCCTTTCTTCATCGGCAAGCGCAGCTGTGTGCGGTCGAGTGCCTGCATCTGCGATTTCTCACTGAACTGCCCCCCATTTCGACCGGACAGTCGGCATAAGCAGAAAGGCTCAAGCACAGGCTTGGGTATAGGCTTATGTCTAACGAGTATCGACATGTCGAATTGCTGACAGGTGATGTCCGCCGTCGGCGGTGGACAACCGAGCAAAAGCTGACGATCATCGAGCAGAGTTTCGAACCAGGCGAAACGGTATCTTCGACCGCTCGCCGCCATGGTGTTGCGCCCAATCTGCTTTACCGGTGGCGCAGGCTCTTGAGTGAGGGAGGTGCTGCAGCCGTGGATTCTGACGAGCCGGTGGTCGGCAATTCGGAAGTGAAGAAACTGGAAGATCGCATCCGCGAGCTGGAGCGCATGCTCGGCCGTAAGACGATGGAGGTCGAAATCCTCCGCGAAGCCCTTTCCAAAGCGGACTCAAAAAAACGGATATCGCGGCCGATCTTGTTGCCGAAGGACGGTTCGCGATGAAGGCCGTAGCAGACACGCTAGGCGTCTCCCGTTCCAACCTCATCGAGCGGCTGAAAGGCAAATCAAAGCCGCGTGGGCCTTACCACAAGGTCGAGGATGCAGAGCTTTTGCCCACCATTCGCAGGCTGGTGGATCAAAGGCCAACCTATGGCTATCGGCGGATCGCCGCGCTCCTCAATCGCGAAAGGCGAGCCGCCGATAAGCCTGTGGTCAACGCCAAACGGGTCCATCGCATCATGGGCAACCATGCCATGCTGCTGGAGAAGCATACCGCCGTTCGCAAGGGCCGCATCCATGACGGCAAGGTCATGGTTATGCGCTCCAATCTGCGCTGGTGCTCGGACGGTCTGGAGTTCACCTGCTGGAATGGCGAGGTCATTCGTCTCGCCTTCGTCATCGACGCATTCGACCGCGAAATCATCGCCT
>NZ_JBQEPD010000077.1:0-6246 GCF_052045675.1 Brucella sp. 22210
AGAAGCGGACTTTTCGACGGTGATGTTCGATAGCCTGGATGCCAAGGGCCGTCGCCACGTGGGTTTTGCCTGTGCCCGGTCCGCCGACGAGCACGATATTCTGCGCTCCGTCAATGAACTCGCATCTGTGCAACTGGCGCACCGTCGCTTCGTTGATCTCGCTGGCGGCAAAGTCGTATCCAGAGATATCCTTGTAGGCCGGGAAGCGTGCAGCCTTCATATGATAGGCGATGGAGCGGACCTCGCGCTCGGCCATCTCGGCTTTCAGCAACTGGGAGAGGATCGGCACGGCTGCGTCAAAAGCTGGAGCACCTTGCTCGATCAAGTCTGTGACGGCTTGCGCCATGCCATACATCTTCAGGCTACGGAGCATGATAACGACGGCCGCGCTGGCAGGATCATGACGCATGGCGACCTCCCACGATCCGGACGCGCAAGCCATCGTAGCGTTCTACATTGGCCTTGGGTTCACGCAGCAAGGTCAATGCCTGTGGCGTATCGACGTCGGGACCCTCGTTCGTCTTGCCGTCGATCAGACGGTGCAGAAGATTCAGTACATGCGTTTTGGTTGCCACGCCTTGATCCAAAGCCAGTTCTACAGCCCTGACGACAACCTGTTCGTCGTGATGAAGGACGAGGGCAAGGATATCGGCCATCTCACGATCACCACCGGGGCGGCGAAGCATCTGATTCTGTAGTTGTCGAAAGGCAAACGGCAATTCCAGGAAGGGAGCACCATTGCGCAGGGCACCGGGCTTGCGCTGGATGACCGTCAAGTAATGTCGCCAATCATAGATTGTCCGAGGTAGCCTGTGGCTGCGCTCGATGACCCGCGCGTGTTCACATAGAATGTTTCCCTCGGCCGCAACGACCAGGCGCTCGGGATATATCCGCAGGCTGACGGGCCGGTTTGCAAATGATGCAGGCACGCTGTAGCGGTTCCGCTCGAAGGTAATCAGGCATGTTGGTGAGACGCGCTTGCTCTGCTCAACGAAGCCGTCAAATGCAGTTGGCAATGCCATCAATGCTGCTCGCTCGTCGGCCCAAACGTCTGCGATAGAACCGGGCAAGGTGCCATGCGCCGTGTCCCGCCACAGCTCTTGGCAATGTTGCTCCAGCCAGTCATTCAACGCCATCAGATTTGGAAAGTCTGGCATCTGTTGCCACAAGCGTGGTCGGGCATCCTGGACGTTCTTCTCGACCTGACCCTTTTCCCAACCGGCCGCTGGATTGCAGAACTCAGGTGCAAAGACGTAATGGTTCGTCATCGCGAGGAAGCGCATGTTGACCTGTCGCTCCTTGCCGCGGCCCACACGATCGACCGCTGTCTTCATGTTATCGTAAATCCCACGACCAGGCACGCCGCCGAAGACACGGAAGCCGTGCCAGTGTGCGTCAAAGAGCATCTCGTGTGTTTGCAACAAGTAGGCCCTGACCAGAAAAGCCCGACTGTGGGATAGTTTGATATGTGCGACCTGGAGCTTCGTGCGCTCGCCGCCGATTACGGCGTAGTCCTCACTCCAATCGAACTGGAAGGCCTCACCAGGTCGGAAAGACAGCGGAACGAATACGCCACGGCCCGTCGTCTGCTGCTCACGTAGCCGATCAGCTCGCCACTCGCGGGCGAAGGCGGCCACCCGATTATACGAGCCCGTAAAACCGAGAGCCACCAAGTCGGCATGAAGCTGCTTCAAGGTCCGGCGCTGCTTGCGCGACTTTCCGGCCTCTGTCTTCAGCCAGGCCGCCAGTTTGTCGGAAAAGGGATCAAGCTTGCTTGGTCGTTCCGGTACCCTGAACGTCGGCTCGATTGTACCTGCGTTCAAATACTTTGTGATCGTGTTGCGCGACAGCCCGGTGCGTCGGCTGATCTCACGGATCGACTGCTTCTCTCGCAGCACCATCCGACGGATGATGTTTAAAAGTCCCATGTGGATCACTCCGTTGCCCCCGTCGCTCACCGCGTGGGGGGAAGGTTCACATGGCTCAGTTCTCAATGGAAATTATCTGCCTAACCGGCTCAGTTCTGCGTGGAAACCAACACTTGAGGGTTGTTGCTGCAGCAGTTACACTGCAAAAATGACGGTTTTTAAAGACATTGATGGCCTATTATCGCAGACTGGTCGGCTATTGATCAGGTTTTGGCCGCAACTGCTTCTGACTGGCGCGATTGGATACATCGCGCGAGACTTATTGATGGGTGCAGCCGTTGCAACTGGTCTCAAGTTTCCGCTGGGCGGCATGGTGATACTGTCGCTGGTTGTTTTGATTAAACTCCTTGTCTTCATCACGATGTTTGCAGTTTTGCGACCCGGCCTGCCTGCACTGACAGCCTTGCGTGAAAATTCTGCTCCAGTAGCAAACACTCAAAAGGACGATAAGCGCAGCGACCACTTACTCATGGTGACAGCCGCAGCCATTCTGCCATTCTTTGCCTATTATGCCGCCTGGGGATTTCTGGGAGACACAATTCGCGAATATTCGAGACAGGCTTTTGATCGCGCGGCCTTTGGGGAAAAAATTCAGATATTTGATCTTGTACGATCCCGCAGTCTGATTGCGGCGATTTGTCTCTGCTGGATCATACGTTGGGTTGCGAAGAAAAGCGCAGACAGGACGCAGTCACCGTGGCTTCGCCTGCTCATCGTAGCAGCTGACGCAAGCTGGATTTTCATCGGTCTTTACGCCCTCGACAAATGGAAACACGATTTTATCGCGTGGTTAGGAGCGGGTTCGTTTCTCGAATATCTCGAAGCTCAGGCGACTTGGTTCTCAATACAGGCCTATGCGGCGGTTTCAAGTTCTGTCCCTGTTGAATTTCGCCAACCGGATTTCATAGAACAGGCAAAGAACCTCTTCTTTTATGCGTTGCTGCCGCTGGTCTGGTTGGTGATGGCATCCATTATCTATGGTTATGATCTATCCGCAAAGCGGGCATCAGTCCCTCCTCTGCCATCACGAGAGGCCACTTTAAGGGTTTGGTTAAAGGACTTCGCGGCTCACTATCTGGGCGGTTATCGTTCGCGATATCGACCAGTCTGGACATGTCTGCGATTGGTGTTTGGAGCTGGGCTTGGAACCTTGCTGAGTTTCATTGTGTTTTACAAAGCAATCAGTTGGGCCGGCGCCTGGATCTGGTATGCCATCACCCATGGCCTCGGCCCTTATGGCATCGAAACGTGGCAACGCATCTCCGATATTCTGGTCATCCTGATCGGGAGCCCGTCAGAGCTCGATGGTGGAATCTTACTTGATGCGGTACGGGTTGCGCTTCTGGCAGGCGTGCTTGAATATTCAGTCGCAGGCGGGTTGTCAGGAACTACTTCAAAATCACGCTCTGCTGTGGTTCGCCCTGCATAGCAATCTTGACTGTGAAATCCTTTGCAGCGGCGGGAACAAGAAACGTTTCGACAATTTGCACGGTTCCCCTCTCCGCGCTTTGAATGAGATTAAGACAGTGCTGTTTTTCTGCCGCGTCCGGTTTCAACTTTTGCAAAATGCGATCCGTAAGAAAGGTCGGGCTCCAGCTTCGGTTTTGACTATCCGTCAGGGCGATAATGCAAGGCATTGCCTGCTTGAACCGATCAGGATCATCAATATTGAGTTCCAGTTCTGCCACAATCATACTGGTCTGCGGCAGCTCGCCGGGAAACGGTGTCAGCGCCAGAAGCTTCCAGTTCGCACCTGCATAGCCCGGCATTTCGCCGTGTTCGGCTATTGTCGGTTGACGCAATTTCTTCTGCGCCCATTCAATAGTAAGCGCTGTCCTGACCCCACCTTCCGGATCATCGCTTGATCATTGATGTTCAACCTCGAAAGAGGGCTAGGACATATGTCGATTTCAGAACTTACGCTTAAATCCAAGGATGAGCCGATACGCCGGTTTGAGGTGTTCACAGGCAATGGCCGTCGTCGCGAATGGAGCGACGATCAGAAGGCGCAGATCATTGCGGAGAGTTGCGAGCCTGGCGTCACGGTGTGCTCTGTGGCGCGGCGGCATGGATTGACGCCGCAGCAGTTGTTCACATGGCGACGGCTCGCCCGAAAGCCGCTTGATGTGTTGTCGGTGCCGGAGCAAGCACCAATGTTTGCACCAGCAGTCGTCGTGTCGCCCGAGAATTCGGAACCGAAGAGGGCGCGGCAAGCACGTTTGCCAAGAAGAACTTCTCCGGAGGCGGCCATTGAATTGCGGATTGATGGAGCCTGGCTGCGTATTGCCTCTGGCACCGATGCTGCAACCATTGCCGCCGTCATCCAGGCGTTGAAGGCTCAGTCGTGATTGGCCCGTCCGGTGCGGTAAAAGTGATGATCGCCACCAAGCCTGTCGACTTCCGCAAAGGTGCTGAAGGATTGGCGGCATTGGTAAAGGCCCAGATGGGTGCCGACCCGTTCTCGGGCACGATCTACGTATTCCGGGCCAAACGAACGGACCGGATCAAGCTGATCTTCTGGGACGGCAGCGGCGTGTGCCTGGTCGCCAAGCGGATCGAGGATGGCGAGTTCCATTGGCCTCGAATGCAAGACGGTGTGATGCATCTGACGGCCGCCCAGTTCTCGGCTCTGTTCGAAGGATTGGACTGGAAACGCGTGCATGCGCCGAGCGAAACGCGCACGCCGATAAAGGCCGGATAACGGGCGCGACCAATTGAATCAGAGCCATTCAGCGTCTCGCTCCGAGCGGCAAAATATGCTGTTCTCGATCCATGACGATGACGGCAGACGAGCTTCCGGATGACCTGAACGCGCTGAAAGCAATGGTGCTTTCGCGTGAGGCGGAGAATGCCCGCCTGCGGCAGATCATCAAGGAATTACAGCGTCACCGCTTTGGTCGACGGGCAGAGACGCTTCCAGAGGACCAGCTTCTGCTTGGGCTTGAAGAGGCCGAACAGATCGAGGCTGCCGGGCTGGAAGAGAAGGAACAAGGCTCGACTGCTCTGCGCCAGGCGCAGGTCGCTAAACGGCGTACGAACCGGGGTTCACTGCCAGCGCATCTGCCGCGCGTCGAGATCGTGGTCGATATCGATAACCATGCCTGCCCCTGCTGCCGCAACGACCTGCATCGGATCGGCGAGGATGTCAGCGAGAAGCTCGATCTTGTGCCCGCCCAATTCCGGGTGCTCGTGCTGCGCCGCCCGAAGTATGCCTGCCGGGCCTGTGAAGAAGTCGTTGTCCAGGCTCCGGCCCCGGCAAGGCTGATCGAGGGCGGCATCCCGACAGAGGCAACCGTCGCCCAGGTGCTGGTATCTAAATATGCTGACCACCTGCCGCTGTATCGCCAGGCGCAAATCTACAAGCGTCAGGGCATCGACCTCGACCGTTCGACGCTCGCCGACTGGGTCGGTCGCGCCGCCTGGCATCTACGCCCGGTCCATCAGCGGCTGCTCGATCATCTGAAGTCATCGTCCAAGCTCTTCGCCGACGAGACGACGGCCCCGGTGCTCGATCCGGGACGTGGCAAAACCAAGACCGGCCAGCTTTGGGCTTATGCACGAGATGACCGGCCGTGGCAGGGCGATGACCCGCCCGGTGTCACCTATGTCTATGCGCCAGATCGCAAAGGCGAACGACCGATGGCCCATCTCGACGGCTTCGTCGGCATCCTGCAGGTAGACGGCTACAGTGGATATCGCCCGCTCGCGGCAAAGAACACCGTGTCGCTGGCCTTCTGCTGGTCCCACGTTCGACGCCGCTTCTATGAGCTTGCTGCCGCTGGTCCGGCACCCATCGCCAGCGAGGCGCTGCGACGCATCGGCGAACTTTACAGGATCGAAGAAGAGATACGTGGCCGGCCCCACGAGGAGCGTCGTGTCGCCCGTCAGGAAAAAAGTCGTCCGATTACCGACAGCCTCGCTCCCTGGCTGCGTGAACAACTCGGCTACATCAGCCAGAAGACAAAACTCGCCGAAGCAATCCGCTATGCCTTGTCACGCTGGGACGGCTTGACCCGCTTCATCGACGATGGCCGGATCGAGATCGATTCCAACGTCGTCGAACGGTCAATCAGGCCAATTGCCCTCAATCGCAAAAATGCGCTATTTGCCGGTTCTGACGCCGGGGCCGAACACTGGGCGACTATCGCCTCGCTCATCGAGACGGCAAAGCTCAACAATGTCGAGCCACTGGCCTATCTCTCAGACGTCCTCACCAAGATCGTCAACAATCATCCAAATAGCCAGATCGACGACCTGCTGCCTTGGGCCTATGCCGCAACGCACGATCTCAAAGCCGTGGCCTGAAAACAGCGCTTAC
>NZ_JBQEPD010000078.1:0-6031 GCF_052045675.1 Brucella sp. 22210
GTTCCCGCATAGGCGCCGAGGGTATAATTATCGCTGCTGCCCGATGAAGCGCGATCATCCCCATCGAAGCTGGAATGGCTGTAGCCGGCCAGAAGGCCGAGACGCCATGTGTCGAGCACAGTACCGTCGATACCGGTGACAAAGCCGCCAACAGAGGATTTTACCGATCCTGCATTGCTATTGCTATCCTGCCTCGTCCAAGCGCCATAGGCATAGCCCCAGGCGGTATAGAGATTTTGAGAAGGAGCAATGCTGCCCGGAGCCACGGCATCGATGGCCGAGACGGACGCCGAAACAGGCCTTTGCGCTCCGGCATAGGAAAGCGCATTGATCGGCGTTGCCGGAGCGCCGCCAAACGCTTGTTGCAGACGACCAAAGGCTGCATTGCGAATAAACTGGCTGTCGTTGATCAGCACGCCCGTGGCGGAAGCATAAGCCTCGCCGGAAAGGCTGTCGAAGGCCGCACGCGCCTCATCGGCCGACAGCATCAGCAGCGTATTGTACAAGGCCAGCGACGAACCCGTCTGCGCCAACGTATCCAGGCCGCCAGCCGTGGCATACTGATTGCGGGTCTGAGCGACCGTCGTAAAGAGGGCAGGGGAGGGCTGTTCAGGCTCAACCGGAATGGGACAGCCGGTATTCAGGCAGATTTTGAGATCTGCTGCGGTGTCACTATAGGCAAGGCTCATATCGAGAAAGGCAGAGTTCGACATAACGCTTGCGAATTCACCACTGACACCGCCGTGGGCGGTCAGGATATGGTAGAGTTGACCATTCTGATAACTGGTTTCCGGATCGATGGTGGCAACCGAGACACTGCTGCCGGAAACTGTAGCAGTTCCCGCCACATCGACGCGATCGGAAGTGCCATTGCTGGCAATTTCGATTTCAAGAACTGAACCAGGTTTCAGTGTCAGATCGCCGTCGACAGTAAGCGTGCCAATGGAGTTGCCAGGAGCCAACTTGCTTCCCGGAGCGAGCGTGACTAGAGAACCTGGCCCGGAGCCTACGGACCCGTGTCCGCCGAGTAAGGCGCCATTCTCTATTAAGACGGAGCCGGCAAGTCGCGCATTATTCTTTGTGACTTCTGAGCCAACAATGAGCCCGCCTGAGAGAACAGACGTTGTTCCCGTGAAGGCTGATGACCGGCCATCATAAGCGAGGACACCGCCGCCTGATTTTGTCAGATTGCCGACGCCTTGGATTGTGCCTGTGAGTGAAAGTACGGTGCCAATAGCGGTGTTTATATATCCAGTCGACGTCACGTCGACGTTGCGTACCATTACAAACGTTGCTGTCGTTTCGAGCGCACCGCCATTCAACACGAGATTGCTGGAAGAACCGCCCAGGTTTGCATCCGAAGAAACAGTCAGAACGCCAGCGTTTAAGGTTGTTGCGCCGCTATATGAATTGATGCCGGACAGCTCAACTATTTCTGAACCATCTTTTATTAGTCCGCCCTCTCCGGAGACCATTCCAGAAAGATAGAGATTGTAGCTGGCCGCGTTCAGTGTTAACGCCGAACCTGCTCCAAGTTTGAAATCATTGTCTAATCCAACGGGCCCATCGATTCCAGACATGGTCACTGTGCTGCCGCTGTCAAGCTCGATCCCACCTATCAGCTGTGAACGGCCGGCAAGTTCCAAGACATTTACCGAACCACGGAAGAGCAGAGCGTTAGAACGCGTCTGATGGTCACCCGACAACCCGCCGCTGATCGCACCAAAGTTGACGATTCGAGTATCACCATTGGCGATGATCCCCACTCCGCCAGTCCCATCGTCGCCATCATTCCCATTTTGGGATGACAATTGAAAGCCGATACCGCCATCTCCACCGGCTCCGCCATTTCCTCCCAGGATCGTTCCAGCATTCGTCAGATTGTTCCCGGCACTCAAATAAATGCCGGTACCACCGTCGCCACCATTACCTCCGTTGCCCGCATAATTGAAACTACTATTGCCCTTTCCGCCGCGTCCGCCGTCTCCGCCCGAGCCTCCCTCTATAAGGCCAAAATTTAAGTGCGAGAGACCGGAGCCCTGTATCTGCAATCCGTCACCTCCGTCACCTCCCGAACCCGCGCCCCCGGTGCCAGATGCCGGCAGACCTGCTCCACCAATGCCTCCGTTGCCGCCCATTCCGCCTCGAATAATTCCATAGTTGTTCATCAGGCCGCGAATAATTGCGCCATTGCCGCCGGCTCCCCCGCCCCCACCGCCGCCGTGATGATCCTGTCCTGTCAGTTCGAGTGCGTTTCCGCCGCTGCCGCCACTGCCACCCAGAAGTAGGTCTGTCGCGGTGAGATGAAGGGCGATGTCTTCAAGCCCATTTGCGCCGCCGCCGCCACCGCCGCCGCCGGCACCGTAGCCACCCTTCCCGACGGCGTCCTGACCATTCCCGCCGTTGCTTCCCGGTGCGGTTCCTCCGGATCCTCCTTGGCCACCGGTGGTTGGCAGTTTACCTGCTTTGTCGACTCCATTACCACCATTTCCGCCGTCGCTCCCAACACTGCCTCCGCCTCCACCACTGCCTTCGCCGTAGAAACCGGAATTGAAGTCTGGTGTAAGACCGGAGCCGGCTGCTACCCCGGATTTTCCTCCCTTTCCCCCTTGAAGCATGCTGAACGCCGCATCATTTTGAAAGAATTGGTCCGAGGCACCGCCATTACCGCCGGAGTGTTCGGCACTGAATGCTGTGATCGGTGAAAACAGAGTGAGGAAGAGCGTGGCTATCGCCGGTTTCGCAAAAAACAGGGGCGTTCTGGCAGACAAAATCCTTGAATCGGGAAGTTTGAAGCAAGCAGGCGAGGAGTTCGTTGATAAGAACGTTGCTTGTGACAGGCGAAATCGAGAACTCCCAACCATTGTCATTTCCCCGAGAGTTGGCCAGATATTCACTGTTATCCATGAGCCCTTACTGGCTCCAAACGGACTGAACAATACGGCAGATGCCGTATTTTTTGAGGGTACGAAGGGTTTTCTGGATCAGCTCAGTAAACGAGACACGCGTCCACTGCGCCGTTTGGCGTTGTTGTAATAATCGGACGCTTGCTGCACGGAGCGATGGCGCGATTGTTCCATGGCTTCGGGAAGCGGAATGCCGCGATTGGCCGCTTCGGTAAGATAGCCGGAGCGCAGGCCGTGCGCGGAAAACGCAGTTGGATCGAGACCGGCGCGCTCGGCACGTCGTTTCACAATGGCATTGACCGTTTGTGCGTCGATGGCCTGTCGTCCCAGATTGTCCCATCGATCGACGGCGCGAAACAGACTGCCGCTTTCGATTTTCGCGGCTGCGATCCATGTGTTGAGAACGTCGACCGGGCGACCGGTCAGATAGACAATCTCGTCATGATCGGCGCTCGCCGTCTTGGTTCGTCCGAGACGGATCGACAAAGAGGGGAGGGGCGTTCCATCCTCAGCCTCGACCGGCTCTTCCTCGGCGAGCTGTTCCAGGCAGAGACTTGCAATTTCGCTGCGCCTGCGGCCGCCGGAGGCAAAGGCAACCATCAAGATTGCCCGGTCGCGCAAAGTGCGCAAATCGTCACCAATACAGGTCGCCAGCAGCTTGGCCAGTATATCGCCGGTAATGGCCTGGGGGCTTTTACGGCTGCGCGTCCGGTTGCCGGCACGCACGGCAAGGCGGAGTGCGGATTTAACGGCAGGCGACGAAAATGCCCCTTCCACCCCGCGCCAACGGGTGAGCGTCGACCAGCTGGCAAGCCGACGAGGGACGGTGGCCGGTGAATGCGGTCCGGCCGCGCGCAAAAAGCCTTGTTGACGCAAGTCTGCTTCCACATCGGCCGGCATGCCGTGATCGGGTTCCATCTCGCGTTGCTGCGGTCGCCAGAGATGATGGGCGATGAATTTCAGCAACAGGGCTTCGGGCGCAGGGAAGGGGAGGGGAGGGGCTACCGGTTGCGGCCATCGACCAGATGGCGCAACGTTTCGACGTCCTGATCGGTCAGAAGATCCGCCAGCATATCGCGGCGATCCATCGGCCGCACAGTAATTCCGCGGAATCTCGTTCTAAAATGGGTGCCATCGTAAATCTTATAGCCGACGAATATTAGTAGGAATCAGACAATTTTGATGAGAGCGAATGTCGTGAGTTTAATTGAATCAACTCGTTTGCTGCTACGCCCGCATTCTCTTGATGAGCTGGGCGGATATGCTGAACTATGGTCAACAGCCACGGAGATCCCAGGTCTTCCAAAAATTCCACCGCTAAGCCAGGAGGAAATCTGGGCTCGGCTCTTAAGATTCATCGGACACTGGTCCGTCTTCGGTTTCGGGCCATTCATCGTCGTTGATAAAGCCACCGAAACCGTCGTAGGCGAAGTGGGCTTGGCACACTTCCACCGCGGGAATGGCGATTCATTCGATAGTTCACCTGAAGCAATGTGGAAAATAGACCGCCGCTATCAAGGAAGAGGCTTTGCCTCGGAAGCAGTCCAAATGGCCTTTGACTGGTTTGATGAACAACGGATTGCGAACCGTACAGTATGCATGATCGACCCTCAGAACTCTGCATCGCTACGGATCGCTGAGCATTTTGGTTTCCACAAATTTGCGAGCGCGGTCTATCGAAGCAACCCAGTGCTCCTTTTCGAGCGGAAGGCTGGATGATCCTCCTGCGGTTACAGACGATCTGACTAACTTTTGCGACGGACTGTCCTTCCTTGATGGGATAGAGAATGTCGTCGCTAAACCCCGACTTCAAAAGTCGGGGTTTTGCTCCCGCTTTTTGTGACGGCCACCGACCGGTTTGGGCCTTAATATTGCCGTTCGCACTTTAAGATTCGCACTTCCGCTCAGAAGCTAGAAACTCACACTGAGTTTCGCATTGAAGCCGTTCTGTTTGGCGCCGGATGCAAACTGGCCATTGTAGGACAGGCCGAGTGTGGCATCGTCGGTCAGCTTGAAATCAAGCCCTGCTTCGATGAGAGCCGCATCTTCGGCAATCGGAAGCCCAGAGACTGTGAAGGCGTTCGAGCCGATGAAGCTCGCGGTGGAAACCGGCGTGATGTCGCCATAGGCATGGCGCCAGCCAAGGTCGGTCCGTGCCGTTGCCGTGATGCTGCCCAGAGCAAACTCTGTCGAGGCGCGGAACCCGAGCGTTGAGAAGCTGGTATCCGTCGTGCCTGACTGAACCGAAAGGGCGGCAGCAGTCTGACCCGTTTCATCAAATCCGTCGGTCTTCAGGTGAAGATAGGCAAGACCCGCGTAAGGCTCGAACAGAGCTTTGCCATAGTGGATCTTATAGCCAAGTTCGCCAAAGAGCTGAAAACTTCCCGCATCATAATCGCCGGTCACATTATCGGCAAAGCCGGGGAAGGTGACAGAACGGTTCATGTCGACATCATGCCATGTATAGGCAAGACCGGACCGGAATGCCAAGGCATGGCCATTGTTGAGCGTCCACTCCGTTCCCGCATAGGCGCCGAGGGTATAATTATCGCTGCTGCCCGATGAAGCGCGATCATCCCCATCGAAGCTGGAATGGCTGTAGCCGGCCAGAAGGCCGAGACGCCATGTGTCGAGCACAGTACCGTCGATACCGGTGACAAAGCCGCCAACAGAGGATTTTACCGATCCTGCATTGCTATTGCTATCCTGCCTCGTCCAAGCGCCATAGGCATAGCCCCAGGCGGTATAGAGATTTTGAGAAGGAGCAATGCTGCCCGGAGCCACGGCATCGATGGCCGAGACGGACGCCGAAACAGGCCTTTGCGCTCCGGCATAGGAAAGCGCATTGATCGGCGTTGCCGGAGCGCCGCCAAACGCTTGTTGCAGACGACCAAAGGCTGCATTGCGAATAAACTGGCTGTCGTTGATCAGCACGCCCGTGGCGGAAGCATAAGCCTCGCCGGAAAGGCTGTCGAAGGCCGCACGCGCCTCATCGGCCGACAGCATCAGCAGCGTATTGTACAAGGCCAGCGACGAACCCGTCTGCGCCAACGTATCCAGGCCGCCAGCCGTGGCATACTGATTGCGGGTCTGAGCGACCGTCGTAAAGAGGGCAGGGGAGGGCT
>NZ_JBQEPD010000079.1:0-5963 GCF_052045675.1 Brucella sp. 22210
ACAACGACGTTCAATGTGCAGATTACGATTACTGCAGCTTGTCTTATTAATTCTGCAACCAACATGGACTTTGGTTCCAATGGTGTTTTGTCGACGAATGTCGACGCGACCAGCACCATAACCGTGCAATGCACGAATTCGACACCTTACAATATCGGCTTGAGCGCTGGCACGGGAACCGGCGCAACCGTCACAAACCGTTTGATGACGGGGCCGGCAAGCGCCACTATTGGATATTCGCTGTACACAACGACGGCCCGCACCGCAGTCTGGGGCAACACCGTCGGAACGAACACAGTCGCCGGGACAGGCACTGGTGCCGCTCAAGCCTATACGGTCTATGGGCGTGTTCCAGGGCAGTCGACGCCAGCTGCGGGTGTCTATACGGATACGGTAACCGCCACGATCAGCTATTAACGTCACGGAGGGTAGAATGCGTGTTCTCACTTTTGCCGCGGCGTTATTGGCGAGCTTGTATCTTGTCCCCGCGCATGCGGCTTCCTTGCGCGTTTCGCCGGTCATCATCGATCTGAGCGCGCCAACGGCGGCTTCAAACATTCGCATCTGGAACGATGCAAAACGGCCCATCAATGTTCAGGCCAGAATATTCCGCTGGAGCCAGAGCAATGGCGTTGATACCTACACGGCAGCAACCGATGTTGTTGTCAGTCCGCCCATATCGCAACTGAAGCCCGGCGGCGAAAACATCATCCGTATCGTGCGCACCACGAAAAGCCCGGTCAAGGCGGAAGAAAGCTATCGGCTGATTGTCGATGAACTTCCCGATAATGCGCAGCGGCGATCCGGCACGGTCAATCTGGTGATCCGCCATTCCATTCCGGTTTTCTTCTCGCAGCCCGGCACGCCGGATGCGAACCCGTCATGGAGTGTCCAGCGTCAATCGGGCGGTTATCAGGTGACCGTTAGTAACAAGGGAAACAAGCGGCTGCGTGTTTCCGATCTTGCATTGCAGGGTGCAGGCGGTCGTGCCGTCGCACAGCGAAAAGGCCTTGTTGGATATGTTCTGGGGCAATCAAGTGCAACTTGGTTCATTCCCGGAACAGGTGGTAGTCGGGGTGGTGGCTCGCTGACGATTTCAGCTCAAAGCGAAGCTGGCCCGATAAATGCGCAAGCGAGCGTCAGGGGCGGTTGATCTTGCGGTTTTGACGATTGCGTTTCTAACGGTCTGCACAGGATGTCTGAAAGCTGCGGCGCAGGAATTGCCACCTACGTCGTCGGGGACGCTTGTTTCCGACGATACCCCTCTGGAGCTTCAGCTTGAGGTCTATGTGAATGGCGCATCATCGGCGCTGATCGCTACGTTTCGTCAAACACCGGACGGATCACTTCTGATTGAGCCCGAACAGCTCAAGAATGTCGGGATCAAGCCCGCCACGGAAGCTATGCGGGATGACGGATGGATCGACGTGAACCGGCTCTCCGGGGTCAACGTCACCTATGACAAGGAGAACCAGATCGTTCGTTTCGATGCGCAGGAAAACAAGCGCGCCGCGCGTGTCATCGATGCGCAGTCTGGCGAGGAAGTCACGTCTGAAGAAGAAGACGAAAAACCCAAGGCCAAGAGCAATTTCGGCGGGCTGGTGAATTATACGATCTATGGCGCCAGCGGCGGACAGGATTGGTATGATCTGACGCAGTTCGAAGGTGTTTCTGGTCTCATGGAAGGGCGCCTGTTCGGTCCCTATGGCGTCCTGTCGTCGTCGCAGGTGCTCAGTTCGTCCGACACCGACAGTTTCGGGTCAACGCGTCTCGATACGAGATGGTCCTATTCGGATCAGGAAACGCTGATGACCTATAATGTCGGTGATTTCATTACGGGTGGCCTCTCATGGACGCGACCGACCCGTCTGGGCGGCGTACAAATCCGGCGCAATTTTTCATTGCGGCCCGATCTGGTTACTATGCCGATGCCTGAGCTGTCGGGGTCTGCGGCTGTGCCGTCAACGGTCGATGTTTATATCGATAACGCACGTCGTGCGACCAGCAATGTTGCATCCGGTCCATTTACGGTCACCAACCTCCCGGTGGTCACGGGCGCAGGCACAGCGCGTATGGTGGTTCGCGATGTTCTGGGCCGAGAGACGGTTACGGAAACGCCGTTCTATGCCTCGTCTAATTTGCTGGCTAAGGGGTTTGCTGATTTTTCTGCCGAAACCGGCTTTGCCCGCCGCTATTACGGCACGGAATCGAATGACTATGATGAGCGCATCGTGGGAAGCGGCACCTTGCGTTATGGTCTCACCAATAACACGACCTTAGAAGGGCACGTTGAAGGTGCCGAGAATTTCTACAATGCGGGCATTGGCGGCGTTTTCAATATCGGGCCTTACGGCGTTGGAACCTTATCCGGCGCGACCAGCAAATTCGGTGGGCAAACCGGCTACCAGATTGCTGCAAGCGTTGAAGCCGATCTCTGGGATGTCAAATTCTACGTGCGCACGCAGCGCACTTTCGGCGATTACAATGATATCGCCTCGATCACGGCCGATATAGACGAGACCGGGCTTCCGGACAATAGCGCCAAGCCTGCCAAAGCGCTTGATCAAGTTTCCGTTTCACTTCCTCGCATCTTCAATGAAACGAATCTGAATTTCTCCTACACGCAGATCGAAACTGTCGATTCCGAAAAATCGCGGATTCTTGGCGTCACCGCCACGCGGCCTTTTGGTAAGAAAGGCAACATGTTCATGTCTGCCTATACGGACTTCGAGCAGAAAGGCTCGTTTGGATTATATGCTGGATTGTCTTGGTCGTTCGACCATAACATCACGGCATCGACGAGTGTTTCGGCTGATGAAAACGGAACCACCGGGTCCATCGACTTGATGAAATCGGAACAGGCCGAGGTGGGAAGCACTGGCTGGCGGTTGCGCGGCTCTTATGGCCAGAGCGACATCATTGCTGCCAGCGGCAGCTATCGTAGCCAGATCGGCAGAATTGAAGCTGGTGTTGAAAAGTATGATGACAATGTTCGCGCCACCGCACAGATCGACGGTGCAGTTGTCCTCGCAGGCGGAGGTGTGTTCCTCTCGAACCGCATCGACGATGCTTTCAGTGTGGTGGATGTGGGCGCACCAGATGTCGACGTTCAATTCGAAAATCGTCCCATGGGCAAAACCAACAAGAGCGGCAAGATGCTGCTGCCCAATCTGCGTTCCTATGACAAGAACGTAATTTCCATTGACCCCAGCAATTTGCCGATTGATGCCACTGTAGGTGAAACTCGACAAGTGGTAAGCCCAAGCGATCGGGGTGGCTCCGTGGTGGACTTCAACGTCAAGGCCGATACGCGAGCTGCCCTTGTCACTCTGCGCGATGAGAGTGGCGCTTACATCGAGACGGGATCGACAGCGCAGCTCAATGGCTCGCAGGAGTTCATTGTGGGTTATGACGGTCAGGTCTATCTTGAAGGCATTGAGAACTCCAACACGTTGATAGTGACGCAATCCGAAAAGGGCTCATGCCAGATTACGTTCAACGCGCCACGCAATACAGAAGAGCGCGTTACCATTCCGGACGCCGTATGCAGGAGCACGCAATGAGATTTTATCGCATCGTCGCATGCGCGTTGTTCAATATATTGATTTTTCTACCAAGTTGGGCCCATGCACAAACCTGTTCCTTCAGCATCACCAATGTCAATTTTGGTACGGTCAATCTTCTTGGGGGTGGCGCGGTTGATACGACGGCGACATTGGGTGTTAATTGCTCCAACACGCTCACAGTCAGTCTTTTTCTTCGGGTGTGCCCCAATATCAATGCGGGCAGCGGCGGCTCAAGTGGCGGCTTGCGCACCATGCTGAGCGGCACCAACGCGCTGACCTATCAGCTTTATTCCGATACTGCGCGTTCGGTTCCCTGGGGGTCTGTTACCAACACGGCATTGGGGTCGCCACCACCCATCGACATGACCTTGCTGCCGCTCACATCCACTACCGCCACGCGTACGATCTATGGGCGTATCCTGTCCGGGCAGGCGGCCACGCCAGGCGGCGCGTATTTATCGACGTTCTCGGGTGCTCAAACCCGCTTCAACTATGCCAGCTATCTGCTTGTGGCGCCTGCCTGTACTGCTATGACGGATAATCCAACGCAGCCAACCTTCAACGTGACGGCCAATGTTGATCGCACCTGTACAGTCTCCGCCACGTCTATCAACTTTGGCAATCACGGGGTTCTGACATCCAATGTGGATGCGACCGGGGCTCTATCGGTAAGCTGTACCACCAACCTGCCCTATAGTGTTTCCCTGAATGGTGGTTTGAGCAATACAACACCGACACAAAGGCGGATGACGCTTGGCTCCAATGCAGTCATCTATGGGCTCTATACAAATGCCGCGCGATCAATCCCCTGGGGTAACACCACCGGACAGATTGTGACCGGGACGGGAACGGGAACCGCGCAAAGCCTGACCGTTTATGGTCGTGTCGCGCCGCAGACCACACCTCCACCGGGAACCTATTCGGATACGGTGGTGGTGACGGTCAGTTATTGAGGCTTCAAGGATAATGGAACCACTTTAGTACCTGTTACATGAGTGCACCAGGCATCTATAGGGAATATGCCACGAGCCGGAGCGGTACCGGGCGACTTCAGCATTTTCCGACTATCAGAATTTGTGCTTCAGCCATGATTTTGCTCATGGGGGAGGAAATCGCCCGCATTAAAAGCAGGATAAATACCGTTTCACCAACTCCTGATTTTCTGCTCGCTTCACAGTTGGTCACCAAGGTAGAACGCCGCCCTGTTTTTCAAGATATTCATGGCGCCGTAAGGCATTTCGGGTTTACCGGTGCGAATCGTCTGGAGCACCGACAGGTCAACGACGATTGACCTGAACGTCTTGAAACCATCCGTCATTGTCGGTCCCAAATGGTCCGCCGGGATAGCTTTTCGTGACATTCTCAATATGATTTGGGGGAATATTACCCAGCCCACCAACATAGAAGTACTCGTTTTCTCCATACAAGTCTATATTTCTTAAGGCGCCGAGAACTGTCGCTGGCTGTATCTTCTTTTCTTGAATCAGCCTATCCCCATGGTCATGGATAATTTTTGCGATCGGTTGGTAATTAAAGGGATCCTGATCTGTTCTTATGGTCACCAGAGATGTAGCTCCAGTCGCAAACCTGTTGGCTACCGTTGTCTCGGATGCAAGCGACAAAATTGCTCCGCTACTGCCGCCGGTGCGGGCGGTATGTGAAATGATGTCACGGTAATATTCGTCTCCCGTCGTACAGGGGCCCTTCCGGACCACACCGGATCTCTGGATCGTATTGGGCGTCCCGACGTGGCTACGATATAGATTTCGAGGAGCAGCTTGCGGAGCTGCGGCAGCTGTCAATTCAGACCAGCTCAGATTAACTGCGGCGACACTCGTATTTCTCGGATCCGAGGCACGATCCAAAAGATTTCGCAGCGTTGGTTTAATATCCACCTCATCACGCTGAGACGAGGACTTGCTACAGCAACGACCAAAAGGCATCACGAGACTTTCAAGTAAAAGGATTAAAATAATACCCTGTTTTCAGCGGAGCCTATCTGAAAATTGACCGGGCGGCTATGACGTTGCATCACGACATAGATAAGTTGGTCTATAGCACAGCCTCAGACCATAACCACCTTATTGTAGCGACTATTCCGTAAGCTCGCAATCAATCTGACCGCAGCCATAAGGAGAACGCACTCTCCAAACTGAAGGCCATGTTGCGAGGCCGGGCAGAGCGCGAGATCGATGCACTCCGCGACCCGCAGGCGCCTTAATTCCCCACTCCACACCGGCAGAATGCGCCAGCCACTTCAAGGCCGCCGGATATGACCGGGGTGAGCAGGATCTGCTCTAGGCTGTGCACTCATAAATAGGCTAGTTATTTGAATGTATTAGTGATTCAAAGGCCTAGGATTTGGAGGTCTTTGATGTCACGTCACCGCTATGAACT
>NZ_JBQEPD010000080.1:0-5949 GCF_052045675.1 Brucella sp. 22210
GTAAGCGCTGTTTTCAGGCCACGGCTTTGAGATCGTGCGTTGCGGCATAGGCCCAAGGCAGCAGGTCGTCGATCTGGCTATTTGGATGATTGTTGACGATCTTGGTGAGGACGTCTGAGAGATAGGCCAGTGGCTCGACATTGTTGAGCTTTGCCGTCTCGATGAGCGAGGCGATAGTCGCCCAGTGTTCGGCCCCGGCGTCAGAACCGGCAAATAGCGCATTTTTGCGATTGAGGGCAATTGGCCTGATTGACCGTTCGACGACGTTGGAATCGATCTCGATCCGGCCATCGTCGATGAAGCGGGTCAAGCCGTCCCAGCGTGACAAGGCATAGCGGATTGCTTCGGCGAGTTTTGTCTTCTGGCTGATGTAGCCGAGTTGTTCACGCAGCCAGGGAGCGAGGCTGTCGGTAATCGGACGACTTTTTTCCTGACGGGCGACACGACGCTCCTCGTGGGGCCGGCCACGTATCTCTTCTTCGATCCTGTAAAGTTCGCCGATGCGTCGCAGCGCCTCGCTGGCGATGGGTGCCGGACCAGCGGCAGCAAGCTCATAGAAGCGGCGTCGAACGTGGGACCAGCAGAAGGCCAGCGACACGGTGTTCTTTGCCGCGAGCGGGCGATATCCACTGTAGCCGTCTACCTGCAGGATGCCGACGAAGCCGTCGAGATGGGCCATCGGTCGTTCGCCTTTGCGATCTGGCGCATAGACATAGGTGACACCGGGCGGGTCATCGCCCTGCCACGGCCGGTCATCTCGTGCATAAGCCCAAAGCTGGCCGGTCTTGGTTTTGCCACGTCCCGGATCGAGCACCGGGGCCGTCGTCTCGTCGGCGAAGAGCTTGGACGATGACTTCAGATGATCGAGCAGCCGCTGATGGACCGGGCGTAGATGCCAGGCGGCGCGACCGACCCAGTCGGCGAGCGTCGAACGGTCGAGGTCGATGCCCTGACGCTTGTAGATTTGCGCCTGGCGATACAGCGGCAGGTGGTCAGCATATTTAGATACCAGCACCTGGGCGACGGTTGCCTCTGTCGGGATGCCGCCCTCGATCAGCCTTGCCGGGGCCGGAGCCTGGACAACGACTTCTTCACAGGCCCGGCAGGCATACTTCGGGCGGCGCAGCACGAGCACCCGGAATTGGGCGGGCACAAGATCGAGCTTCTCGCTGACATCCTCGCCGATCCGATGCAGGTCGTTGCGGCAGCAGGGGCAGGCATGGTTATCGATATCGACCACGATCTCGACGCGCGGCAGATGCGCTGGCAGTGAACCCCGGTTCGTACGCCGTTTAGCGACCTGCGCCTGGCGCAGAGCAGTCGAGCCTTGTTCCTTCTCTTCCAGCCCGGCAGCCTCGATCTGTTCGGCCTCTTCAAGCCCAAGCAGAAGCTGGTCCTCTGGAAGCGTCTCTGCCCGTCGACCAAAGCGGTGACGCTGTAATTCCTTGATGATCTGCCGCAGGCGGGCATTCTCCGCCTCACGCGAAAGCACCATTGCTTTCAGCGCGTTCAGGTCATCCGGAAGCTCGTCTGCCGTCATCGTCATGGATCGAGAACAGCATATTTTGCCGCTCGGAGCGAGACGCTGAATGGCTCTGATTCAATTGGTCGCGCCCGTTATCCGGCCTTTATCGGCGTGCGCGTTTCGCTCGGCGCATGCACGCGTTTCCAGTCCAATCCTTCGAACAGAGCCGAGAACTGGGCGGCCGTCAGATGCATCACACCGTCTTGCATTCGAGGCCAATGGAACTCGCCATCCTCGATCCGCTTGGCGACCAGGCACACGCCGCTGCCGTCCCAGAAGATCAGCTTGATCCGGTCCGTTCGTTTGGCCCGGAATACGTAGATCGTGCCCGAGAACGGGTCGGCACCCATCTGGGCCTTTACCAATGCCGCCAATCCTTCAGCACCTTTGCGGAAGTCGACAGGCTTGGTGGCGATCATCACTTTTACCGCACCGGACGGGCCAATCACGACTGAGCCTTCAACGCCTGGATGACGGCGGCAATGGTTGCAGCATCGGTGCCAGAGGCAATACGCAGCCAGGCTCCATCAATCCGCAATTCAATGGCCGCCTCCGGAGAAGTTCTTCTTGGCAAACGTGCTTGCCGCGCCCTCTTCGGTTCCGAATTCTCGGGCGACACGACGACTGCTGGTGCAAACATTGGTGCTTGCTCCGGCACCGACAACACATCAAGCGGCTTTCGGGCGAGCCGTCGCCATGTGAACAACTGCTGCGGCGTCAATCCATGCCGCCGCGCCACAGAGCACACCGTGACGCCAGGCTCGCAACTCTCCGCAATGATCTGCGCCTTCTGATCGTCGCTCCATTCGCGACGACGGCCATTGCCTGTGAACACCTCAAACCGGCGTATCGGCTCATCCTTGGATTTAAGCGTAAGTTCTGAAATCGACATATGTCCTAGCCCTCTTTCGAGGTTGAACATCAATGATCAAGCGATGATCCGGAAGGTGGGGTCAGGACAGCGCTTACGATTTACCAGTAATTCGAACCGTCCATATGCACTTTCACGGTAGCGTGCCCGTTTCGCTCCGAGCTGCGGCGATGCAATGCAACGCGCTTGCGGTTGTAGAATATCTCGACCACGCGATGCGTCAGGCGCACAGTGACTGTTCTGCCCGTCAGGCTGTGCGGAGCAGTGTAAAAGGTCTTCTCCACATCGATATGGTAGTCGGGATGAACCTTTGCCGATTTCCACTCCGCACATTCGAACTCTGTCGGCGGCGATGGAGCAAATGCCTGACGCTCGACCTCTTCGAAGAATTCGCGCCGGGAAATAGCAATATGGCGCATAGGACGGTTGCTGAGGTCCTCCAGCAGATAGGCAATGGCAACGTTCAGATCTTCCAATGAGATGAAGGTTTGATCGCGAAGACAGGCCATAATCCAGCGTTCCGTTATGAGAACCGCTCCTTCGAATCGCCCGTTCGCCGCCGGCTCTAGTCATAGGATCTGTTTATCCGGGGCGCTCGGCAAGGCGGGATTGCTAGGCGGAAAGCAGTGATCGACCGCGAGCACAAGCTGTCGGTTGCAGACAACGGCGGAGCTGAACAAAGGGGAAAGTCGCAACAGCCTCGTGCGGGCCGTCAATCTCCATTGCCTCGGCCGCTTCCGTGATCGCAGCCAGGAAAATCTTTCGATCCGGGCATCCGCCCTCAACCTAATAGTTACCACCATCATTCACTGGAACACCACCTATACCGGTCGTGTGGTCGATGCCTTGCATGCCGGCGGCCAGCATGTGTCTGTTCATTTGCTATCCATCCCTTCGCCCGCGTTGAGACGTTCAAGGATCGCTCCGCGCACGTTCTCCTGAAAGCTCTGGCGAGCTTTCAGGCTGTCAGGAAATTTGGTCATGCTATATTCGACCGATTTGCGCATGGCGTCAAATGACAGGCCCAGCTCGGGGTACTTCTTGCGCGCATCGGCTTCGGGCAACTGCTCGAAGGCGATAGCTCGCAACGGTCTGACCGCATCACGAAGCAAGTCGGGGAGGTCGCGACTTCCCTCGAAACAATCAAGGGTCAGGACCACATCCCGGCGAATTCCATCATCGTTGATATGCGGCAGGCTAAGCCGGTTGACGCTGAGATCGCGTGCAACATAGAGGACGTTTCGACCGGCCTCTGATTTAGAGAAACGCTCCCAATCGAGCTGGTAACCGGAACCCTGTGCGAGTTGGTGGGTGAATGCCCGAAGGGTCCGGCTATTCCCGTCGCCGAACGGGTGCAGGTGGTCGAGCTTGGTGTAAAGGTCGGCGAGCTGTTGAGTGAAAGCGTCGGTCTTCAGCGCTCCAAGAGCCTTCGGATCGACATCGGCCAGTGTTTTGTCGATTTGCGCCTGGGCCTTCTTGTCCATGCGCGAATAGGAGACGAACGACATCGCGTCGAGACCTTTGAGCTTGCGAGCCTTGTACCAATCGCGGCCTTCTGTGGGAGGATCGCGATACTCGCCCGGCTTCACTTCGGCGAAGCCAAAGCGAGGGAGGTCTTGAAAAATCCGCCGATGCACTTCCTTCAAATGCGCAGTATCGAACTTACCTTGGACTGGATCACGTCGAAGCTCGGCTATACGGTAGCTACCGTACAGCCCTTCGATGTATTCACGATCAGCGTTATCGCTCATAGCTCACCGGCCTCGCGCGAGCCGGTCCTGGATGAGCTGCTCGACCTCCTCGCCAAGCTTCTCGAATGTCAATTCGCCTCGAATGAATCGGTCGGCCTCGGCCCTGTAGGCATCCGGCACCGCAAAGCCTTCAAGGGACACCGAAGCGATGCCCGCCTCGATGTCAGCACGCCGAGCCGCGCTTTCGTGTGCGTCGATTCTCCGCACTCCAGCCGCCTTGCTTCGCACCCGCTCAACGTAGTCATACATCAGTTCGCGCATGACTTGCGCAGCGGGCCGGCGCTCCAGCTCGGTCGCTTCGTTAAACGACTGCCGCAACTGCGACTCGATACGGATGGTCATGGATGCTTCTTTGCTCATGGCCGGGTACTCCTGAGTGAACTAGAGTGCGACTGTCCTCGACTCATGTCGGGCCAGCACGTATTGCCATTGTACACGCAATGACAATACGTCACAACGTCCGCAAAACGCTCATTAAACGGACGCGGATATTACGGCAGAAAGATCAAACTGCACGTGCTTGTCGGCCTTCAACGACCTTCGCATCGTTATCGCGATATTCTTCCCGGCAATCCGGACGATCTGTTCGATTGGTTGCGAGAGCAGCCACGGGACATGCTTTTTCGCTGCTAGCCTTACCAACTGGCCCACGCGCTTGATGTTGATATGTCCGACTGATTCGAGCCGACCGCTAACAACTATTTCAATCACGTCAACCGGACGACAATTGAACTGGCAGTGGCCGAAACCAAGGGCAAAGAGGCGGAATTGTCAGTCCGTGCCGCCAAGAAGAAAGGCGAAGCGGTTTTTATCGCAGAGCGCCTTATTTCGGGTAGTGGATGGCTCCCTGTCCCCGTTCGGATCGCAGCGGAAGCCACAGCCGAAACCATGGACGACGAAACCGGATACGCCGACGATGAAGCGGAATTTTCCCAAGCAGCTGAATAAGCCGTAGGCCGGTCGTGCGTTTCTCCCGCACGACCGTTTCCCCGTTGCGAATGTAGAGAAAAGCATCTACATTAAAGTGTAGATTTATCTACATGGAGCGCCAGCCATGGCAATCAATGTCACAAACGAAACCGCGGACCAGTTGACGCGCAAGTTCGCAAAGATCGAAAATGTAAGCATTTCTGACGCGATCGTCATTGCCATGCGCGAAGCGATCGAGCGCCGTCTGAACGTCGAAACTCCGGTCCAAACTGCGGCGCGACTGCGAGAAAAATATCATGTTGCAGACAAAAAAGCAGCAAAAGAGCCTCTACCGAAGGAAGCCTATGACGAAATGTGGGAATCGTAAGCGGCATGTTTATTGATGCCTGCGCCCTCGTCGCTGTTTTGTCCGACGAACCTGAAGCCGAACGCGTTTCCACTGCGATCATGATTGCCAAGAAGCGCTTTACATCACCGCTCGCAATTCTGGAAACCGCCCTCGCCTTATCCCGACCAGAAAAGTTCGATCTTCCAATCGATCAGATTGAGCCGATTATCATGGAGTTTCTAGTCGCCCGCGCCATCGAGCTTCGCGACCTACCGCCGGCAAGGCGAACCACGACGCTTTCACTCCACGCGGCCAATACCTATCGGAATGGCCGTCGTGGTCTGAATCTGGCAGACTGCATTCATTATGCGTGCGCGAAATACTATCGTGTGCCGATCCTGGCGACGGATAACGAGTTTCGCGAAACTGACCTCGAAACCGTTCCCTAGGCTGTGCACTCATAAATAGGCTAGCTATTTGAATGTATTAGTGATTCAAAGGCCTAGGATTTGGAGGTCTTTGATGTCACGTCACCGCTATGAAC
>NZ_JBQEPD010000081.1:0-5535 GCF_052045675.1 Brucella sp. 22210
GCGCGACGGTCAGTCTGGTCGCCCGTCGTCATGGCATTGCGCCTAACCAGCTGTTCGCGTGGCGCAAGCTTGCATCGCAGGGTGCCTTGGTTGCCACCGCAGCCGAAGAGGAGGTTGTCCCTGCCTCGGAATACCGGGCGCTTCAGGCTCAGGTGAAGGAATTACAGCGCCTTCTGGGCAAGAAGACGATGGAAGGGGAAATTCTCAAGGAGGCCCTCGAAATCGCCAACGGCCCAAAAAAACGACTGCTGCACTCAATCTCGCTGCCGAAGGACGTTTTGCGATGAAGGCGCTATGCGAGACGTTAGGCGTTGCCCGGTCGAATATCGCTGCACGCGCCACAGGCACCCTTTCCAGAGCCCGAGGGAGACCTCCGCTTCCCGACGCTGATCTGGTTGCTCAGATCAAGGCGGTCATTGAAGAAATGTCGACCTATGGTTATCGGCGCGTTCATGCCATTCTGCGGCGCAAGGCCCGTGAACAGGGGCGTTCATGGCCGAACGCCAAACGTGTTTATCGCGTGATGAAGCGGCATGATCTGCTCCTTCAGCGCCATACCGGAGCTGCCGGTGAACGCAGACACGACGGGCAAGTCACCGTCGAGCGCTCCAATACCAGATGGTGCTCCGATGGCTTCGAGATCACGTGCGACAACAAGGAAAAGGTCCGCGTTGCATTTGCGCTCGACTGCTGTGATCGGGAAGCAATCGCTCATGTGGCCACGACAGAAGGCATCAAGAGCGAAGATGTACAGGACCTTGTCATCACGGCGGTAGAAAACCGCTTCGGGCGCATCAATATGCTGGCAGAGCCCATCCAGTGGCTTACCGACAATGGTTCATGCTTCATTGCGAAAAACACCGCGTCCCTGCTCCGGGATATCGGTATGGAACAGTGCAGAACACCAGTGCGCAGCCCGCAGTCAAATGGAATGGCTGAGGCTTTCGTCAAAACATTCAAGCGCGATTATGTCCGGATCAACCCGACGCCGGACGCCGAAACTGTCATGGCTCAACTGCCATCATGGTTCGAGCACTATAACAATCTTCACCCGCACAAGGCTTTAGGATATCAATCTCCACGAGAGTTCCTGAGCCGAAATGCTCAATCCTGAAAATGTCCGGTTTTTAAGGGGCAACTCCACCGGAGGCGCGGGTGCCCATGGGGATTGTCATTTAAATTTGAACGTGTTTGTATATTATACGGTTATGCTAATGAGATAATCGAGCAAAGCCGGATCTCGATCATGTTGCACACCTGATCTGCGACATGCTTGAAGTATCATTCTGGAAGAGGGATATTAAATGACTATTGGGACTGTTAAGTTTTTTGATCACGCGCGCGGCTTTGGTTTCATTACGCCGGAAGCTGGTGGGCCAGACGTATTCGTGCATGTTTCTGCGGTAGAGCGCTCAGGACTTCCCGGCCTGGCTGAGGGAGAGAAAATAGCCTTTGAAGTCGGGTCGGATCGACGTACCGGCAAAACGGCGGCCCAAAATCTTCGGACTGTCTAGGCTTAGTACCGTACTGGCCGCCCAAAAACGGGGGTGGGACTGGTCCAGGTGGCCTGCCAGATTACTTTTCAACGGATGCAGCTTAAACGATGGCACATCAAAAGGGCTGGTATCGGTTTCAAAATTCTGGTCATCTGAAACTCCTTAAAACCTGGTATTGGTCATGAGGGTTTTGGGGAGTGCCAGCCGGGGTAGGGATGATCTCGGCTGGCGTTTTACGCGATTGGTCAGGTATTGACTGGCCTGCCGCCGGTTTTTCGGACACTGAATTAAACTAATCCGACCTCGTTTTCAAAGCCCATCGGGCCAAGGTGGCCCAGTGTCGAATGTCGACGCTTTGGACTTTCTCCGCAAAAGTGGAAGGCATTTTGCCAATAGGCGGCCCTTCGTTCCAACTGAGCTGTGCTGCCCCTCGAAGGGCCTTTGTGATAGTAGTCTGGCCTCAAGGTCGACCCGCTGTCGCAATGGCTGTTCGAGGGCATTGCTAGAGCAGGCCTTCCGGTGATTTGCATAGAAACACGCCACATCAAAGCGTTCCTGAAGGCCCGGCCGAGATATCGGGGCTGACACCAAGGCTCAACGAGTCGGGAGAAAGCAAACGTATCGGGCGGGTTTCACTATGCGGAGACGCTATGATGCGAGCATTACTTTATGAAGCGGCTCAAGTATTGCTGACGCGCGTGATGAAATGGTTATGGCTGAAGGCTTGGGCGATGAACGTCGCCAAACGGCGCGGTATGCGCAAGGCCATTGCCGCTCTCGCCCGCAGACTGGCGGTGATCATGCATCGTATGATGAGTGACGGCACCGAGTTCCGCTGGACGCGGGAAACTTCATAGGCAGTCGCCTGACAGGAAGAACGAAGAAGGAGAAGCCCAAGTTCCACCGACCGGTGGAAGCACGTCCACAGCAAAATGGTTTTCAGGACAGGTTCTGATTGGTGAACGTTTGCGGAACGACCTGTTAGCCTGGCTCGGGTGCGCGCGGCACCACAAATTCCGGTCTCAAACCGGATAGTCGAGCTTAGGCAGAGAACAACCAGAGCGCCGCACGCGATTATTTTTTAATGCAGATGACAGCGCAGTTGTAGCAGCGATTTTGTCGCACACACGCAGCCATCATGAACATTGCCAGCCGAGGTGCTGTCCACCTCGACTGGCTATCCCCGAACCTGACGTCTCCCATACACAGGCTGGGGATGTCGTCAAACTTGAAACAATCCAGCTAGCGCCAGCCGGAATAGGCGTTACTCCGACTGGCTGTCCCCCAAACTCGCACGACCAAGTTTTGCGGAGGTTTATAATGGCTCACTATTTGAAACCGATACTATCCCTATTTATAAGGGGACCAATCAACTTTGGTTTCGGTCCGATGATGATTACTGCGGGCATCCCCACCCGGCGCTCCCTTATGCCTCGGCTGGCTATCCCAAAAACTCTCATGACCAGTGCCTGGTTTTAAGGATTTTCATAATGACCAGAATTTCGAAACCGATGTTAGAGCCTGATTCCTGCCGTTTTTCGTATCATTTACCCTAATTGTTGGGTGATGCGTTTCAAAAACTATCCTGTATTGTACGGCCTATAAAGTTCTCTCAACTTTATCAGATTGCGTCAATTCCAAGCCTCGAACAAGACCTCCTTGTTCGAGGCTTTTTTCGCAAGTCAACAAAACAGCCCTTACTCTCTCGCCGACTATTTCTTGGGTTTTCCCGGAAACGCCGATTTGTTAACCTCGTTCTACAGGATGAAGGAGCACAACAATGGCTGAGTTCCGCTACAATCTGCTTGATGCAAATGATGGCACCTGGATCATTTATGATAAATTTACGGGGCGTATTGCCGAAGAAAACGGTGCGATTTGTTCCAGATTGGATTTTGAAGAAGCAGACAACCTCATTGATGACATGAACATCAGGCACATCAGAAAAACCTGCTTAAGAAGACGCTGATACTCTTACCATGATGCGGTTATAACATGCATTATGCTCTATGTTCGGTGCGTCAAAAGTAGGACTGCGAATAGGCTGGAAAACGCTCCATCTCCGTCCCGGAGCGTTTTCCAACTCGCTTCTGATGCAGGAGTTTTTTGAAAAGACGGCTTGCGCACAGCTCTGCGCCCCCTTCGCTCTCATTAGTTCCAATCTCCAGGGCATGCACTTCAATTTCCTGAAACGGCTTGCTGTCTGGAGCCCCAATGAGCCAAAAAACACGATCAAGCGAAATCAGGACTATGCTCGTGAACCCGAGGAGACCGACATGGAATTCGTCATGCTACGATCCACAACGCAAGACCTGGGGTATGTTTATGTGCGTAAGGATAACGTTCAAGCCATTGAGGCCAGATCCCGTTTCGCCTGCACGTAGCCGGATCTATCTGGCGCGCGCCCGCTCTTCTGATTTCCGAGGAAACCCTGAAAGAATTACTGCCGCCCCTTGCTGGAGCAAGCCTGAAGCGTTCGCGGATAATGGCGGACCTATGCTGACGCTCACCATGTCTCCGAAGGAAATATTATGCCCGCGCAGTCATCATGGAAATTACCAGCCGATCATCCCTACCCCGCCTGGCAATCCTCAAAACTACCATGACGAGTGGCAAGTTTTAAGGAATTTTATCATGATCAGAATTTCGAAACCGATGCTAGCATGATTTGAGAGCAACAACGCGGACAGCACACCGCCTGTGCGAATACTTTTGGAATTCCAAAATTGAGAATTGCATTAGAACGTAATGACACAATCATCATGATTGACTTAATAGAAAACGTAGATAAATTTCCCTGTCGCGCTGATAAATAAAAGATAAAGGTGGTCTGCTTATTGCAGTGACGTCAAATAGCCTTTTGAAAAAGGGCGGGGGAACAATATGGGCATGAACATGGAGTTGCCCCTTAAAAACCGGACATTTTCAGGATTGAGCATTTCGGCTCAGGAACTCTCGTGGAGATTGATATCCTAAAGCCTTGTGCGGGTGAAGATTGTTATAGTGCTCGAACCATGATGGCAGTTGAGCCATGACAGTTTCGGCGTCCGGCGTCGGGTTGATCCGGACATAATCGCGCTTGAATGTTTTGACGAAAGCCTCAGCCATTCCATTTGACTGCGGGCTGCGCACTGGTGTTCTGCACTGTTCCATACCGATATCCCGGAGCAGGGACGCGGTGTTTTTCGCAATGAAGCATGAACCATTGTCGGTAAGCCACTGGATGGGCTCTGCCAGCATATTGATGCGCCCGAAGCGGTTTTCTACCGCCGTGATGACAAGGTCCTGTACATCTTCGCTCTTGATGCCTTCTGTCGTGGCCACATGAGCGATTGCTTCCCGATCACAGCAGTCGAGCGCAAATGCAACGCGGACCTTTTCCTTGTTGTCGCACGTGATCTCGAAGCCATCGGAGCACCATCTGGTATTGGAGCGCTCGACGGTGACTTGCCCGTCGTGTCTGCGTTCACCGGCAGCTCCGGTATGGCGCTGAAGGAGCAGATCATGCCGCTTCATCACGCGATAAACACGTTTGGCGTTCGGCCATGAACGCCCCTGTTCACGGGCCTTGCGCCGCAGAATGGCATGAACGCGCCGATAACCATAGGTCGACATTTCTTCAATGACCGCCTTGATCTGAGCAACCAGATCAGCGTCGGGAAGCGGAGGTCTCCCTCGGGCTCTGGAAAGGGTGCCTGTGGCGCGTGCAGCGATATTCGACCGGGCAACGCCTAACGTCTCGCATAGCGCCTTCATCGCAAAACGTCCTTCGGCAGCGAGATTGAGTGCAGCAGTCGTTTTTTTGGGCCGTTGGCGATTTCGAGGGCCTCCTTGAGAATTTCCCCTTCCATCGTCTTCTTGCCCAGAAGGCGCTGTAATTCCTTCACCTGAGCCTGAAGCGCCCGGTATTCCGAGGCAGGGACAACCTCCTCTTCGGCTGCGGTGGCAACCAAGGCACCCTGCGATGCAAGCTTGCGCCACGCGAACAGCTGGTTAGGCGCAATGCCATGACGACGGGCGACCAGACTGACCGTCGCGC
>NZ_JBQEPD010000082.1:0-5448 GCF_052045675.1 Brucella sp. 22210
TCACGGGTTTTCCGCGACTTGATCCGCCGTCCAGCCGCGCAAACTGTAAAGCGGTTCTAACAGCCATTGATAAAGTGGGCGTTTATCCAACAGCAAATCCGCTTCAACGCTCATGCCAACTCGCAATGGCTCGGCTTTTCCATAAGCCAGAACATTATTCTGATCCGGCCGGACTGTAATTCGGTATGAAGCGGCCGAGGCCTGCGGTTGAGCGGCAAGTGCGTCAGCGTCCATTTCTGCTTGTCGCAGCATCACACGCGATACTTTGGTAATCTGTCCGCCATACTGGCCGAATTTCTGATAGGGGAAGGCCGTATAGCGCAATAGTATGCGCGCACCTTCCCGTATAAAACCAATCGCGTTGCTATCGGCAAGTAGATGAACTTCCATGGTTTCACCGGTCGGCAAAATCGATACGAGGGATGAACCGGCTGCGACCAACTGACCGGAATGCGCCATTACAGCTGCAACCGTGCCACTTGCAAGAGCAGAAACCACAACGGCCCGGCGCGCTTCTACTTGCGCTAATTGCTCTTTCAGTATCGATATCTGCTGGTGTATTTCTCCAAGCTTAATGGCTGCAGACGCATCAAATCCTGCGAGTTTAGAGCCAATCTCCGATGTCATGCCGTCAAGCTGCACGCGCTGTCTGCGCAATGCTTCAAGCTGTTGGCGGCTTTGCATGTAATTTTGCTCAGCAGTATCGAAACTGCGTTCCAATGTAATGCCCCGATCAACCAGCTTGCGATATTTGTCGGCACGTGGTTGCAGCACCGAAATAGAAGCACTTGTCTGTTCAATCTGCGCATCAACGCGCTCGATCTCTCGCTCAATAGCAGCTTTGCGTTCGGCTAGAGAATGTTTATCAACCTGATCTAGTTGCACCCGCTGCCTGATCGCTTCACCAAACTCGTCAATTCTGCGTTGCAGTTTTTCTTTAACGAAGGCCTCTGTTTCTCCAAGGTTTGTCGTCGTATCCGTTCCCAGCACCACAGCGCCGTAAACGCGAACACGGCGCGTATATTGACCAAACGTGAGAACCGCGATAATTTGCGCGAGTATCAAGCAGCTAATGACAGCAGCAAGCTGAACCGAAACCGGCGGGCTCAGACGGGAGCTGCCAAGCCAAACATCGCGTCTCGCTTCGACCGTTTCCTTGCGGAAAAGTAATAAATTCATGTTCATTAATTAAAAAACCACAAAATAAATCTTTCCCAAGAATGGAAAATATAAATTACAAAATTGCACAACAAAAAAGAAAAAGAATAAGAAAATTTTTATTAAACTTCCCGTATTATTGCTGAATTTGTCAAATATAAAATTTTTGCAGACTCTCGTAAGCGTCAATTTTAATGAAATTAAATTTCCAAAAAAGCTAACATTTTTCGAAAAAATCTGCATTAAAACTGGTTTTTTATTATTGAGCCATACTTTTCGAAAAGTTTTTGATAGTTATATTTTATAATTTTCTCATAATAGTCTGAGGGCATTCCAAGTTGCCTGCGACTTCATGCTAACATCTAACCTGAAATCCCAGTAATATTTCAATCTTTTAACATATTGTACGATACTAACTTGGTTCGCTACCGTATCCACTGGCCGCTCGTCCAGCCGCATTGTTGGCGTCATGAATAGCCTTGTCAATTCCTTGTTGGCACCGGCGACGAATCCGTTTTCGGTACGTACCCGATAGCTGCTCCGGCAAACTTGCGCAAGGCGTCTGCAGCTACAGCACAAGGCCACAAGTTGTTCTGACCGCCAAACTTCCAGGCGCTCTACCAGCGTACCCACCCAGCTACCACCCAACCGGAATTCGATTGCCTTCAGCAGCAGAGGAGCTTTTGCTATTGGCACGGGTTCCACTTTTGCTGGAATCGTTTTTTGCTGTAATCGCAAGCGTAGGCAGTTGGTTCCACCGGTAATTGTGCCCGTCGATTTTTGGCATTGCCGGAAAGTGCGTTTTGGAAAATCATAGATCGCTTTTCTCTGAAAGACACCAAAGGTGAATTATGAACAAAACTGTCATTTTGCTCGCAATGCTCGGTGCATGCTGCATATCGAACGCACGGGCCGAAATGTCCGACACGTCAGGAATCAGCAATCTGTCCTCGATATGCGAAGTCACCAAAACCCATGGCGAATGTATCGATGAATGTCAGGACTGGCCATTTGGCACGCAGTGGATGTGCCTGTAACGACAGTCGCAGGCCAAGTCTTTTCTTGGCTTTCACCACGTGCCTTGAAAAGATTATACATTCGCAAGACTGCGCAGCCCATTCCTCGGCTTCTGATTTCAGTCACTGACCATGGGGCTGCCGCTTATCTGGTGTCATGTGTGGATGCCCCGTTTATGCAAGAAGTTTTTTGAAATTATATGCCTGCGATCAGTTGCGGTCATTTGCCAGGCCTCTGAATTGCGGCTTTCACACGCCACGGGCCAGTATGGTTCGTTCACAGATCAGGTCCAAATCGGTTCCAAGGGTTCATAACACCCGGTCCTGGTAGCTTATAAGCTTATGCGCAGAAATATCCACTAGACGTGCTACATCCGGGTATGTGCAGCCAGTGTACCGTAAATATTGGCTTCCGGGTTCTAGACGAACAGATATGCTTTTGATGCCGCACCGCGAAATCCAGTCAATTCCGATTTCGTGTGATTGACAAGGGGAAATATTATTGATAATCGATAATTGTTTTATGCATAATAATAATTTTTCAATAGAAGGATAATGCCATGCTTAGCGCCCCTCTCATTATAACCGGTCAGAGACTACATATGCTCTGTGCATTTTTCGCTACTGCTCTTCCTATCGTTCTATTTTCATTCTGGATGACAGCAAATTCCGAAACGCTGCTCGCGTCATGGAGCAACGCAAATTTAAACGTGCACGAAATTTCAGTCGATCAACGGGTTGTCGGCTTCTTTATATCATTGGCAGCTATTGCCCCTATTATATTTTCAATTGTTCGCCTGGGAAGACTATTCTCGCTATATGCGCGAGGCATTCTGTTCTCGCGTGAAAATGTTCTTACCCTTCGGGATGCAGGAATGGGGTTTATATTCTATGCCGTTTTTGATTTAATTGCGACGCCACTTTTTTCTCTTCTTTTCGCATATGAAGACATACTTGTCCTCAATGTAGGTTTCAACTCCTCTACACTCATCACGGCCTTTCTCGGCTTTATTCTTCTGGCGATCGCCCGTGCGATGGACGAAGCACGCCAGATGAATGACGAGTGGTCGTTGACGGTTTGATGAGATGGCGATTGTAATCCGACTGGATGTAATGCTCGCAAAGCGCAAGATGCGTTCCAATGAGCTCGCAAAATGCATCGGCATTACCGAAGTCAATCTTTCGCTTTTGAAATCGGGAAAGGTAAAAGCAATCCGGTTCAGCACCCTCGAGGCTATTTGTAAATGTCTCGATTGCCAACCAGGAGACCTTCTCGAATACAAGGATGAGAACGAAAAAACCGCAAGTTCAGTCGGGCAGGCGATAACCATAGCGTCTACCTAGGGAAAGAACGGAAGAATAATGCAGCCGGTGATGTTATATCGATCAGCATCCGGGGCAGTGTTCTGGGGCTGAAAAACGCTGAGCAGTGTAGGGACTGCGTCCTCCGACGATCACGCGCAGTTGTTCGTGATCGTCGGATAATGACACGGCGCATTGCAAGACTGCAATTTTAAATCGCTGGATTTCGATGACGAACACCAGTTGAGGATCGTCGATGGTGCGGCGACACGCGTCATGATTGAGGCCGCAAGGCGCAGCAGCTCATCCAATGCTCCATGATAAGCGCGGTTTTGCTCGGTGCGCCTATATGTTTTGCCAGTGAGGATAGGCATCGCCTTTTCGAAGGTATGGAATTTACGGTCCTTGATGTTGCGCAGGGGCGGGGCAAAGCGCTTACCGATCAGGCAGAACAGTGCAAAGACATGGTCGCTGGCATCGCCAGTATCCCTGAACAGCTCCTCAATCTCCAAAATGGTGTCGTGGTCGAACAGCCGTCGAGCACAGAGACGGTCTCGCTTTCGGTCGGGCTTATTGGAAGGATGCTATAATAGCCGTGTCGATCGGAAAGTCCGTTGTAGAATTTCGTGCCGGGTTAGCCTCGCTCACTCACTGGAAACATTGACACATCATCACCGGGTGGGCGGCTTACGTTTCATATCTTTTCCGCCATCGCCGAATTTGAGCGCGATCTGATCCGCGAGCGTACTCTTGCGGGTCCGGATAATGCTCGAAAAAAAGCACGGCGAGGCGGGCGACCGAAAGCCATGGATCGGGCGGCTATAGTTCAAGCCGAAGCTCTGTTTCAGCAGGGGGATTATTCTTTCAAGGCGATTGCGGAACGAATGGGTGTGTCGGTCGCGACATTCTACCGATACGTTTCTGCCGGTATCCAGAAAAAAGAAATCTAATGCTAACGCAATTCGTCCCGTCTTCGCGTCAACTGTCGCCTCGCGGGCATTTAGGGTTTTCAGAAGTTGTTCCACTAATCGCTGTGCGTTCTGAATATGCTCCGGTGCAATTGGGGCTTGGGGCCTACCGTATCATTTGCATACTGTCGGGCGATATCACGCTTGCCTCGAAAAGCGTCACGGGCGAATAGTAAATGGGCTTGGCGCTCTGTTTCAGCTTGGCCAGAAGGTGCGCGGCGTCTTGCTCGTCAACGGTGATTGCCACAATTGCGGATGCATCGATATACATTAGGTCCCCGACTCATAAGATCGAAGCCAAATACGAATTGAAGCAAGCTGGATAGATGCGAGGAAATTATCGTCGCGTTTGTCGTATCGGTTGCGATGGCTCGGAAGTGTTTGAGTTTGTTGAAGAACCTTTCGACAGCGTTACGTTGTTTATAGAGCCATGGACTGAAGGCGGGGATATTCACACGGTTTGGCATGGGACGGATGCAGCCCCATGCTCCTCGTTCTTTGAGGCTTTGGCGCAAGCTGTCGCTATCGTAAGCGCGATCTGCCAGTAGTATCTGCCCAGACCCGAGCGTCTCAAACATATCGGCTGCCGAACGTCCGTCATGTGCTTGTCCGGCTGTCAGTTTCAGTCGAATTGGGCGGCCATCAGCATCGACAAGCGCATGAATTTTTGTGGTCATCCCACCGCGCGAACGACCCATGCAACCGGATCGTTCGTCTTTTTTTACCGTTGGCCGCATGTTGATGGGACGCGGATTGACGAGGAGTCGATCATCTGGATATCGCCGTCGTAAACTTCTGATATCGCTTTGAGAATGCGCGCCCAATGCCCGGCATGACGCGACGCCATCTGTTGAAGCGATTTACACAGGTCGTATAAGGCCCGTAGCGGGCTGGAATGTCTGCCCATGGCGCACCTGTCCTCAGCCGCCAGAATATACCGTTCAAAACACGTCGATCGTCAAAGCGGGCCTTACCACGCACTTTGCTCGGAAGAAGCGGTTCAA
>NZ_JBQEPD010000083.1:0-5331 GCF_052045675.1 Brucella sp. 22210
GCATCGTTCCACACAGCGCAAGATCGCCAAGACCCCGGATGATGAAGCGGCGTTGACCGCAGACATCACGGCGCTCGCTCGTAAGTCAGGCCGCTATGGCTATCGTCGTATAACGGCGATGCTGCATCAGGCTGGCTGGATCGTGAACGTCAAGCGGGTCGAACGCATCTGGCGACGGGAGGGGCTGAGAGTGCCTCAGAAGCAACCGAAGCGCGGCCGGCTGTGGTTGAACGACAGTTCGTGCGTCCGGCTTCGACCGGAATACCCCAACCATGTCTGGTCCTACGACTTCGTCGAGGATCGCACGCACAACGGCAGGAAAATCCGCATGCTCAACGTGATCGACGAGTTCACGCGAGAATGTATCGCCATCAGGGTGGAGAGAAAGCTGAAGGCCATCGACGTCATCGACGTGCTTTCCGACCTCTTCATCCTAAGGGGCATCCCGACGCACATTCGTTCCGACAACGGCCCGGAGTTCATCGCCAAGGCACTCCGGGAGTGGGTCGCAGCAGTCGGTGCCAAAACCGCCTACATCATGCCGTGAAGCCCATGGGAAAACGGCTATTGCGAAAGCTTCAACTCGAAGCTGCGTGACGAACTGCTCAACGGCGAAATCTTCTATACGCTCAAGGAGGCAAAGATCATCATCGAAAACTGGAGACAGCATTACAACACAGTGCGACCCCACTCGTCGCTGGGCTACAAGCCACCGGCACCCGAAGCAGCTGTCTGGCCCCGCCAAAATGGACCGGCATCAACACCGGCGGTGGTCAGCAGACCGAGCATGCACTAACATTCCAAACGGATCACCTCGTGGGGGCAGACCACATTGCGAGAACGTTCTTCATAGCGGACGCTACATTCGCCGAGATGAGTTTTTATGGATACCTGAATGGCCGGCGCCTGGCTCGGATTGGGTCTTGGCTATTCATGGGGATGATCGGCATCATTCTGGCAAGCTAATCAATTTTTCGCCGTTTTAACTGCTCTTGTACTTGCCGTTTACGTAGTAGTTATGTTGTTCTTCATTGGCCTCGCGGCTTACGACGCGTGGGGTTTAAGGATGTTTATGTGGAAAGTGATTGGGATGGAGCTGCATCAAAGAAGGCCTTAGTCAGTGAACCGACATCGAATAACGATGTACACTATTTTTATGTCTTGAAGGGCAGCAACGTTAACGTTCAATCTATCCAATAACATTATTCTTCCCAGAAAGGGCAAAATTGTGAGCTACAAATCAATACTGGTGCAGCTCGATCTCGACGGTTCTGCAGCATCCCGTCTTATCTTTGCGTGGAATCTCGCGTCTCGCTTCAACGCCAATCTAATCGCATTTGCGGCTGTGAGACCCTTCCCAGGCACGCCTACAGGCTTCCAAGGTCTCGATGCTGCCGACGCAATTCGAAAATGTGTCGAAGAAACCGAGCGGCAACTGCAGACTATCGAAAGACAAGTACAAACAATTACACAAGGCAGCAACCGCGCCTCCTGGCGCGGACTAATAGGCGACCCAACGAACTTCCTGACGCTGCACGCTCGTGCCGCGGATTTACTGGTTCTCGGAACCCCTGATGCCGATGCGCGTTTTGGCGGACGCTATAGAACCGTTGATTCCGGCAACGTAATCCTCACTGCCGGTCGCCCAGTGCTTTTTGCCCCTATCGATCATGCGCTGTTGAAAGCGGAAAGAATCTTGATCGCGTGGAAGGACACGCGCGAAGCACGCCGAAGCGGGGTCGATGCTATGCCATTTCTCGTTGACGCGGAAGAAGCGACTGTAGCGATGGTCGATGAGAATGACGTGACAGCCACGTCCGAAAGCATCGCGGATGTTGTGCGTTTCCTGCTCGCGCACGGGGTTAAAGCTCGAGGTGAAACACTAGCTCGCGGAAGCAGCGAGGTGGCAGATAGCCTTACGAAAATTGCTGGCGACATGAGAGCGGATCTCATCGTCTCCGGCGGTTACGGTCACCGTCGCCTCCACGAATGGACTTTCGGTGGCGTCACACGAGCCTTGCTGAAACAGACGTCTTTCAGTCGGCTGATGGCAAATTAATCTACAGATATTGGCTGTGCTACTGCACGCAATGATTAACTATTCATGGTAACCAAGGTTGAAAATGCAATCGGATCCAGCCCAAGCCCTCGTCGCTGGAACCACTTACCCCCGACGAAGCGGTTCGTGGCGAATTTCTCGTTCGCCGGATCGATGAAACGAAACGGTCTGATTTTTAGTTATCAAATCCTTCTATACAGGACCGGAAAGCATCAGTCCATCTTGGGTACACCAGAAACAGACCAATTATTGTGAGGCCAGAGCTCCTAAGCCCTGGTGGCGCAGCAAAAACTTCGTGAGGAATTCACCCTTCTTCATCGAAAACTTCTGTCGATTGTAAAGAATGATGACGCTTGCAGACGGTTAATGACAATTCCCGGTATTGGTCCTGTGGTATCCCTTGCTTTCGCCCGTACCATTGATCCTCCGGTACGGGTTGCAAATTCGAAAGCCGTTGGATCAGCACTTGGGCTGAAACCCAAGCTCAATCAATCGGGAGAGAGTGATCGTGTAGGACGAATATCCAAGTGCGGCGACGGTATGATGCGAACCCTACTTTATGAAGCGGCTCAAACAATGCTTACACGCTGCAAGAAATGGTCATGGCTCAAGGCTTGGGCGATGAACGTTGCCAAACGCCGAGGATATCAAAAAGCTGTTGTCGCTCTGGCACGGCGATTGGCCGTGATCATGCATCGGATGTGGTCCGATAAAACGTAAGCCCACGGTGAAGGCCGTCTTGCGATGACGGCCTTCTGACTGCCAGTCCTAGTGGTAACACTAGGAGTAGTCATATGACGAAGCATTCAATTGAGGTGATCACGTCCGTGGAGCGCCGTCGGCGCTGGTCACGCGAAGATAAAGAGCGCCTCGTCGCTGCCTGCTTTAAGGCGGACGCGGTAGTCTCCGAGATTGCCCGCGCGGCCGGCATCCATGTCAGCCAGTTGTTCCGTTGGCGCAAAGAGCTTTGCCGGATCGAGGAGCCAAGGTCTGATACGGCGACTTTGGTGCCGGTGATCGTATCCGAGGCCGCTTCGACAGTCTCTCCCGTTCAGCTGGAAGCGCCCACCACATCCCATCTTCGTCGGAAGCGCAGCGATGTAACGATCGAGCTCGGCCGGGGCCGTCGGGTCCGCGTGGATAGTGATATTGACACGGACGCGCTTGGCCGGATTCTCGATTGCGTATTGGGTCTGCGATGATCCCGGTTCCTGTTGGCGTGAAGGTCTGGCTGGCCACGGGCTATACGGACATGCGCAAGGGCTTCCCCGGTCTGTCGTTGATGGTGCAGGAGGCGCTGAAGCGTGACCCGATGTGTGGACACCTGTTCGTATTCCGCGGCCGCGGCGGTGGCCTGATCAAGGTGATCTGGCATGACGGCCAGGGCGCTTGCCTGTTCACGAAGAAGCTGGAGCGTGGCCGCTTCATCTGGCCATCAGCGGCCGATGGCACGGTGGTGATCACACCTGCGCAGCTCGGTTATCTGCTGGAAGGTATCGACTGGCGGATGCCGCAAAAGACCTGGCGGCCGACGTCGGCCGGATGAGCAAAAACACTGGAATGATGGGGTCAAATATGATTCCATCCTGTCATGAGCGACGCGACCGAAGAGCTTCCGGACGACCTTGCCAGTGCCCTTGCACTGCTGGCCCAGGAACGCGCTCGACGTGTTACAGCCGAAGCAGAAGCGGCAACCGCCAAGGCAGAAGCCGCCAGTGCAAAGGCACTCGTATCGCATTCCGAAGCGCTGATCGCTCGGCTGAAGCTGGAGATCGACAAGGTCCGCCGTGAACTCTACGGCAGCCGGTCCGAGCGCAAGGCGCGGCTCCTGGAGCAGATGGAACTGCAACTCGAGGAATTGGAAGCGGACGCCGGTGAAGATGAACTGGCCGCGGAGATCGCAGCCAAAGCTTCAACCGTCAAAGCCTTCGAGCGCAGGCGTCCGTCACGCAAGCCCTTTCCCGAACATCTGCCACGCGAGCGCATCGTCATCGCCGCTCCCGCCAATTGCGCCTGCTGCGGATCGGCCAAATTGTCGAAGCTTGGCGAGGACATCACCGAGACCCTGGAGGTCATCCCGCGCCAGTGGAAGGTCATCCAGACGGTACGGGAGAAGTTTACCTGTCGCGAGTGCGAGAAGATCACGCAGCCACCGGCTCCCTTCCATGTAACGCCACGCGGCTTTGCCGGGCCAAACCTGCTGGCGATGATCCTGTTCGAGAAGTTTGCCCAGCACCAGCCGCTCAATCGTCAGAGCGAACGCTATGCTCGTGAGGGCGTCGACCTTAGTTTATCGACGCTTGCAGATCAGGTCGGAGCTTGCGCCGCGACGTTGAAGCCACTTCATTGTCTGATCGAAGCGCATGTTCTTGCCGCTGAGCGCCTGCATGGTGACGACACGACAGTGCCGATCCTGGCCAAGGGAAAGACCGATACGGGCCGCATCTGGACTTATGTCCGGGATGATCGGCCGTTCGGAGGCCTCTCACCGCCGGCCGCCCTTTATTATGCCTCGCGGGATCGACGGCAGGAGCATCCGGAGCGCCACCTGAAGACCTTCACCGGTATTCTGCAGGCGGACGCCTATGGTGGCTACAATCCGCTGTTCAAGGGTGATCGCGATCCAAATCCGCTGACCCAGGCACTCTGTTGGGCACACGCGCGTCGCAAGTTCTTCGTGCTCGCAGACATTAATGCGAACGCCAAGCGTGGAAAGAACGCCGCGCCGATCTCGCCTATGGCGCTCGAAGCCGTCAAACGGATCGACGGCCTGTTCGATATCGAGCGGGAGATCAACGGGCTTACGGCCGATCAACGCCTGGAACGTCGCCGCAAGGAAAGCCTGCCGCTCGTCGACGATCTGCATGCTTGGCTTCAAACCGAGCGTGCAAAACTGTCGCGCAGTTCTCCGGTCGCCGAGGCGATCGATTACATGCTCAAGCGATGGGATGGCTTCACGTCATTCCTGGAGGATGGCCGGATTTGCCTGACGAACAACGCCGCCGAGCGAGCGCTCAGAGGCTTTGCGCTCGGCAGAAAGTCGTGGCTCTTCGCCGGATCAGACCGCGGTGCAGATCGTGCAGCCTTCATGGCCACGCTAATCATGACGGCAAAGCTCAACGACATCGATCCGCCGGCGTGGCTGGCCGACGTTCTTGCCCGCATCGCCGACACGCCGATTATCAGGCTGGAGCAGTTGCTTCCGTGGAATTGGACGCCGCCGACCGTCAACGCTCAAGCTGCCTGACCTGCGGCCTCCACCGGAGGCTGAC
>NZ_JBQEPD010000084.1:0-5242 GCF_052045675.1 Brucella sp. 22210
GTCAGCCTCCGGTGGAGGCCGCAGGTCAGGCAGCTTGAGCGTTGACGGTCGGCGGCGTCCAATTCCACGGAAGCAACTGCTCCAGCCTGATAATCGGCGTGTCGGCGATGCGGGCAAGAACGTCGGCCAGCCACGCCGGCGGATCGATGTCGTTGAGCTTTGCCGTCATGATTAGCGTGGCCATGAAGGCTGCACGATCTGCACCGCGGTCTGATCCGGCGAAGAGCCACGACTTTCTGCCGAGCGCAAAGCCTCTGAGCGCTCGCTCGGCGGCGTTGTTCGTCAGGCAAATCCGGCCATCCTCCAGGAATGACGTGAAGCCATCCCATCGCTTGAGCATGTAATCGATCGCCTCGGCGACCGGAGAACTGCGCGACAGTTTTGCACGCTCGGTTTGAAGCCAAGCATGCAGATCGTCGACGAGCGGCAGGCTTTCCTTGCGGCGACGTTCCAGGCGTTGATCGGCCGTAAGCCCGTTGATCTCCCGCTCGATATCGAACAGGCCGTCGATCCGTTTGACGGCTTCGAGCGCCATAGGCGAGATCGGCGCGGCGTTCTTTCCACGCTTGGCGTTCGCATTAATGTCTGCGAGCACGAAGAACTTGCGACGCGCGTGTGCCCAACAGAGTGCCTGGGTCAGCGGATTTGGATCGCGATCACCCTTGAACAGCGGATTGTAGCCACCATAGGCGTCCGCCTGCAGAATACCGGTGAAGGTCTTCAGGTGGCGCTCCGGATGCTCCTGCCGTCGATCCCGCGAGGCATAATAAAGGGCGGCCGGCGGTGAGAGGCCTCCGAACGGCCGATCATCCCGGACATAAGTCCAGATGCGGCCCGTATCGGTCTTTCCCTTGGCCAGGATCGGCACTGTCGTGTCGTCACCATGCAGGCGCTCAGCGGCAAGAACATGCGCTTCGATCAGACAATGAAGTGGCTTCAACGTCGCGGCGCAAGCTCCGACCTGATCTGCAAGCGTCGATAAACTAAGGTCGACGCCCTCACGAGCATAGCGTTCGCTCTGACGATTGAGCGGCTGGTGCTGGGCAAACTTCTCGAACAGGATCATCGCCAGCAGGTTTGGCCCGGCAAAGCCGCGTGGCGTTACATGGAAGGGAGCCGGTGGCTGCGTGATCTTCTCGCACTCGCGACAGGTAAACTTCTCCCGTACCGTCTGGATGACCTTCCACTGGCGCGGGATGACCTCCAGGGTCTCGGTGATGTCCTCGCCAAGCTTCGACAATTTGGCCGATCCGCAGCAGGCGCAATTGGCGGGAGCGGCGATGACGATGCGCTCGCGTGGCAGATGTTCGGGAAAGGGCTTGCGTGACGGACGCCTGCGCTCGAAGGCTTTGACGGTTGAAGCTTTGGCTGCGATCTCCGCGGCCAGTTCATCTTCACCGGCGTCCGCTTCCAATTCCTCGAGTTGCAGTTCCATCTGCTCCAGGAGCCGCGCCTTGCGCTCGGACCGGCTGCCGTAGAGTTCACGGCGGACCTTGTCGATCTCCAGCTTCAGCCGAGCGATCAGCGCTTCGGAATGCGATACGAGTGCCTTTGCACTGGCGGCTTCTGCCTTGGCGGTTGCCGCTTCTGCTTCGGCTGTAACACGTCGAGCGCGTTCCTGGGCCAGCAGTGCAAGGGCACTGGCAAGGTCGTCCGGAAGCTCTTCGGTCGCGTCGCTCATGACAGGATGGAATCATATTTGACCCCATCATTCCAGTGTTTTTGCTCATCCGGCCGACGTCGGCCGCCAGGTCTTTTGCGGCATCCGCCAGTCGATACCTTCCAGCAGATAACCGAGCTGCGCAGGTGTGATCACCACCGTGCCATCGGCCGCTGATGGCCAGATGAAGCGGCCACGCTCCAGCTTCTTCGTGAACAGGCAAGCGCCCTGGCCGTCATGCCAGATCACCTTGATCAGGCCACCGCCGCGGCCGCGGAATACGAACAGGTGTCCACACATCGGGTCACGCTTCAGCGCCTCCTGCACCATCAACGACAGACCGGGGAAGCCCTTGCGCATGTCCGTATAGCCCGTGGCCAGCCAGACCTTCACGCCAACAGGAACCGGGATCATCGCAGACCCAATACGCAATCGAGAATCCGGCCAAGCGCGTCCGTGTCAATATCACTATCCACGCGGACCCGACGGCCCCGGCCGAGCTCGATCGTTACATCGCTGCGCTTCCGACGAAGATGGGATGTGGTGGGCGCTTCCAGCTGAACGGGAGAGACTGTCGAAGCGGCCTCGGATACGATCACCGGCACCAAAGTCGCCGTATCAGACCTTGGCTCCTCGATCCGGCAAAGCTCTTTGCGCCAACGGAACAACTGGCTGACATGGATGCCGGCCGCGCGGGCAATCTCGGAGACTACCGCGTCCGCCTTAAAGCAGGCAGCGACGAGGCGCTCTTTATCTTCGCGTGACCAGCGCCGACGGCGCTCCACGGACGTGATCACCTCAATTGAATGCTTCGTCATATGACTACTCCTAGTGTTACCACTAGGACTGGCAGTCAGAAGGCCGTCATCGCAAGACGGCCTTCACCGTGGGCTTACGAACCAGATCGCGGATTGGAGGAAGCAGCTTCTGGACGGTGCGGCAAACGTATTCGGGGCTAGCCTTTGCGTTAGGCAATTCATTATTGAATGTATAATTTTAAAATCGTAAAGAGGTTTCGGTCTATAATACTTTTCAATATAGGTGTAATTAATTGTCTTTAACTCATAAAATATACTCGCTTGGAGCCACCCTTACGCCTCGGCCATATTGGCCACATGGCAAGGTAAAAGCTATTTTTATGTATGACTTCAAGAATCACAACTGTCACCTTGAGTATAGTTTTTTAAGGACATTATATTCCGATTATATCGATATATTTAATTTATCTAAAAATGAAGATACACTTTCCAATTTAGAGGCCAACGACAAACTGATACTTATTGGTCACGCAGGGAGAGGGGGGTTTCTAGGACAGCACTATCGTGGACGAGAAATGCAAGCAACCTCACAGCCGGCCTATATAGTGACAAAATTGCATAGTTTAGGGTTAAGAAATGTGGGTGTCATTAAGTTTCATGCTTGTTTTACGGGGAACGGAAACTTCCTTTATGACATTAGAGCAAGTCTAATTACCTCCGGAATTAATTTTTCCTATCTATGTGGGCCCAAAGGAAATTACAATTACTATCCATTTACAAAAAGATTTGTTTCAAATAAATGGAAAAATATCGTATCAATACCGAAAATTAGAAATCAATATAAGATAATTGAAGGAAACGTTTCGAAAAATTTCGCTGGAACTCATTATCAAGGCAGAGATAATCCCAGTTTCACGATCGAACGTTTCTAAAAATTGTCCCATGGAGCCACTTATACTGGCCTCATTATCGAATCAAATGAATAGCCCCGAGTTTCGTAGACACCCTCGGGTTATATTTTCTGCTGCTTCTCGAACTCGACTGGCGACAGCATCCCGTTCATGACGTGTTTGCGTTTTGGGTTGTAGAACATTTCGATGTAGTCGAACTCGTCCTGACGAGCTTCATCGCGTGAACGGTAGATCTTGCCGCTCTCTTCCCCATGCCTTCAGGAGCAGATCGGTCTGTCGCTTGTCCTCACTGGCCCGCTTGCTCGGCGGGTTCTTCAGCCAGGTGTAAAACCCACTGGGATGAACCCGCAGGAGGCGGCACATCGTCCGCACAGAAAACTGCAAGCGATGCAGAGCAATGAACGCGTACTTCACTTTGCATCCCTGGCGAAATACGCGTCCGCTTTTTTTAGGACATCTCGCTCCTCGGTGACGCGAGCCAGTTCCTTCTTCAGTCGCCTGATCTCCTCGGCCTCGTCATTGCCTTTGGCGCTGGACGCTGGACGCTGGACGCTGAAAAATTCTTCTTCCATTCCGTAAAGGGAATGCTGGCTGACGCCCAGACGCTGCGAAACCTCCGCGACAGGATAACCTCCCTCCGTGAGGGACGCACAGCGTCGCGCTTAAATTCTTCGTTGAAATTCGATTTGCTCATGATGCTCTTCTTGCCTCAAAATTAGGAAAGAAGGTGTCTACAAATCTAGGGGCTATTCAGTTTCTCTCGGGATCGTCTCCTGCAAGAAAGAGCATTTTTGCAATGGTTATTATGGCGGTACCGTGTGTGCTAATAACTCCGGTGCGCATGCCGCAACATTTAACTGCCGCTGACAGGCATGTTTTTGTTCGGCTTCGGATATCGGGATCATGACCAGGAAAAAATCTCGGTAATTCTCCAGGCTGATGCACCGCACAAGTGGCTGGACAGAAGATGGGCAATCTCCTATTATTAGCTAATTTAGCTAGAAGGTGTTCGGATGCAGGTCACAATCCATGCAGCAAAAACAAATCTCTCAAAACTGATTGAGGCAGCTCTGGCAGGCGAAGAAGTTATCATCGCCAAGGGCAAGCGCCCTGTCGTGCGGATTGTGCCCGTTCCGCAGAATAGTTTCATGATTGGCCTGTTGAAGGGGCAACTCTCTGGGCCAGGTCCGGACTTTTTCGAAGCGATGAGCGATGAGGAACTCTCGCTTTGGGAAGGTGGTGAGTGAAACATATTCTACTCGACACCCATGCATGGGCATGGTCCATGACAGCTGACGCCCGCCTGTCGGCTGCGGCCACCGTTGCCATGGAGCAGGCTGATACGGTTTCGATCAGTGCCATCTGCCTGTTCGAAATCGGCCAGAAGGTCCGCCTCGGCAAATGGCCGGAAATGAAACCGTTTCTCTCCCGGCTGATCGAACTGGCCGATGGACAAGGTGGGCGGCTTTTAGAAGTATCGCCCGAGACGAGCCTGCTTGCCGCAACGCTGGAATGGACACACCGCGATCCGTTCGACCGGTTCATCGCAGCGACGGCGATCACACGGCGGTTGACGCTGATCTCGGCTGATACCGCGTTCGATGCGTTGGCGGAAGAACCGTCATGGCCGGGGCGCGTCTGGTGATGCGACCGGTTGAGTGGCTCGCCAGCTATACTCGTGTCTACCGCTCGTGTGACGGCATAGCCGACGCGGGCCGGAACAGAAGCGCGCAAATTAAAATCGCCTTGTAGCGACTGTGAGACCCTTTTGATATTTAACAAAGGAGTTCCAACCTCTTGCTGATGCACTTCAGCTAGAGCGTAGACTCATAAACTGATGCACCAGATGCTGACAGCGATCAGTTTGACAGCAGCGAGGAAATTGTACGGGTTCTTGTCGTAGCGCGTGGCGA
>NZ_JBQEPD010000085.1:0-4840 GCF_052045675.1 Brucella sp. 22210
TTGCTGGTGATCGAGCCGGTCTTGCTGTCATTGCCAAGCTGCAGTTCAGCACCATCGGCAATATAGGTATTGCCTGTATAGGTGTTGTCACCCGACAGGATCTGCTTGCCCTGCTCGACCGTGAAGCCGCCGGTACCTGGACCAATCAGACCCTTGTATTCGCTGCCATCACCATCCGTGATGATGATATTCTTGGTTCCATTCGTAAACGTCGCATCTTCTTCACCACGCAGGTGCTTGATGCGGAAGTCATCCGAATTGATGTCAGAAATATCAACATCGCCATTATTGGTGAGACCCGACGCATTCGAGATATCCGCATCACCCTCAAAAGTCAGATGGCTGCCCGGATCAACGATCCATTCACCTTCAAACTTCTGCTCGGTATCGATAACCCCGTCACCACCGCCGTCAATGACGACATCCCCGTCACCAACGATTGGATTGACATGATAACGATCCGAACGATCATAGATCAGCGTGCCAATGACCTCGATGTCACCCTGGACACTGCCCTTGGTGCCGCCATCGCCAATGATCAGCGTGCCTGGCCGTTCAATCTTGGTTCCACCCGTATAGGTGTTTTCTCCCGTGAAGCGCTGCTTGCCGCCGGCAATTTCGACACGGCCATTGCCTTCAATGACACCGGCATAGACGTCTTCCTTGTTCGGATCCGTCTTGTCCTTCGCATCCTTGATGATCAGTGTCTTGTCGCCGAGCGTAATGATACCGTTCTCATTGCCCTTCAGGCTTTGAATGGTCGAGCTGTCATCGTTCACACCGCTGATATCAAAGCCTGCGTTGTTAACGAGACGTTCCGAGCTTTCGATCGAGCCGTCGCCGACAAGAGCAAGCTTGCCACCCGAAATGATCGTCTCGCCGGTATAGGCCTGCTCATTGCTGAGCGACGTCGTGCCGGAGCCAGCCTGGGTAAAGGAACCTGGGCCAGAAATCACACCATCAAACGCGGTATCCTTGGCAAGATTAATCACAAACCGGGCATCCGGGTTGTTGAGGGCAACATCGCCCACCATCGAACCATTGGTGCCGCCATCGCCAAGCTGCAGCGTACCGTGTTCGACGATTGTACCACCGGAATAGGTGTCTTCACCCGTCAGGATCGTCGTGCCTGGACCCATATGGATCAGCTGACCCGAACCGGAGATCGTCTGGTTCAGCGTGATTTCATTGGAACGATTGATGACAAGGGCTGTGTAATCCGCATCATTGGGGCCAATGACGATGTTGCCGGTGATGCTACCGGTCGTACCGCCATTGCCCAATTGCAGGATACCGGCATCGATGACTGTGCCGCCATCGTAGTTATTGTCAGCCGTCAGGATCAGCGTACCAAGATCGGTCTTTTCCAGACCGCCCGTAGACTGGATCTTGCTGTCAATCTGCGCCGTCATATTCACACCGGCAAGCGTGCCATCGCCAACGCGAACGATCGAGCGCGTATGGCCGGTCGTCTCCAGCGTCAGATCGCCACCCACAATCTTATAGCCATCAGACGCAAACTGCATGCCGTTGGCAACAACAGCTTCGCCCGTATTGTCGATCGTGACCGTACCGCCTTTTGCCTGGAAAATAGCAAAGTTGTGGTTCGTATATGCCTCGTTGATTGTCCCCGTCGGGTCGGTCCAGTTGGTACCGCCCTGTGTGGTCCAGATACCATCTCCGCCATCAATACGGCCATCATGGTGGTTGGCAACATCTCCGCCATCCCAATAGCTGTTCGTATCATTGACATCCGATATGAGATTGACCTGGCCGTTGACCGCAGTCTGGATACCGAAATGGGCCGCATCCACATTGGGCGGAACAGCACCGATATCCATTCCATTATCGGTGATCTGGCCCGAATAATCGATCAGGCGATAGACACCCTGGCCAAGCCCACCCTTATTGGAGATGTTCAGCGTGCCATCCAAGATCACGTTGCCACCCACCTTCACGACCGCCACATCGCTTGGTGTACCAAGCGCAACATTGAAGGCTGAATCGGACGCAAAGGACAGATTGCCACCGATCGTCAGCGGTGAACCATCACCAGCCAACAATCGGCCGCCGCTCTGGATGTCGACATTACCGGCAATCGAGCCATTGCCGGACAGATCGCCGGCCTGACCGACAAATACATCCGACGAACCCAGTTTGCCATCAACCGCCAGGGTTCCCTTGACCGTCGTCTTGCCCGTAAAGGCACTGCTATCGGAACCAAGCTTGATATCAAAGGCGCCCGGGCTCGAAATCACCAGATCGCCGGTACCGGACAGCTGGCCGGAATAGACTTCGCGGTTCAAACGGTTGAATTCCAGAGCCGCACCGGAATTGATTGCGACATTGGAGTTGAGCGAACCCTGCAGCGCACCGTTACCGATCTTGAGCGTACCGGCTTCCACCGTCGATTGGCCCGTAAAACTGTTCGAACCCGTCAGAACAAGCGTGCCCGCTCCCTTCTTGGTCAGTCCGCCAGCGCCTGCAATATTGTTGGACAGGATGACTGCATGGCCAGCCGTATCGAGAGCCGCACTGCCGCTTTCGAGCACATATTTGCGCGAGACAGTCATATCGGCACCAAACAGCAGTCCGCCACCAGCCAGGGTCACCGACGAAGCAGAATTGCCGAAGCTGTTTTCCTGCGCAAACGAGACAAGTCCCTGCTCAATACGCCATGGCAAAGTGCCACTGGTCACACCGATCAGCGTCAACGTGTCAGTACCTGTTTTAGTCACCGAAGCGAAGCCATCGTAAACACCGACTGCGACATTAACGTCAAAGTCCTGCGCTCCTGCAAACCTCAGCTTTGCGTCCGTAATGCTGTTCGCCACATGGACTTTACCCTGAATGTCAGAGCCCGGACGCAGTTCAAGTGTAGCATTGGGACCGACGATTTCGATGGCGGCGGCACCAATTCTTTGGCTTTGACCTGGAGCTACAATTCCCTGGTTGATGAAATAACCATTCGCTCCAATACGCGCCCCTGAACCTCCAAGCGCCTGGGTCGTGGTGGATAATGCATTATCCCCCGCAGCGCCGCCTTTGATCGAGCCTAAATTGGTAAAACGCGCTCCGTCTGTTATGACGATACCATCGCCACCCGCTCCAGCACCAGGCAAATTGGAAGCATCTGTACCGGTAAGCGCCTGTCCCGCCGCGCCACCTTTGCCTCCAATTATCTGTGCTCCTGAAACATTTATGAGATTTCCACCGCTGAGAAGCACACCGGCACCACCACCACCGCCGCCGCCTGCCGAATCCGCATAATTACTGTAAGCAAGCGCTGCTCCGCCTGATCCGCCCAACCCTCCAGTGATAGTAAGACCAACATAGGTCGATAATGTTTTGTTCTTTAGAAAAACACCTGCGCCACCGCCGCCGCCGGCGCCGGCATTTAAGTGTACGCCGCCTGCCTTTCCGCTATTACCGATAATTTCAGCAAGTCCTGAGCTTATGTTCGTGGCGCCTACTGCACCTCCGGCACCACCGGGTGCTCCGCCCGACCTTCCGTTGCCGGTCGCTCCACCCACTCCATTTCCATCAACAGCTAACAAGCCCCTTTTATCACCCAAACCATTTATATTGTAAGTAGAACCACCGCCACCATTGCCCGCGCCACCATAGTTATCCCATCTTTCGGCATTGCCGCCAGCGTTTCCAAGCAAATCAAGCGCCTGCGCAGGTAGCGTATCGCTCAAAATGGCAGGCGTGACGACTGCTGCTATCATAGCAGCCCATAGAGCGGTTTTGGCCAGGCAGGGCGCACCAGTGAGCGCTGACGAAGCGGAAAGAAGTTTGGCAAGATTTCTGAAGTCAATGATTGTTGAATAAGCTTTTGGTAAATGGTTCATTTCAAACACCCTTCATCAAATGCCGCCTGCATATAAGTGGCTCTTGATGTGCAATTCATTAGCTGAAAAACGAAAATTAATGGGTGGACTCAAAATCTTAAATAAGAGAATCACCCACCCAGGCACAATATTGGAACTTGAACCCGGAGGACCAGACGAATGCAAGAATTCCCAACCACGGGCAGGAAGAAGTTGCATAAATACAACAAGTTAATGAACAGGTTTATAGTTTCTAATATAATGCTTTTTACATAAAGGTCGCTTTTATAATTACTCCCTCCTCTTCCAGGCAAACTGAAGGCCTGCAACACCGGGGCCCTCTCGCTTCTCACAGCTTCAAATATCGAACGGAATATATGTAAAACAGGAAGCGGTCCTCGTCTTCGCTAATGGCGGCAGAAACGAGAAGAATTTGCATCTGGACGATAAGGGTAGTCTTAATCAAGTTATCTCACAAATCGACCCATCGAGTATTTTCGACCTTTAATTGAATCATCGTGACAAATTCAAACTGGAAATCCGCTTTGTGCACCTTCGCTACCGCCCAGGTTCGACCTGCTGGCAGGGCAGACATGAGGGAGGTAAGAGGCCGTTTCGAAATGGGTTGAGTAGTTGGGGCACCTGTGATTCCGGAATGTCGCGACACTTTCTGGAGATTACAATGTGGACCCCGACTACTCGTGTACAGCATAGCCGTTGCGCGACGCGATACCAGACCGATCTGACGGAAAACGAATGGCAACTTCTGCAGCCGATGCTTCCTGAGCCGCACGGGACAGGCCGACCGCGCAAATGGGCGATGCGTGAAATTGTGAACGCCATCTTCTACGTTCTACGCGGCGGCATTGCCTGGCGCTTGTTGCCGTCGGATCTGCCGCCCTAGCAGACAGTCTACGGCTGGTTTTCGCGCTTTCGCGATAGCGCGCTTTTCGAGAAGACCAATCACGCTCTTGTCATGGCAGATCGGGAGCGTGTTGGCCGCGAGG
>NZ_JBQEPD010000086.1:0-4641 GCF_052045675.1 Brucella sp. 22210
TGGTATTTGATTTGGCAAAGCTTTCCCGACAGGCTTTATTCAAAAGCCATTCACTACCGCCAGCGAAGCCTCAAATGCTGATTCCAATTAATCGGGCTGCGCGCCTAAGGATGTCTTGCGCGCAAGCCTGAAAGGTTCGCTCAAAGCGAGCATTTCCGAAATCGCGGAGCAAGATTTTGCAAGCCATGTAAAGAAAGCAAAAGAGTCCTGTCCGTTTTCGAAACCACTTGGTGCAATCGAAGTAACACTGGACACCAAGCTGTTTGGATTTTATGTTCCAGTCGGCTTTAAGCTACCCTTTCTTTATTTAAGAATATAAATTTCTAATTTTTGGGATAATTTCAATGCATAATCCGTTAGCAATGTTTTCTGCTGTTTCTATTGCTTTAATAATACCTTCGTTTGCGACTGTCCAAATGGCTTCTGCAACGATGGCAAGGCAGATACTGGACAAGGAGCAGCAGAAAGTTAGTACCAGTACTTTCACTGCGCCCAGTTATCATCTGGGTGCAATCCAACATATTGTTCTGTTCAAATACAAAAAGTCGGTTTCGCCTTCTCAGATCAAGGAGGTACGCCAGCGTTTCCTGGCTTTGAAGACAGAGGCTAAAAGAAATGGAAAGCCCTACATCACAAGGCTTGAAGCAGGTGCGCAGAATAGCGGTGAAGGGGCAGATCGTGATTTTCAGGAAGGTTTCATTGTAACCTTCCGTTCGGAAGGTGATCGAAATTATTATGTCGGATCACCTGTCGTGACGGACTCCAAATTCTTCGATCCAGCCCATCAAAAATTTAAAGATTTTGTCGGTCCACTTCTCGCAGAGAAGGATGGCGTGCTCGTCTTTGATTTCAAAGGGGAAAAGTGACGCTTCTGGCACGGTAACCTTAATTTTGATGTAAGTCTCAGCGGTTGATAAGAGGGCATGCACGACAATCGCTCCTCACTTTACCACCGCCATCGTTTTGCGCCTGAGATTATCGCCAAAGCGGTGTGGCCGTATTTCCGGTTTCCGCTGAGCTTTCGCGTGGTCGAAGACATGCTGGCTTACCGAGGAATCATCGTCACCCACAAGACGGTGCGTGAATGGGCTGAAAAGTTCGGACGAGACTACGCCAATACGATCCGTCGCCGCACACCGCGCCTTGGTGATAAATGGCACCTTGATGGTAAGCGCTATTTTCCATGCACGTAGCGCCGCCACATGGTTAGCGGCGGCGGTCTGGAATTAGATCATGCCGTTTGTTTTTTGGCGAAGTTGAATGGCATCAAGTCTTCGATACTGGCGGCGTCGGAGCGCTTGGGTAATTCCGTGAGAACATGCTCGAGCCATGCTAACGGTTCGACACCGCAGGCGGCAGGTCAGCATCAGGCTGTAGATGACAGCGCTGGCTCTGGCTCCGTCAACCGTATCGCTGAACAGCCAACTCTTCCTTCCCGTAGCGAAGATTCTGATGTCACGCTCCAACAAATTGTTGTCTATCGGCATTCTACCGTCTTGGACGTACCGCGTCAGATATTCCCATTGATTGAGGGTATAGGAGATGGCATCGCCGAGTTTGGTATCTGGCAAAACCTTCGGAGCTATTGCGTCAAGCCAGACCTTGAGCGCGTTGAGGACCGGAACACTGTGTTTGTGTCGGAAGCAGCGAATACGGTCCGCCTGCGTTTGGCCATTGTCGTTTACTTCGTCCCGCGTCTGCCTCTCGATCCGATAGAGTTGATCGAAGAACTTCAAGGCCTGTTCCGGTGGCCCGCCGGGTTATTTCCTTGCGTTGAACGCAGCAAAAAAGCGCCGCCTGGCATGAGCCATGCATCCGACATGCGTTGCATCTTCCGATGTGCGCCAAGCCTGATAGCCGTCGCTCATCAGGATGCGCAATAGTCACCGAGAACGGCCTGTGGGTGTACTTGGCCACGACCGGGCTGATAATCGAACAGTACAATCGGTTCGTTGCTATCTTCGCCACTGCGATACGCCCACATATATGACGGAAGTCATGGCTCTTTGCCGGATCGGATCGTGGTGCAGCATTCATGGCCACGCTGATCATGGCCGCCAAGCTCAATGACATCGACTCGCAGGCCTGGCTCGCCGACGTTCTCGCTCGTATCGCCGACACCCCTGTCAGCAGGCTGGAGCAACTGCTTCCGTGGAACTGGACATCGGCCCAAGCACCTACGGCATTGGCATCATGATCTCCAGAGAACGCATCGCCCGGATTATCGTTAAGCTCGATCATATCGACCCAGCCATCTGGCGCAGGGTCGAGGTCCCAATAACCACCAGCCTGAAAGGGCTGCACAACATCATCCAGGCCGTCATGCCATTCCAGGACTATCACCTCTTCGAGTTCAATGCCGGCGGCAAGCACTACGCAGGTCCCGACCGTGCATGGGACTTCGGCCGTGAGACCTACGCCGCCCGCAATGTTCGTATAGGCGCTCTGGTGGATCGCGGCATCACAATCTTCAACTATAACTATGACTTCGGCGACGACTGGCGGCATTCAATCACTGTCGAGGCCGTCGCGGACGCCGATCCGGCAGTCGAATATCGGCGCGTCGTCGACGGCGAACGGCGCACCGCCGGAAGATGTCGGCGGATTGTCCGGCTTCGAGGAGTGCCTCAACGCAATGGCAAAGCCTCGACATGCGCAACACCGCCAAGTCGTCGAATAGTGTGGCGGTCGCTTCGAGCCGAACGATATTGGCGTCGATACAATCAATGAGCGGATAGCGAAACTGGCGTGCCGCCGAACCCTTGGAAAAGCTGGTTACGCAAAAAGTCAGAACAGCCGCCACTGACCACAAGCCGACCCATCCGTGGCCTACGCCGGATGCTTACGGTGCACCAACTACTCAACCCATTTCAAAACGGCCTCTTAGACGGTGTGGGATTTGTCGGCTATAGGTTTCTGGACGAGTATTTGTGAAAAATGAGATTGTTTCGACCTCGTTTCGATAAGCAAGATGACCATTACATCAAACCGGGGTTTATTGGGATGGTCGAGCCAAGGATTTTTGACTGGACGTCGCAGAGTTTAACGAGACCAAGGAGGATTGGGTGTCCGGATTGTTCGCGATGATATACTTTACGAGTCATTGGCCAAATGGATAAGTCTCGACCATCATCACTCTACAATAAAATTCCACAATAGTGACATTGTTTATCTGTATTTTCGAAAAACGTAAATACTCATTTCGAGATGACACAAAAAACCGTTAAATATTATTGTATTATTTCTGAGATTATTACAATATTTTACTGAGGAGCAATTAATGAAAAATTACTTTTTTGCTACAGCAATATTCTTGCTGACATCATTCTGGGCATTCGCAGAGACATCCGATAAAGTTAGTCTTGATGATATCATGTCACGTGGCGTGTTAAAAGTAGGAACAACTGGCGATTACAGTCCCTTCTCAATCAGAGACCCCAAAACTGGACAATTCACTGGCTTTGATATTGACTTGGCAGATAACCTCGCAAAAGCGCTCGGCGTCCGCGTCGAATTTGTTCCAACAACATGGCCGACATTAACGCAGGATTTCGAGAACAATAAATTCGATATCGCGATGGGAGGCATATCAATCACGCTGGAGAGGCAGAAAACTGGGCTCTTTTCGACACCCTATCTGCAGGACGGAAAGGCCCCGATTGCCCGCTGCTCGGATCACAACCAATACACCACGCTGACAGACATCGATAAACCGAATGTCAGGGTAATCATGAATCCGGGGGGAACGAATGAAAAATTCGTCCGTGCCCACATCAAGCATGCTCAAATTGACGTATGGGATGACAATACAACGATTTTTGACCAGATCGCACAAGGCAAAGCCGACGTGATGATCACCGACGCATCCGAAACCCGCTATCAGCAAAGCGTTCATTCCGGTCTGCTATGCGCGGTCAATCCAGACGAGCCATTCAACTCAATTGAAAAAGCTTATTGGATACAGCGCGCGCCTTATCTTGCAGCCTTCGTTGATCAGTGGTTATACCAATCAAAACGTGACGGTGTTTATGATGCGATTTACCAAAAGTGGTTCAAGTAAGCCTGTGAAACCGCAGTCCATGCGTTTCGTTAACATGCCCGGATGCCGTTCCTAAATTCCTTATGTAGGTCGTCTAATCGCATTCAGGTTAAGGCTGTTTTTCGCCCTCACTGCACCGCACTTCAATGTCATCGCTGCCGGGGCAAGGTCGTCTTCGCGGTTGGGATTTGCCGCCGCATTATAGCTTTCGCGGAACGGATCTTTCTATGCTTTCTCCGCGATGAGCGTCACCGCCCCTGCATCTACAGAATCGGAATGATCCAGCTCACGTCCCGGGAGGAACAATTCGGCGCACCACAGGCGGGCGCAAACGCTCAAAATCCATATGTCAGACGTTCTGAGAGCCTGAATTATAATTAATGTAACGATATCAGGCTCTTGCGATGCGCCTGGTGAGTAGGCGGATGTTTGCGATGTAGATCCACGCTTCGGAAGAAGCGATCGTTTTCTCGAAGTCTTTGGCCAATCTGCGACACCTTCCCAGCCATGCAAATGGTCGCTCGACCACCCATCGGCGTGGCAGGGCTTCGAAACCTTCGGCATGATCGGTCCGCTTGACGATTTCCAGTGTAAATTTCCCC
>NZ_JBQEPD010000087.1:0-4640 GCF_052045675.1 Brucella sp. 22210
CTTATCGCCACGTCAAGGCTGTCATGTGTGAGAGCGGTGTCAGAGAATATCAATCATCGCCCAAAGCGCTTCGTCATGGCTTTGCAGTCACCGCTGTCGAAAACGGCATTCCAACGAATCTGGTTCAACGCTGGCTTGGCCATGCAAACCAGAAGACACTGCGATCTATGCCGATCTGATTGGTACAGAAGAGCGAAACTTTGCAAGTCGCGCATGGAGCGAACCGGCTAACGACAGGGGGCGGCCGATCATTACCCTTAGAATGACAAAAACCCGGAAGAGCTGGACACTCGTCATCCGGCTCAATGTCATCATCTAAGGATGTGGGAGGTGGGCTTTGGCCTGCCTCCTACTCCGAGCTGATATAGCATCTTCCATGGTCTTTTTCAAATCGAAAGGCCTCGACCTCTGGATTGTTCGAGGCGTCGCTGCTGTCGCACGACTTCCTGCGCCTGATTGACTTGGGCGTAGACAGCGCCAAGGCGCTTCGCAGCTTGGAGATCGCGGTTTGCGGTGAAGTAGAACTCGACCGTATCGTCATGGCTGTCGATGGCGCGATACAGATAAAACCACGCGCCTAGACCTTTACATAGGTCTCGTCGAGGTTCCGTTTTCGCGTGACCTGACGCTTCCGGCGATGGAAGCGCTCAAGCAATCTGGAGCTGAAGTGTAAAACCCAGCGGTGAACGACCTGTGAAATTATTAAGTTTGGTACTGGATAATGTTCAAAGCTGCATTGCTCCAGCGATGCGAGAGCAAACCGATGACTAAGATGTGCACGAGGGCCTTTGGGACCAACCTTTGCAGTTAGTCGTATTTGCGGGCTTGGACTTCAGGCGGTGGCCGCTGCAATTCTTGGTTTCCAGCGCAGGCGGATCCATTGCCGGATATTGTAGGCCAGCAGGGCCCACAGGGCTTCCGTTCCTGCCTTTGCCAACCCGCGTACACGAAAGCGCCGCAGTCCCAGCGTGTCTTTCAGCCACGCATTGACAAACTCTGCAACACGCCCACGTTCGCGGACTAACGCTTTTGTCTCTGGCGAATTTTTCCGAGAGCGGAACGCACTCACTACAGGGTCCTCGTGTGTAACGACAATCGATCGCCCATAGCGCTGATTGCCTGAGCAAGATTGGCGGCGACTGGGGCATGGCCGACAATCAGCCGGGCTGGCCAGATAACGCACCATCCTTCTTCCAGGTCGCACATGGCCATAGCGAGCGGTGAGTATCTTGCCTTCCGGACAAACGTAGCTGTCGGACGCCGTATCGTACTGGAACTTATCGGGCAGGAAAGCGTCCGTTACCCCAACACGAGCAAACCGTTGCTTGGTGCGGCCATCAGTTTCAGTCCATGGCCCAACAAGTTCAATGTCTCTGTCATTCGCGACCAGAATGTTCGCCCGACTGGTATAGCCTGCATCCACTACCATCTGATCAGGTGACTGACCCAATCGCTTTCTAATCTGCTCAATTGCTGGAGCAAGGTATTCGTAGTCAGGGGCCGTTTGCCCAATATCCAGGCCCACGGCAATGCCATGAGCTGCGTCAGTCGAGATCTGGACGTTATAACTCAAGGCGTAGTGGCCATCGCCATGACGCATGATCCGCGCTTCCGGATCTGTCGAACTAACGCCGGTTTGGCGCTGGCGGGTGCGCGCATAGCCCGGGCGCTTGGCTACACTTATCTGTTGGGCATGGAGAAGCGCCTGCTCAAGCCGTTCGATGCGTTCGCGACCAGCCCGTTCGCGTGCAGCGGCCTGCCGGACTGTTGCCTCCCCGTTACGAGGATCTCCCATCGAAGCGACATGATCCCGTGCTGCGGCCAGATGCTTGACGATCTGCGCTTCCTGCTTGAAAGAGCCTGGCCCCGCCTGTGCAGTGGTTTTCGTGCCGTCATGCATGACGCTCTGCAGAGCGATCAGACCCTCTGTGCTTAACACGGCGAGTACTTGGGTGAACATTTCATCAAGAGCTTCGCGATGGGCAAGGCGAAAGTCGGACAGGGTATGATGATTGATGACAAGGAGCCCCATCAACCAGCGGAAGCCCGGATCGTGTTCACAGCGACGCTCCACCTCACGGGCAGATCCGATACCTCGGCTATAAGAGTAAATCCATAAGCTCACCAGAAGCCGCGGATCATAGGCGGGTCGCCCGGCAACACCTTCTAGTGAACCAATCCCTGCCGCAAAGGCAGACAGATCAAGTTGGCCAACCAATTCCCAGATCGCCCGAACAGGATGATCTTCATCCACCAACCGTTCAACATCCAGCATCTCCCAACAAAGCTGCTGACGATCCGCTTGCACCAGTCGAACTGGCCTGCTTCGCGATTGAGTTATATGACCGTTAGATGCCGCGGCAACATTCACTGATGCTTTCGGACCCATGCGATTCATCCCCAAATCCTCCCCGAAACACTGCCAGAACCATAGCATATTTCAGGTCCAAACCAGATTTTTTCACAGGTCGTGAACCGTTGAATGATCCACCGTAATACCGCGCTCGGCCATCATCTCCTTCAGATCGCGCAGGCTCAGATTGTAAGCCAGATACCATCGCACACATAAAAGGATAACGGATTTATCGAAATTACGGCCCTTGAACATCGAAATGTCTCTGCTGATGAAAAGCTAAAACCCTACAACCAGCATCCTTGACGAAAAGTTTGCAACAGAACCATCAGTGGGGCACCTCATTACTGTAGCGCAAGGATACTTGGGCCGCCGCGGCATTCTCCAAGCCGCAACGCAGAAGATTCAAAAAACATCTTGAAAAAAGCCTTGCCTCTATTCGATCTCACGCTACTTAAAGTGTCATCCCATATTGATCGGCCTGCCATAAATATTTCTAGAACAATAAAGCTTATTCTGATATAATCTTAAGTATTCAAATCCTGAAGGAAATTCATAATGAAACCCGTTATTGCATCATGTATTGCTACATTCGCACTTTTATTGGCGACCAATGCAGAAGCTGCTACCGGTCTTGCAACTGCAACGATAAATCTGCGCGCCGGCCCCGGCACATCATACCCTTCAATGGGCAGCATTCCCAATGGTGTGGTTCTCAACGTGGCAGGCTGTACAAACGGCTATGGCTGGTGTCGTGTCAATTACCAGGGCATCGACGGCTGGGCGTCCTCTCGTTATATAGCGGTTCGCACGGGAGGTGGCGCTTACACGACCAATAGCAATTTTGGACCAACTGCTGCCGCTATCGGCATTCCCCTGATTGCGGGAATGGTAATAGGGTTTGCTGTTAATAACAATCAATGGCATCACAGTGACAGCTGGGGACCACGTGGTTATCGTCGCGATCCATGGGGCAAGCCGCGTCCGCATTGGACCGATCGACCTGGTTGGAGTGACCGGCCAGGCTATCATCACAACTTTTATGGTCCCGGCGATCGCTGGCGTCCACGCGGCGCTCGATAAAGGGCCATAGCCGGTAATCGTGCAAAGTCAAATAGACACTGTTGAAGATGCCGACGACCCACATTCCGCAACCAGATAGATAGGAAATGCGGCAGACCGAATATCGCGAGAAGCTACGCGAGTGGCATTCTGTCAATGGAACCATTGATGGTTTTGTCTGGCCGTCGATAATGAGCAAGAAGGATTGGGAGGGGTTGGTGCGCCATGTGAAGCCAAACTGGAACCACGATCCAATGTGCGGCAAAATCGCCACTACAACTACGTGGTCATCTGCATCAGACGCATAATCGCGCGCGGCACTCTGGTTGTTCTCTGCATTAGCTCGACCGTCTGGCTTCAGACCGGAGTTGTGGTGACGTGCGCAACTAAGCCCAGTTAATTGAAGCAGACAGCAGGCAGGTCATGGAATTTTGGCGATCGACATTTTCGACCGCCGCTTTAATCCTCAAACAGTATGGATGCATAATCCATGGCCCCATGCAGGTTACGCACAATCCATACCTGATCATCACCCACCCAGTAAAAAATCAGGTAATTTCCATGTACTCGGCGCCGATAGCCGTGTCGCTCATAGTGACGTACCAAAGGAAAACTATCAGCTATGTCAGCTAAGCTTCGCACTTGCGACGTAGCTCCTGCATGAACGAATAGGCGCGCTGTGGATTATCTGTAGCGATGAAATCACCGATTTGTTCCAGGTCTTTTTCCGACTCATGGGAAAACTTAACTCTCATGCTGAATTTTCGGCCTTCTCGGCCATAGCATGATACTTTGCCTCAAGCCGATCAAACACTTCACTTGCGGGCTTTACACGTCCGGCTTCTGCCATCCGATTTCCCGCCATTCTCGACCGTGCAGAAGTACTTCTATCGCTGGCGCGATGAAGGATTGCTTCATACCATCAACAACACGCTTGTGATGCTGGCGCGTGAGCAGGCTGACAGGCAGCCCAGTCCAACGGCTGGCGTCATCGACAGCCAGTCAGTTAAAGCCACGGAAAGTGGCGGAATACGGGGCTTTGACGCGGGCAAGAGGATTAACGGACGCAAGCGTCACATTGTCGTTGATACCCTTGGCTTGCTGGTAGGGCTCATGGTGCATTCTGCTGGCATTCAGGACAGGGACGGCGCTCGGGAAGTCCTGGTATCCATCCTCAAACGGTGGCCGTGGTTACGGCATATCTTTGCTGACGGCGGATATGCAG
>NZ_JBQEPD010000088.1:0-4561 GCF_052045675.1 Brucella sp. 22210
TGACACCCTTGGAATGAAAATTAAAGCCAAGCTTTGGCCTGAATTTTGAAAGCCAGCGAAGCCAGCGCTTGCAGGTCATGCGGATGACGTTGGCAAGGTTCTTGCTGCGCCATTGTTCGCGCTGCTGGATATCAAGCAAGCCGTGCTCGCGCGCTTTGCGCAGCGCATTGCGTGTTGTGGTGAGGCCAACGCCTGCGCGGTCGCCGATTTCCTTGTTGGTGCAGCAGCAAGATTCGTGTTGGCGTATGTCAGCAGCCACGATGTAAAGCACCGCCCGTTCGCCTTCGGTAAAACAATCACGCAGATGCGGGGGGAGGGCGGCCATATCGCCAAGGCGGCGCTTGCGCGCCCATCGCTCGGGATTGCGCTTGCCCGTTGCCGCTTGCGTTCGGCTTTTATCGGATTTCGGCCGGATGGGAAAATAGGATCGCGGCGGCGGAACTTTTTCTTCGCGTGCCTTTACGCCCCTGAACATTAAAGGGGCACAGATATACGGTAGGCGGATAACGGGGTGAACGGGATTGCGCGGAAGCCGTTTTCATCGAGGGCCGGTTTTTCTTCCCAGAGATAATCGCCGGTCAGGTTTACATGCTCCCATGTGAGCGGCGACAGGCTGGAAAGCAGATGATCCGGGATAGCTTGTCCCGCTTTGCGTAGGGCATCGACGACGCGGCCGGTGTAGATTGTATTCCAGTGAATAATGGCGGTGACAATCAGGTTGAGTGCGGAAGCCCGGATCGACAGATTTTCCTGGCTGCGATCGCGGAAACGACCGAGACGATGAAGATTGACCGCCCGCACGAGGCTGTTCCGGCTTTCGCCTTTGTTCAATTCAGCCGTCGTGGTCTTGCGCAATTGCTCGTCATTGATCCAATCGAGGGTGAATAGGGTTCGTTCAATCCGGCCCATTTGGCGCAGCGCCTGGGCGAGGCCGCTCTGTCTGGTTGTTGCCGAAAGACGCTTCAGCATGAGTGAGGCGCTGACTGTACGGGTGCGCAGCGAGGTCATCAGGCGCAAGATATCATCCCAATGCGCCCGGATCAGATCGGCATCGATCCTGTCGCCCATAACACTTTGGAGAATTCCATATTGTTTGGCTGGTCCGAAACCATAGAGACATCGTCCGTCGAGATCGGGAATGCGTGGCACGAAGGCGAAACCGAGAGCATGGCAAAGGGCGAATACACGATCGCTGACGCCGCCACCATCAACATGGTGCCGAACAATATTGAGACCAGCATCGGTTTCCAGCAATGCATCGAGCACATGAACGGCTTCGCTCGCCGTTGCGGCAGTGATTTTGGTGTGGAACGGTGCGTAGCGGCCAGAGATCGCGGTGTAGAGCTTGATAATAGGATTGTTTCCATACCTGCCGTTGACACCCCCCGCAACTTCGCCGCCGTCGCCAAGATGGATATGCTGTCCATCCGAGGAAGAAACGGCGTGCGAGCCGAATACGGTTGCGAACGGCGCGCAGTGTTGCTCCTCAACCAGTTTGGCGAGCGCCAGCGTGAAGGTCTCCTCCCGGAAATGCCAGATTGCCACCTGCTGTAGCTGGCGGCGTGTTATGCCCGGGCAGGCATGCGCCATTTTCGAGAAGCCGAGGTTCGTGGCTTCGGCGATCAGCGCTGCATAGAATATCCGTAAATCCGACGGTGACCGCCCCGTCTGAAGATGCTCGAATAGGGAACTGAAGCCGGTCATCCGGTCGATATCGGCCACGAGGTCCGTCAATCGGACCGGCGGCATGGGGCTGCAACACGTCTCGCAAATATGAGCGCAGCCTCGGTTTCCGCGGTCCTGACGGCAGGGACCCGCAATCCTTTCGCACCGATGCGGGTATCGCCTTGGCTCGCTTCCAGGCGATGTGCGGCCTCACGCAGTTTTTGATCCAGTGCTTCGGCCTTCTGGGCGAGATAGGTCTCGACATCAACCGGGATCGCAACCGGAATGCGGGCCTCGGCTTTGATGATAGCAAAGGTCTGTTGCGAGATCATCTGCTCATCGAGCGCGCGGTAGGCGCGGGAGCCCTTGATCCATATGTCTCCGGCAGCAATCCTGTTCTTCGTAAGCGCTGTTTTCAGGCCACGGCTTTGAGATCGTGCGTTGCGGCATAGGCCCAAGGCAGCAGGTCGTCGATCTGGCTATTTGGATGATTGTTGACGATCTTGGTGAGGACGTCTGAGAGATAGGCCAGTGGCTCGACATTGTTGAGCTTTGCCGTCTCGATGAGCGAGGCGATAGTCGCCCAGTGTTCGGCCCCGGCGTCAGAACCGGCAAATAGCGCATTTTTGCGATTGAGGGCAATTGGCCTGATTGACCGTTCGACGACGTTGGAATCGATCTCGATCCGGCCATCGTCGATGAAGCGGGTCAAGCCGTCCCAGCGTGACAAGGCATAGCGGATTGCTTCGGCGAGTTTTGTCTTCTGGCTGATGTAGCCGAGTTGTTCACGCAGCCAGGGAGCGAGGCTGTCGGTAATCGGACGACTTTTTTCCTGACGGGCGACACGACGCTCCTCGTGGGGCCGGCCACGTATCTCTTCTTCGATCCTGTAAAGTTCGCCGATGCGTCGCAGCGCCTCGCTGGCGATGGGTGCCGGACCAGCGGCAGCAAGCTCATAGAAGCGGCGTCGAACGTGGGACCAGCAGAAGGCCAGCGACACGGTGTTCTTTGCCGCGAGCGGGCGATATCCACTGTAGCCGTCTACCTGCAGGATGCCGACGAAGCCGTCGAGATGGGCCATCGGTCGTTCGCCTTTGCGATCTGGCGCATAGACATAGGTGACACCGGGCGGGTCATCGCCCTGCCACGGCCGGTCATCTCGTGCATAAGCCCAAAGCTGGCCGGTCTTGGTTTTGCCACGTCCCGGATCGAGCACCGGGGCCGTCGTCTCGTCGGCGAAGAGCTTGGACGATGACTTCAGATGATCGAGCAGCCGCTGATGGACCGGGCGTAGATGCCAGGCGGCGCGACCGACCCAGTCGGCGAGCGTCGAACGGTCGAGGTCGATGCCCTGACGCTTGTAGATTTGCGCCTGGCGATACAGCGGCAGGTGGTCAGCATATTTAGATACCAGCACCTGGGCGACGGTTGCCTCTGTCGGGATGCCGCCCTCGATCAGCCTTGCCGGGGCCGGAGCCTGGACAACGACTTCTTCACAGGCCCGGCAGGCATACTTCGGGCGGCGCAGCACGAGCACCCGGAATTGGGCGGGCACAAGATCGAGCTTCTCGCTGACATCCTCGCCGATCCGATGCAGGTCGTTGCGGCAGCAGGGGCAGGCATGGTTATCGATATCGACCACGATCTCGACGCGCGGCAGATGCGCTGGCAGTGAACCCCGGTTCGTACGCCGTTTAGCGACCTGCGCCTGGCGCAGAGCAGTCGAGCCTTGTTCCTTCTCTTCCAGCCCGGCAGCCTCGATCTGTTCGGCCTCTTCAAGCCCAAGCAGAAGCTGGTCCTCTGGAAGCGTCTCTGCCCGTCGACCAAAGCGGTGACGCTGTAATTCCTTGATGATCTGCCGCAGGCGGGCATTCTCCGCCTCACGCGAAAGCACCATTGCTTTCAGCGCGTTCAGGTCATCCGGAAGCTCGTCTGCCGTCATCGTCATGGATCGAGAACAGCATATTTTGCCGCTCGGAGCGAGACGCTGAATGGCTCTGATTCAATTGGTCGCGCCCGTTATCCGGCCTTTATCGGCGTGCGCGTTTCGCTCGGCGCATGCACGCGTTTCCAGTCCAATCCTTCGAACAGAGCCGAGAACTGGGCGGCCGTCAGATGCATCACACCGTCTTGCATTCGAGGCCAATGGAACTCGCCATCCTCGATCCGCTTGGCGACCAGGCACACGCCGCTGCCGTCCCAGAAGATCAGCTTGATCCGGTCCGTTCGTTTGGCCCGGAATACGTAGATCGTGCCCGAGAACGGGTCGGCACCCATCTGGGCCTTTACCAATGCCGCCAATCCTTCAGCACCTTTGCGGAAGTCGACAGGCTTGGTGGCGATCATCACTTTTACCGCACCGGACGGGCCAATCACGACTGAGCCTTCAACGCCTGGATGACGGCGGCAATGGTTGCAGCATCGGTGCCAGAGGCAATACGCAGCCAGGCTCCATCAATCCGCAATTCAATGGCCGCCTCCGGAGAAGTTCTTCTTGGCAAACGTGCTTGCCGCGCCCTCTTCGGTTCCGAATTCTCGGGCGACACGACGACTGCTGGTGCAAACATTGGTGCTTGCTCCGGCACCGACAACACATCAAGCGGCTTTCGGGCGAGCCGTCGCCATGTGAACAACTGCTGCGGCGTCAATCCATGCCGCCGCGCCACAGAGCACACCGTGACGCCAGGCTCGCAACTCTCCGCAATGATCTGCGCCTTCTGATCGTCGCTCCATTCGCGACGACGGCCATTGCCTGTGAACACCTCAAACCGGCGTATCGGCTCATCCTTGGATTTAAGCGTAAGTTCTGAAATCGACATATGTCCTAGCCCTCTTTCGAGGTTGAACATCAATGATCAAGCGATGATCCGGAAGGTGGGGTCAGGACAGCGCTTAC
>NZ_JBQEPD010000089.1:0-4494 GCF_052045675.1 Brucella sp. 22210
AGCCCTCCCCTGCCCTCTTTACGACGGTCGCTCAGACCCGCAATCAGTATGCCACGGCTGGCGGCCTGGATACGTTGGCGCAGACGGGTTCGTCGCTGGCCTTGTACAATACGCTGCTGATGCTGTCGGCCGATGAGGCGCGTGCGGCCTTCGACAGCCTTTCCGGCGAGGCTTATGCTTCCGCCACGGGCGTGCTGATCAACGACAGCCAGTTTATTCGCAATGCAGCCTTTGGTCGTCTGCAACAAGCGTTTGGCGGCGCTCCGGCAACGCCGATCAATGCGCTTTCCTATGCCGGAGCGCAAAGGCCTGTTTCGGCGTCCGTCTCGGCCATCGATGCCGTGGCTCCGGGCAGCATTGCTCCTTCTCAAAATCTCTATACCGCCTGGGGCTATGCCTATGGCGCTTGGACGAGGCAGGATAGCAATAGCAATGCAGGATCGGTAAAATCCTCTGTTGGCGGCTTTGTCACCGGTATCGACGGTACTGTGCTCGACACATGGCGTCTCGGCCTTCTGGCCGGCTACAGCCATTCCAGCTTCGATGGGGATGATCGCGCTTCATCGGGCAGCAGCGATAATTATACCCTCGGCGCCTATGCGGGAACCGAATGGACGCTCAACAATGGCCAAGCCTTGGCGTTCCGGTCCGGACTTGCCTATACATGGCATGATGTCGACATGAACCGTTCTGTCGCCTTCCCCGGCTTTGCCGATAATCTGACCGGCGATTATGATGCGGGAAGTTTTCAGCTCTTTGGCGAACTTGGCTATAAGATCCACTACGGCAAAGCCCTGTTCGAGCCTTATGCGGGTCTTGCCTATGTTCGCCTGAAAACTGACGGATTTGATGAAAAGGGCCAGACAGCGGCGGCCCTTGTGGTTCAGTCCGACACGACGGAAACCAGCTTCTCAACACTCGGCCTCCGCGCGTCGACAGAGTTTGCTCTGGGCAGCATCACGGCAACGGCACGAACCGACCTTGGCTGGCGACACGCCTATGGCGACATCACGCCGGTTTCCACCGCAAGCTTTATCGGTTCGAACGCCTTCACAGTCTCTGGGCTTCCGATCGCTGAAGATGCAGCTCTCATCGAAGCAGGTCTTGATTTCAAGCTGACCGAAGATGCGACTCTCGGCCTCTCCTATAACGGCCAGTTTGCTTCCGGCGCCAAACAGAACGGATTCAATGCGAAACTCAGTGTGAGCTTTTGAATTGGAGTCCACCTATGGCTATCATCCAGTGATCAAGAATGGCCAATCCAGGCAAAAAATATTCGAACAGATGGATCAACAGCCCGTCGGTGCCAAGGCCTCATTAAGCCCACGGAGCCGCTCGGCTGTTAGGCTACGCACTGCCCTCCTCCATTTTTTCAAGCGAAGGGTGCCGCGAGACTAATCAACATGTGGCGTGCGATCATTATCTAATAATGAAATCGCTTCCGTTCGCGCCCTTCCAACCCAGTCGAGGCGTGCCGCATTTTTCATTGAATGTCTGAGTGTGCTTTGTAACGCCACAGTCTGCCGCAGAAGTTTGGGATCTTTGTCCCAAGCTGGCGCAACCAGCTCCAACTATCATTACCGAAACAAGTATCACGATGTGGATAGACTTCATTACCATTTATATAACTCTTACTTTGATTTTCCGAATTCGAACAATGAAGCACCATCTCGGCGTTTGAACGCCTTGAATAGGCTCACATTCTTTAGTGTTGACGATCTATGCAAAATATGTGAGCTTTTACTCACATTGTCTACTCGTATTCGGAAATTGAGAATATGGCCAAGCTCAACGCTACAAATCCCAGAAAAGCCGCCTCGCAAGAGAGGTCGAAAATGACCGTCGAGGCGATACTGGATGCCACTGCTCGCGTTTTGGTGCGCGATGGATATGCGCGGGCCAGCACAAATCGCGTCGCTGCAGTAGCGGGAGTGAGCATTGGATCGCTCTACCAGTATTTTCCCAATAAGGAGTCGCTTGTGGCTGCGCTCGTCGCAAGGCACAATCGTGAAATTCTGGCTCTGCTGGAAAACGCCATGCAAGAGTGCGCGTCAGACGACTTGAATAGTGCCATGCGGGAGCTCATTCGAGCGATGATTGCTGTGCACCGGGTTGATCCTGAGCTCCACCGCATCTTGAAAGAAGAAGTTCCCCGTATTGGAAAACTTGCCGAGGTGGAAGCCATTCGAAAGGACACGCTCCATCTGGTCCGGCATTATCTGGAGCAATGTAAGGAAGACGTTCAGCTCAAGGACCTCGATACGGCTGCGTTTATTTGCGTAACGACAGTGGAGACGTTGACCCATGCCATCGTTCTCAATGACTGCGGCCATTCCCTCTCCGACGAAGCCGATATTGTCGAGCACATCACCCGGATGATTGCGGGATATCTGGGCACTGCACCAATACCTATCCGTGCTATTTTGAAAAAAGCGGCCTGATCCCAAAGGTTTAAGATGCGCAACAACCAAACGCATCAAGCAACGCACCGCGATTGCTGGATTGGACCTGTCTGGGTTTTCGGCCCATATCCTCTGCGCCAGTAATCTCACAGAAGCGGACAATCGCGGCATTCCCCTGCCCCGAAGCCACGGAACAATCTCGACATCTTTCCTTGGAGCAAGCATCCGATTATTACAACAACGCAAAATGGTGCAGCGGGCGGGCTTCGCAGAATGTCTGCCTTTCCAATACAAGAAGGTGCGCCACCGATCAGCAACATGATCCAAACAATAAAAATACCTCGTTCGAACGCCTGTGTCGTATTAGAAATGTAACACCAGCCCAAGTATTGGCCCCTTCTGAACCACATCATAAACGAAGCCATCGTGACTGTAGTCCACGCCAAGCGCGCGATAGCCTCCAATGGCCGATAGATTGTCCCTGAATTGGTAGCCAATCGTTCCAGCCACGTCCCAGTCCATCTTTGCCTGCCCGGCACCCACAACACCCCAACCGCTGAAATACACATTGTCAGTCAGGAAATACTTGCCGCGTACCCCTGCAACGGCATCAACCCAAGCAGCGCTATCACGCCCGCTGTGCCCGTCGAACAACCCACCTTCAAAGGAAATTTCCGTGCTGGCGTACCAGACGCGCCCTCCTGCAATCACATCAAGGCGATTTCTACCCTCTTCAAAAAGACTGTAACCACCACCAAAAAAGCCGGAGAACGTCTCGGACTTAATATCAATTCTTTCGCTCAACACCCCATACGGGGTCTGTCCGCCAGTTGATATTTTTGTATAAATGATATCGCTGAACAGACTATAGCGATCATAGTGACCTTCCAAGATACCCATGAAAGAGAAGTCGAGATCCTTAAGAAGACTGCCGAAATCGGACTTCATTTTCGCGGGCGGCAGGCCAAATTGGCCCGCAGTTCCACTGATACCAGCAGCCCAGAAATAAGGACTTGCGCTGAAATGCCATCTATCCTGCTTAAGTTCCAGTTTCGCGGGCTCGGACAAGACCGGTGTTAAAGGACGATCTGCGGCAACTGCCGCAGATTGACCGCCAATCAAAGCAGTCATTGAGAGAACGAATAATCTATGATGACACATTTTCCCTATAATCCCGCTTCGGTTATCAGTTTAGGGACATGTCTGTCATTGCTTGTGCTCTGAAAGTACCCGGTCTTCGACTGCGCAATCCACAGTCGGCAGCTTCGCTGCTTCCAACTCTTTGCGTGCGGCATGGATATCGGCAAGGAATTCGGAGTTGCCGTGTAGTTTAGCAACTGTTGCGGCCCCCATAATGCGTCCTGCATCGACATCACTTTGCCAATGTGCGTTACAAATCACGCGGCTTTGCCCAAACGACAATCCGCGCTTAAACAGCTCATCGGCACGCGCTGGATTCACTTCTGCCAAGGTAAGCGCCCAGGCCCAACCCGCCGCCGTATGTCCCGATGGATATGAGCCATCGTTACGCAATACATCTTCTTCGTCTGGCTGACATGTGCCTTCATTGTGCACGACGAAAGGACGGGTTCTGTTATACTGGTTCTTGGCACCATAGGTTGAAAGCCCGGCATCGGTGAGCACTCGCTGCATCAAATTATAGAGATGCGGGGTCTTTTCTTCACTGATATCCACGCCCATAGCACAGGAGAAATTCTTGGCAGGCTGAGGAAACTGTAAATCAGCGTCTGTCCGCGCCAGGTCCCAACGTGCTTTCCCACGCTGTTCGATTGTCGCCTCTCTTGCCGCCTCGTCACGGGCCAGTGCCGCACTACCCGCCGGAGGTGGCGGGCCTAGGCCGTGCACTCATAAATAGGCTAGCTATTTGAATGGATTGGTTATTGAAAGGCCTCGGATTTGGAGGTCTTTGATGTCACGTCGCCGCTATGAACTCACGGAACGAGAATGGTCGATTATTGCACCGCTGTTGCCGAGCAAACCTCGTGGCGTTCCACGGGTTGATGATCGCATGGTTCTCAACGGAATCCTGTGGCGCTTCCGCACCGGGTCATCATGGTCAGAAATCCCCGAA
>NZ_JBQEPD010000090.1:0-4430 GCF_052045675.1 Brucella sp. 22210
TCGCCTTCGTCATCGACGCATTCGACCGCGAAATCATCGCCTGGACGGCGGTTGCCAATGCAGGCATTTCCGGCTCAGACGTGCGTGACATGATGTTGGAGGCGGTCGAGAAACGCTTCCATGCAACACGAGCCCCGCATGCTATCGAGCATCTCTCTGACAATGGCTCGGCTTATACCGCGCGGGACACGAGGCTGTTTGCTCAAGCACTCAATCTGACGCCCTGCTTCACGCCCGTGGCCAGCCCGCAGTCGAACGGAATGTCCGAGGCATTCGTTAAAACCCTGAAGCGGGATTACATCCGTATCTCGGCACTACCGGACGCCGAAACGGCGCTCCGTCTCATCGATGGATGGATTGAAGACTATAATGAAATTCATCCCCATTCCGCGCTCAAGATGGCTTCCCCTCGGCAGTTCATCAGGGCTAAATCAACCTAGCCGACGTGTCCGGCGAAACGGGGTGCACTCCACTTGGATACATCGCATCCTTTTCCGGGATGCCCCCCCATCCAGAGGCTGTACCAATTAAATGCCGGATCGGATCGACTTGGCCGCGGGCTCCAAATGAACCGTTATACGACGTCTGATACTTTGTTAGCGCGAGCAATGCACTACGAATGTCCGTAAGACTCTCTTCATCCCAGTTCGGAAGATCGAGACTCCCCGCCTCCTTCTGGATGACCTTGATAGCATCTTGAAGCATGTGAACTTCTTCGAGATCCTTTGGATCATTAGGATCAACTAACGTACGCACCGCGACAAAGGCATAGCGTGTGCCAACAGATTTCTCATTCAGTGTAACGGGCTTCGTGCCATAGGCGACAATTGGCAGATAATGATCCTGATCAACAACCATCATCGACATATAGCGCCTACCTGTATCAGGCAGGGAAATCGTTACCGGCCCTGCAGCAAGGTCAAACACAGCGAATGAATAAAGGGTATCACGGTTCATACGAATGACGGTCTGGTTATCGATCGTCACGGGCTCACGCGAATGCTTGAATTGGCCCAGTCTGCCTATGTCCTTTGCATTGGCTGCGAGGTAACGGTCGGTCTCAGCGCGCGCAAAACTGTCGACGGTAACTGGTATTTTTCTACCTGATGTCTCGGCAATGGCCGCACCGGTCCAGGCAACCGAAGCAATTGTGAGACAGACCCCCATCTTACGGAGCATGCTGTACCTCTTCATTAATTAGGGCTAACAGCCACGTCCCTCCAACAAGATGCGGCAAGGCTCACTTTTAGCATGGGCGGATCATCCGTCTTGCCATTTTGTGCCAACCTCAGCCGAGCGGCGGCTCCCCCGGCGGAATGCAATATTTAAAACGACAATGATATTGGGAACGAAGCTTCTTATCGAAGCTGCGATTGTTCGCGAAATTGCCGCGGCGTGACACCGGCAATCCGGCGAAACGCTCGAGTGAAATGTGCGGGATCAGAATAGCCAGACGCAAACGCGATATCGATAATCTTTGAATCGGTATCCCGCAACAATGTGCTCGATCTCTCAAATCTCACGCAGTCCAGTATATCGGAATATGCAAAATCGACATTCGCTAGTTTACGTTGAAACGTTCGCGTACTGACGCCTGCCATCTCCGCTACCTCAGCAAGCGTCGGAACGCCCCCGTCTAAATAGGACGGCAACATCAGCTTCAGTATTTCTACTATGTCAAAGCCGGATGGACCATCATCATGATTATTCGGCGAGAAATATGGATCAGCTGATTGGTTTGAGAGACTAAGGTCAGAGATTGGTACTCCAATCCAAGCCGCATGCTGTCCAGACAGAAAGCGCACATTTGGCCATCGTGAACGCGTGGCTTCATTCGGCCTATAGTGTGCTTCAAACGCAATTATCGGCGGTGTCCAGTTGGGACCCGTGAATTGCCGAACAATGTAAATCGAAAAAACGTTCTGAAGCCATTGCGCATGCTCAAGATGCTGAAGCTGTTTTTTTATTGCGAGCTTGCTGCAAACCCGTACGTGATCGTTGTCGTGTTCGATCCACATGTTCAGAATAGTATCTTCTCTCGAAGCCTCGTTGCAGGCGTGTCGCAACGCAACAAGCAGTGTCGGAGAGTGAGCGATCAATGCTCTGGTTTTCTCTCTAAGATGAGAAAAATGTAGACGCTGGCTGGCCAGAAACCCAAAATCTGCAATCCCCTGAGAATTCTGGGCAGCTTGAACAAACTGGATTGCTGGTAATACTGGAATATAAAGGTCGCCCTTTGCCTCAAAAGAGGGTGGAAGTCGCACTTTCTCCAAGAGTAATTCCGTGGGCGCGCCCATTTCATTGAGAATGCCGACAAAAGGAAGGAGAAACTGGCTGCGCGTTAAAGGGATGTTGGCCATTACATTTCTTCTCCATCGCCTGGTTGACGTTTGTTTTGCAACAAACCAGAACAAATGCAACGGCTGAGCCCAGGATTAAATGCTAACAATTTAACTGCCGAAAATTATAGTCCTACCGCCACATATCTACCTCCAGCGAGCAGAACCGGACACTGCTCGCAAAATAATGCTCCTCAATCCAAGCCAGCCGAATGAGACGACTTACGCCTAGACGGGAAAGATCGTCGTAGACATTCTTGACTATTCGTCAGAACAAATTGACGGCTTTTCCCAGCAGAATAGGCATACCATCGCCGATTGTGATTGAGATCGCGAGCATTCTTTATGGTTATCGCATGTTATATGACCAATGCATTGACCAACCTGCAGAAAAGCGCTACAATAGCCCTTAAAAACCGATAAATGCTGCCACTGCCACCTGATTAACAGCCGGAGAATCTGGCCATGACTGTAACCGTAAAAGTCGCTGAAGCCAAAACGCATCTTTCAGACTTGCTGGCGCGGGTTGAAGCGGGCGAAGAGGTGATCATTTCGCGTGGCAACACACCCATTGCGCGCCTCGTTGCGCTTGATGAACGGCGTCAGCGCCTGGCCGCGATTGAAGCTGTGCGGGCTTTCCGGACCCAGGCGCAACCGGTCACCCAGGATGAAATCCGCTCGTGGATTGACGAAGGGCGCCGTTGATATGGCATTTATTGTCGACGCCTCTGTTGCCGGTGCCTGGCTGCTGCCAGATGAAGATCATCCATTCGCCACCGAAATGATGAACCAGCTGGCCGATGAAGACGCCGTTGCGCCGGAATTGTTGCAGCATGAAATCCGCAGCATTCTGCTGAGCGCCGAAAAACGCGGGCGGATTGGCGAGGACATGATCTACACAGCCCTGACACGGTTTCGCGCCTTGCCGCTGCGCCTCGTATCGCGCAGTGAGGATTCAGAAGTCGTTCGGGTCGCCCGACGCCATCAGCTCAGTGCTTACGATGCTGCTTATCTGGCGCTAGCCCTGACCGAAGTCCTGCCGCTGGCTACGCTGGATCGCAAACTGGCCGCCGCCGCCAGTGCGGAAAAGGCCATTGTTCTGGGCCCACTCGCCCATGATCACTGAGAGCGATCAATCAGGTGTAATATCGCGGGCCGAAACACTCGATACAATTGCCGCCGTCTTGCCGATGAACCGGCGCGATATGCTGGCCGGGATATTGACGGATGAGGATGTCGAGACGCTCCGCCATCTGGTCAATGAAGGCATGGGCGAAAACACGCTGCGCGCGCTGACCTCGGATCTGGCCCATCTCGAAGCCTGGTCGATGGCCGCAACCGGTAGCCTCCTCCCCTTTCCGGCGCCAGAAGCCCTGCTCCTGAAATTCGTCGCGCATCATTTGTGGCGGCCGCTGGGTGGGTTCTAGCTTGAAGTGCGACTTGCGAACGATAACAATGAGTTATCCCAAGCAAGGAACCCGTCATGCAACGCAGCTACTCGCATATTGACTTGGATGAGCGGCGCAAGATCGCGCGCTGGCGTATGGCAAATATTTCTGTCGAAACTATCGCCGAGAAACTTGACCGTCACCGTTCAACCATTTTCCGTGAGCTCAAGCGCAATCAGTTTAACGATGATGAGATCAAGGATCTGACCGGTTATTACTGCACGGTTGCGGATCAGAAAGCGCGTGAGCGGCGATCGCGGCAACGCAAGCTCATTCGTTTTGCTCATTCGCGTCAATCGGTTTTCGACCGCATAAGCCATGGGTGGTCACCACAACAGATTGCCGGCAGAATGCGGTTGGAACGTCACCCCATTTCTGTCAGCCATGAAACGATCTATCAGTTTGTCTATTCTGCCGAGGGTCGGAAAGATGGGCTTTGGAAGCATCTGCCCGAGCGCCGTACCAAACGACAGCCACGACATGCAAGACGACGTCATGGACGCCGTTTTTCGCCGGAACTGAGCATCCTGCACCGTCCAGACGTAGTGGCCAAACGCAAACAGTTTGGGCATTGGGAATGTGATTTGATCCAGTTTCGCAAGAAGTTCGGCAAGGCCAATGTAACGTCTCTGGTCGAACGGGT
>NZ_JBQEPD010000091.1:0-4385 GCF_052045675.1 Brucella sp. 22210
GCGCGACGGTCAGTCTGGTCGCCCGTCGTCATGGCATTGCGCCTAACCAGCTGTTCGCGTGGCGCAAGCTTGCATCGCAGGGTGCCTTGGTTGCCACCGCAGCCGAAGAGGAGGTTGTCCCTGCCTCGGAATACCGGGCGCTTCAGGCTCAGGTGAAGGAATTACAGCGCCTTCTGGGCAAGAAGACGATGGAAGGGGAAATTCTCAAGGAGGCCCTCGAAATCGCCAACGGCCCAAAAAAACGACTGCTGCACTCAATCTCGCTGCCGAAGGACGTTTTGCGATGAAGGCGCTATGCGAGACGTTAGGCGTTGCCCGGTCGAATATCGCTGCACGCGCCACAGGCACCCTTTCCAGAGCCCGAGGGAGACCTCCGCTTCCCGACGCTGATCTGGTTGCTCAGATCAAGGCGGTCATTGAAGAAATGTCGACCTATGGTTATCGGCGCGTTCATGCCATTCTGCGGCGCAAGGCCCGTGAACAGGGGCGTTCATGGCCGAACGCCAAACGTGTTTATCGCGTGATGAAGCGGCATGATCTGCTCCTTCAGCGCCATACCGGAGCTGCCGGTGAACGCAGACACGACGGGCAAGTCACCGTCGAGCGCTCCAATACCAGATGGTGCTCCGATGGCTTCGAGATCACGTGCGACAACAAGGAAAAGGTCCGCGTTGCATTTGCGCTCGACTGCTGTGATCGGGAAGCAATCGCTCATGTGGCCACGACAGAAGGCATCAAGAGCGAAGATGTACAGGACCTTGTCATCACGGCGGTAGAAAACCGCTTCGGGCGCATCAATATGCTGGCAGAGCCCATCCAGTGGCTTACCGACAATGGTTCATGCTTCATTGCGAAAAACACCGCGTCCCTGCTCCGGGATATCGGTATGGAACAGTGCAGAACACCAGTGCGCAGCCCGCAGTCAAATGGAATGGCTGAGGCTTTCGTCAAAACATTCAAGCGCGATTATGTCCGGATCAACCCGACGCCGGACGCCGAAACTGTCATGGCTCAACTGCCATCATGGTTCGAGCACTATAACAATCTTCACCCGCACAAGGCTTTAGGATATCAATCTCCACGAGAGTTCCTGAGCCGAAATGCTCAATCCTGAAAATGTCCGGTTTTTAAGGGGCAACTCCACGTCATTGGTCCAACATGCCAACCACATTGGTGAATTTAGTGTTGTTCACTTTTTAAACACCCAAGCCCGTGAAAGAATGAAAAACAATACCGTATATGACGTCATTGCCACCACCTGTGGCATTAGGACTTGGTATTGAGCCAGCGGTAACGATAGATGCAATACGTAGACGTTAACGGCATAACAGATACCGAAGGCTACGAGAAAACGAAGGGTCCTTGTCCAACTGCTTTCGGATCTGAATGTCCATTTCATGTTTCCAAAGTAGCTATTTACAAGTCCGGCAACGTATCCAGCGGCATTGGCTACAAACGGGGAAGCTCCTAGCCATGTCAGAACCGCAATAACCAGAAGCGTGATGAACGTGTTGAGTAAGCCAACCAATCCAAACCGCCCGAATTGCATTATCACATTCATTGCGCGCCCGTTAGAATTCGTTTGATGCTGCTTCTGACAGTTGTTAAGCAACTGGACAAGCGAATTTCGGGGCTTAATATGATTTTTATTTCCATTGTCGTGCCAGTTTATTCTGGGGAGGCTTATTTACGGCAGCTCTGCGAGCGCGTGGCTCGTGTACGTTCGAAGCTGACCGACACGGGTGCGCCTTTTCAGGTGTCCGAGTTGATCTTCGTGGAGGATGGGGCGAAGGATGCGTCTGGTACGATCATTGATGATCTAGGATCTGAATTCGATTGGGTAAAGCCCCTTCATTTGTCACGGAACTACGGACAGCATGCGGCCACTGTCGCGGGCATAATGAAGAGCACCGGCGATTGGGTGGTGACAATGGATGAAGATCTGCAGCATCCTCCCGAGGAGGTTGAGGGCCTTTTGGAGAAAGCTGTTAAGCTGGGTAGCGATATTGTTTACGCAAACCCGGAAGAGGCTGTGCATCAGAGTTTTTTGCGTGATTGGACGTCGAAAACTTTCAAGTCTTTGATGGTCCGTCTGAGTGGCAATAGAAACATCACTGTATTCAATAGCTTTCGGCTTATTCGTGGCAGCGTAGCTCGTGAGGCTTCGCAGGCATGTGGCCATAGCACCTATTTCGATATGGCCCTTTCGTGGTTTACGCAGCGGGTCTCAAATGTCACGATGCTTTTGAAGGATGACCGATATATCGTAACTGGAAAGAGCGGTTACAATCTCAAAAGTCTGTTCAGCCACGCCCGCCGTCTTCTATTCTCAACGCAAGTGAAGGCTTTGCGCATTGGAAGTGCGGTAGGTGGATTGGCTGTATGCCTCGCATTTCTTTTCTCATTTGTTGTGATCGTGACTAAGCTTATTGATCCGTCGATGATGCCTGTGACCGGATGGGCCTCACTGATGATTACGATCATGTTCTTCGGTGGAGTATCCATTTTCCTCACAGGATTAGTAATCGAGTACATCTCGATTCTCATTATGGATACCCACGGAAAGCCGCTTTACAATTTTGTCGACCGTAGTTCTGACAAGATATTGGCGGGCTACTTTCGGGGCAATTCAGCGCCTCAAGAATAGAAACATGCCAGTGACAGCTGCGATGGACGTATAGCCAAGGAGCCATGGTTGCGTTTGTCGATTGCCAGGCCTCGCTAGTGTCTGATTCGGTCTCACATAATAGAACGGATAGAAATGAGCCGAGCAGAAGATGGTTTGTCACCCGCGGCCAATCGTTCTGGCAGGCGAAGCTTGATTTTTTTTGTTGCCGATAGAGGAGTTGTTCGCCTCTTCGATCTGCATGTCGCTACTCAGCACGCCAGTGAAGAAATAGAAGGAACACCCATTCACCATGCTCAGCAGATTTGTCTTGCACGGGTTGACCTGCCACTGAAGTTAGAGCTGGCTCGGGAAATCTGCACAGCTAGGATAAGTGGAATTTCCGCCTGACTTCAGCTTAAATGCTGGGAACAGGAGATACCATTACGAGACGACCGCGCCGGAACCATAGTCCGGCTTTCAAGGCCAAGGTGGCGCTTGCCGCGATCAGAGGCGAGCAGACGCTGGTGGAATTGTCCCAGCAGTTCGACGTGCATGCCAATCAGATCAAGCAGTGGAAAGAACAGCTTCTTGAGGGGGCGACAGGCGTTTTCGGCGATGGAACCAAGGCCGAACCTGCCGGTCCAACCGTTGATGTCAAAATGCTTCATGCCAAGATTGGCGAACTGACGCTGGAGAACGATTTTTTGTCCGGTGCGCTCGGCAAGGCGGGATTGCTGAGCGGAAAGAAATGATTGACCGCGAGCACAAGCTGTCCGTCGTGCGTCAGGCGAAGCTTCTCGGCTTCAGCCGTGGCAGTGTCTATTATTCGCCGCGTCCGGTGTCTGATGGCGATCTGGCTCTGATGCGCCGGATCGACGAGTTGCATCTTGAACTGCCCCCCATTTCGACCGGACAGTCGGCATAAGCAGAAAGGCTCAAGCACAGGCTTGGGTATAGGCTTATGTCTAACGAGTATCGACATGTCGAATTGCTGACAGGTGATGTCCGCCGTCGGCGGTGGACAACCGAGCAAAAGCTGACGATCATCGAGCAGAGTTTCGAACCAGGCGAAACGGTATCTTCGACCGCTCGCCGCCATGGTGTTGCGCCCAATCTGCTTTACCGGTGGCGCAGGCTCTTGAGTGAGGGAGGTGCTGCAGCCGTGGATTCTGACGAGCCGGTGGTCGGCAATTCGGAAGTGAAGAAACTGGAAGATCGCATCCGCGAGCTGGAGCGCATGCTCGGCCGTAAGACGATGGAGGTCGAAATCCTCCGCGAAGCCCTTTCCAAAGCGGACTCAAAAAAACGGATATCGCGGCCGATCTTGTTGCCGAAGGACGGTTCGCGATGAAGGCCGTAGCAGACACGCTAGGCGTCTCCCGTTCCAACCTCATCGAGCGGCTGAAAGGCAAATCAAAGCCGCGTGGGCCTTACCACAAGGTCGAGGATGCAGAGCTTTTGCCCACCATTCGCAGGCTGGTGGATCAAAGGCCAACCTATGGCTATCGGCGGATCGCCGCGCTCCTCAATCGCGAAAGGCGAGCCGCCGATAAGCCTGTGGTCAACGCCAAACGGGTCCATCGCATCATGGGCAACCATGCCATGCTGCTGGAGAAGCATACCGCCGTTCGCAAGGGCCGCATCCATGACGGCAAGGTCATGGTTATGCGCTCCAATCTGCGCTGGTGCTCGGACGGTCTGGAGTTCACCTGCTGGAATGGCGAGGTCATTCGTCTCGCCTTCGTCATCGACGCATTCGACCGCGAAATCATCGCCT
>NZ_JBQEPD010000092.1:0-4335 GCF_052045675.1 Brucella sp. 22210
TCGCCTTCGTCATCGACGCATTCGACCGCGAAATCATCGCCTGGACGGCGGTTGCCAATGCAGGCATTTCCGGCTCAGACGTGCGTGACATGATGTTGGAGGCGGTCGAGAAACGCTTCCATGCAACACGAGCCCCGCATGCTATCGAGCATCTCTCTGACAATGGCTCGGCTTATACCGCGCGGGACACGAGGCTGTTTGCTCAAGCACTCAATCTGACGCCCTGCTTCACGCCCGTGGCCAGCCCGCAGTCGAACGGAATGTCCGAGGCATTCGTTAAAACCCTGAAGCGGGATTACATCCGTATCTCGGCACTACCGGACGCCGAAACGGCGCTCCGTCTCATCGATGGATGGATTGAAGACTATAATGAAATTCATCCCCATTCCGCGCTCAAGATGGCTTCCCCTCGGCAGTTCATCAGGGCTAAATCAACCTAGCCGACGTGTCCGGCGAAACGGGGTGCACTCCACTCACCGACCGACAGGACCACCTGGGCAGAAAGACCGACGATCATGGTGAGCTTTTCGGCCAATGCCGGTTTGTTCGACAGCCTGAAGCTGCACCGTCGAACTGACAAGTCCTGCTGGACGCCTCGAAAAACCTCGCATTTTGGGTCGGAATTTGATTCAATCCCCGTGCTGTTTTTGCGGAGGATGTAAATGCGGGGACAGGCTGGTTTCCGGGACATTGATGAGCGCTATGCGCGGCTAAGCGAAGCCGGTGATCCAATGGAGAAACTGGAGAGCGTCGTGCCATGGGATCTGTTTCGCAAACCATTGTCCAAGGCGGTGAAGCGCTCGGACGGCTCAAAAGGTGGTCGGCCTGCCTGCAATCCGGTGCTTCCGGCTGTTTCGCGAACATCTCGTGCAGGCAGGCGCCATTGAGAACCTGTTTGCTCACTTTGATCGTCATCTCTCGAAGGCCGGATATTTGGCGATGGGCGGGGAGATTGTCGATGCCACGGTTGTGGCCGCACCGAGGCAGCGTAATACCGCTGCTGAGAAGGCCGATCTTGAGGCGGGCAAGGTACCAGACGATTGGAAGGACAAAGCTGAGACAGAAAGATCGAGACGCACGATGGACGGTGAAGTTCCCGAAGGCCAAAGTGGATAATGAAGGCAAGGATCACAAGCGCGACATCGCCATTTCCGTCTTCGGCTACAAGAACCACGCTTCGATTGATCAGCGGCATGGCTTCATTCGCGGCTGGACGGTGACGCATGCCGCCGCCTATGACGGCGCTCAACTGCGCAACTTGGTCAGGCGGTCGAACACTGGTTCAACGGTATAGGCTGACACGGCCTATCGGTCGAAGAAGAACGAAGCCTGGCTCGACAAGAATGGCTTCGTCTCCGACATTCATCACAAGAAGCCGAAGGGACGGCCGATGAGCGAGGCGACGGCGCGGGCCAATGGCAGACGTTCAAAGATCCGATCCCGTGTAGAGCATGTGTTCGCCCACCAGAAAACCGGAATGGGAATGTTCGTGAGAACCAACGGCATCGCACGGGCGACGATGAGCTCGGCAAAACCCGGCATCATATCCATAAATCCGCACGCTCAACCCGCCAGAATTCAACATTCTACGCCGATTTAGCAGTAACTCGAACCGTCCAGCTGCAATTTTCTCCTCTCTTGGCTTTGGCCAAAAAAGCTCGGTAATCATGGGAAACGATGGGAAAAAGACCTTCATTTCGTATACCTAAATATCTTAATTTTCTAAAATCAGCTTATATTTAATTGCAGTGGAACGATTTAGTATTGAAGTTTCATCTACACCGATATATCGTGAATGTTTGATTTTTATGAAGAGAGATGCACGCAATTGATATTGGCTACATTTGTCCTATCTTATCGTTTTCGTCTTTATTTTTTATTCTAAATGAGGAAATAGAAATTTGATGCGCATTTTGTTTGTTTTGAGTGCGCTTTGCCTCATAAGTGCTTGTTCATCGTCAAGCAAATCTAATATTTACGAGAACGGCATTCCAACCGCGGTTGTCGAACTTAGCAACGCTCGTGTTCAAGACTTTGATGTGCTAGCCCCAAGCGACTTTCCAGAGAAGCCAGGTGATCTGAGGCAATTGACTGTGCATGGTGGCGCTTCACGCATCCAACCTGGAGACGTCTTCGATGTAACGATTTTTGATGCAGGCGAGGATGGAATCCTTGCGAGGACCAAGAGTACGGCGTTGAACCTCGGCCGGTTCACCGTAGGCAAAAATGGTTCGGTAACACTCCCATACGTTGGAAATAAAAAGGCAACGGATTTTACCGTAGAAGGCCTTCAAAAACAGATTGTTGCAAGCTTACGGGGAGCTTCAATTGATCCTCAAGCAGTTATAACAATGGTGGAAAGACCTTCGAGCGTTGTCACCGTGAATGGTGAAATCCGCAATCCTGGTCAATTTGCCCTCGTGTCTGGACGCGACCACATTCTCGACATTCTAGCTCAAGCGGGCGGCCCATCTACTGGAGCAGGAAGGATCACCGTGACTCGGCGTGATCAGCGTTCTTCAGTTTCCCTTGAGCAAATAATGAACGACACAACTCAAAATATCAATCTGCTTCCGGGAGATCAGATTATTGTTAGTTCAAGTAATTCTGTGTTTACGGCCCTTGGATCGTTCAAGAATACAGGAGAATATTCTTTCGAACTCGGGAAATTTACGCTACCACAAGCCATTGCACGCGCAGGAGGATTGCAGGGCGAATCTCAAGAAAATATGAATTTATATGTATTTCGCTCCCCCTCCACTGTTAAGCAAACTGCCGAGAATAATTCACTATCGGATTCTTCAAAATCACTTATTTTTCACGTAGATTTGGGAGAAATCTCCAATTTTGTTTTAATGCATAAGTTTTACATTCGAGATGGGGATATACTTTTAGCAAGTGACTCCAAGATTGACAAATCGAGCAGTATATTTAAGAAAATAAGTCAACTCGGCAAATCCTAATAGGCTCGCGAAATTTAGAGCGGTTTCCACTCATTCTGGTTCTATCCGCAAGAGTTGAAGTAGTTGGTGTAATCAGTGGGCTTGAACAGATCGACGAGTTTGCCGATCTGAGTTGATTTTCACTGAGAGGTGACCCGGTTGGGCGGCTAAAAGGGTGCGGACGAAAACTTGGACCGCCGGGAATTAGAATTTTCCGGCTCTTATGCCAATGGCGGGCTGATGACGCCATCGGGATTATGCAAGGCAATCGGCACGTTATATCCGATTGCCGAGTGAGGACGATCCTCATTATAGTGTCGACGCCAATTCTCCAACTTTTCGCGCGCATCTTCAAGCGTTAAGAACCAGTGTGCGTTCAGGCACTCGGCGCGAAGCTTACTGTTGAAGGCTTCGATGAACCCGTTATCCCTCGGCTTTCCGGGTCGGGAGAAGTCCAGTGTGACCTTGTTGGCATAGGCCCACAGATCGAGGTCACGCGAAACAAACTCACTTCCATTATCAACCCTTATTGTCTTCGGATAGCCAGCACGACGACACACTTTCTCAAGTGTCTGAACGACATCCTCACCACGATAACTGAAGCGCGGATCGGTTGCCGGCGAGTAGCGTGAATGCGTATCGACAATAGTCAGAATCCGGAGTTTCTTTCCTGTTGCCAGCTGATCATGCACAAAGTCCATCGCCCAAACATCATTCGGCCCGATCGCTTGTTGACGATCCTCACGCAGCTTGGCCTTGACACGACGTTTCGGATGTTTATTCCTGAGCTGAAGTCCTAACTCATTGTATATTCGACGTGTTTTCTTCATGTTGATGGTCCAGCCTTCGCGACGAAGCAGGACGTGTACGCGACGGTAACCCTATCGCACACGGGTTTCACAAATCTCTTTGATCCGCTTCTCAACAGCGGCCTGCACGGTGCGGCGGGACTTGTAATTGATAGTCGATCTTTCGAAGCTTAGTGCTGCACAAGCCCGTCGGATCGATATTCCCCAATCAACAAGCATTCCCGCCACCAGATCACGTTTCCGCGCAGGCCTTAAAGTTTTCGGCGGATCACATCCTGCAACATCTCCCGATCAAGCGTGAGGTCTGCAACAATCCTCTTCAGCCGCGTATTTTCCTCTTCCAAGGCGCGCAGCCGCCGTATCTCATCAGGCAGCAGACCTGCATACTTTTTCTTCCAGTTGAAATAAGTTGCCTGGCTGATCCCGCTCTTGCGACAGATTTCCGCTACCGGAACGCCGTCATCTCCCTGCTTGAGAATAAACACCTTCTGAGCGTCCGAAAACTTCGATGCTTTCATGCCTTCCACTCCTTCTCCCAGCCAGGAAAATAGCGCGGAAAACTCTCATTATAAACGGTCCAGTTT
>NZ_JBQEPD010000093.1:0-4255 GCF_052045675.1 Brucella sp. 22210
CTAAACGATGAACCTCGGTGAGTAGCTCCTCGATCTGTTCTTTCAGATCCGCATCGTCTTTGTAGGTGATGGTGAGGCCGTATTCACAGTCTCCGAGCTTTCGGCCTGAAAACTCTCGCTGAACCAGAGATTCAATATCTTCGTGTACCCGCTTTTTACCACGTACGAATTTGCTGTTATTTTCGACCAGGGCCCACAGACGGACGGGAACCGTCTGAACATCTGGCAGGGCAGGTGAGACAATCTTTGCTGTGCGCAGCCTTGCCTGCTGAACGGCCCGGCTGATTGTCGTGCGACTGCATTCAAGCGTCCGTTGAACGGTCGCCCATGAATTGCCGCTGGCAAGCATCCGATTGATGGCATCGTACCGGGTCTGGTCAGCTTTGCGGCCCTGATATTTCCCTGCTGCCTTGGCCGTGGCAATGCCCTGCCTCTGCCGCTCGCGGCGCTGTTCATAATCCCGCCGCGCAATTGCCGCCAGCATATCCAGAAGCATCTCGTTGACCGCGCCGAACATACGCGCGTCAAATTCGCTGTGGCTGGCTGCCAGACTTTGCCATGTTGTCGGTACATTTACCGCGACAACCTTCACCTGACGCTCGCGCAGCTGGGTTTTCAGCTTCTGCCAATCACCTTCTTTCAAACGGGACAGCCGGTCCACGTCTTCTACCAGCAACACATCACGCGGCTGGCAATCCTTGAGCAGCCGAAACAGCTCCGGCCGGTCAAGACGGGCACCGGATTCATTCTCGGCGTAATAATTGCAGATGGTCAGACCGCGTTCGCGCACAAAAGCATCCAGACTGCCACGCGCCCGTAACGCATCCTGCTCACTAGTGGATGCTCGCAGATAGGCGCGGACGAAAATTGCGGTCTTATCTGGTACCGTTAGAGTCATCAGGATGTACCGGTCTGATTTAAGTGATCAAATCAGTCTATACAGGACCGGAAACCATCAGTCCATCTTGGGTATACCCAAAACAGATGATCCGCAGCAATGTTACAGGGGGCAGTTCCGGCTGAGACGGAATTGTACGTGAATGGAGTAAGCCGGAACCGCCGAATAGTCCACTGTGACCGGTTTTTACGCGTATCCTGAACCTACCCCCTTGGGAGGGAGCTCCGTGGGCATTTCTGCATTAAGGAGTTGTAAGCCGTTATATGCAAGAAGCGGTCACTCGACGGGATGAAAAGCTATACGCAAACCAAGCGCTTTAGACACTTTCATGATTGTTTCGAGGGTGGGATTGCCCTCGCCAGAAAGCGCCTTGTTGAGACCTTCCCGGCTAATCCCGGTATCTCGGGCAAGCTTACTCATATTGCGCGCGCGCGCAACAACGCCCAAAGCGTGAGCTATCACTGCCGGGTCGTCGCTCTCCATCGCGGCTTCAAGATATTCCTCAATGCGCATTTCATCCGTCAGGTAGTCGGCGGAATCAAAGCGCGCCAGCTTCTCCGTGATCATAGTTGTTCCTTCCATTTCTCGGCCAACGCCTTTGCATTTTTAATGTCCTTTGACTGGCTGCTTTTGTCGCCACCGCACAAGAGCAGGATCACGATTGATCCCTTCTGCAGAAAATACACGCGATAGCCAGGCCCATAGACGATCCGAAGTTCGGATATACCTTCTCCAACAGGCTTAACGTCGCCGGGATTGCCCATAGCTAAACGGTCCAGCCTATCCACGATCCGCGCTACTGCCCGACCATCTTTAAGGCGGGATAACCATTTTTCGAAATCTGGTGTGCGAAGTAATTCAACCATCCTGATAACTATAGTACACAGATCCCCGCTTATCAATGAGGCTTCTCGCGGGGGGGGGGGCTGAATCTTCCGCCCCCTGAATAGGGTTTAGTCTAAAGAAACATGCTTGAAATGGCGGACATCCATTATTGACCTGATGGCGGCCAAGTTACGATACTAAGCTATGCGAACGATCCAATAATTAGGAACCTACTAATAGCCATTTTCTTGCTGCGAGCCCTCTGTATGGTTAGAACATGAGGGAGTTGGTCATGAAAAATTTAATAATCAGCTTTGTGATACTGCTTTTGTGCACCCTAGCTATTTTGAATGCTGGTGCGCAAGTTCCACGATCTCCGACGCCGCCATGTACCAATTGCACCGCCCCGAACGGAGGGTCTCATGGAGACGGGAACGGAAATATCCTTTGTCCTAGTTGTTTTGTAAAACAATTCCCTCAAGGAGGCACTTTAGATCCGCACTCGGGTGTTATTGTGCCAAATGGAAATGGAGGCCCAGGTGGAGGAGCAGGTAACCCCGTATGCTCGAGCTGTCATGAATAGCACAAGTCCGAAGATAGCCCCTCATCAAGGGATGGAACTAGAGCTTATGTTGCAGGGCAAAAAGCCTTTAGCAAAATTCGCAGCAAGTAATGGCATCTCCCCCGAAGCATTAGGTGATGCTGAATTTCAGCCCTACGTGTCTTCAGGTCATATAAAACTTTTTAGCATAAATAAAGATAATGTAGAATGGAGAATATATTGCCTTCCCAGCGAGGAGTGGAGAGCAAAACTATCTATTCTAATGATTGACAAGGCGAATGAAAAAGCATTCAGAGAAATATTTAATGAAAACGATCTTCATAGAATGGATGGGACACTTCTTGGCTATGATAAAAGCGATATAGAGTTTTTCATTGAAAAAATTAAAGAAAAATAATAAATATATTCTGTAAATTTCTGCAACCGAGAATTAAAATATCTATTGAAGAATCATAAACATCAATAATTTATACATGATATATAATATAGATTTCTGTATTATATACTTAAAATAGAAATGGATAATAGTTCAATGCTTGGAAAGCGTGCTTTGAATAAGCAGAAAAAATATTATGACTTTTTAGCCGCTGCTACTAAATTATTTACTGCAAAAGGGGTCGAAAACACCACCATGCAAGAAATAGCAGAAAAGGCGGGAGCAGTAACGAAGACCCTTAATCGCTACTTTCCAACTAAAAATCTGCTGATATCAGCTCTTATTACGGAAGAAGAACGTTTATCATTTAAAAGAGTCGAAATTAAATTCAATAATAAAATAAAGAATTTTGAAGATTATATTACAGATTTAATAGATGCGTATTTTGATTACGACAATATTATTAATAATGTTTACGTTCGTAGGGAGTTTGAAGCGGCAAAAATTTGTAATTATCGCGCGAATCATATTAATATGTCTTTTAATCCCCCATCGGATATAATTTCTTTTATTTCAAAAGCCTTAGATAAGGGTATCAATAATAGTTTTCTTATTAATGAAGCACCTATTTTTAATTTACGAAATTCGATACATGCTATTGCACTGCTTAATTATCACAGAGCTCTTGCCGGTCTTTTTTCGGCACGTATAGAAGCCCTTGAAACCCTAAAATCAGACATATCCTTCGTTATTGCTCCATTTTCAAAAGTAGCTGTAAGGCGTTGAGCAACTCCATTGCAGGGGTAGGTTCCGGCTGAGGCGGAATTGTACGTGAATGGAGTAAGCCAGAACCGCCGGAATTTCCGCCGCGATCCTGATTTTGGCGGCGGCAGAATATTCAGCGGACACGAATATACGATAGACGGTTCCAAAAACGTCCAATTCCATCCTGTTGGTATTTGACTGGGCACAGCTTTCCCGACAGGCTTTATTCAAAAGCCATTACAACGTGGGTTTTTACGCTGTTTTATCCGGAAAAGGCGTTCAGCCGTTATCCAAAAGCCGGTTTGCGACCAGCAAACGGCTTTAAGCCGCCCGTAGGGTCGGCTTTTGGATAATGAACAGGCTGTCCTTTTTGGTTTATTTTACTGGAAGTCTCTGAGGACGTCGCTTTTTTGACACCCTTGGAATGAAAATTAAAGCCAAGCTTTGGCCTGAATTTTGAAAGCCAGCGAAGCCAGCGCTTGCAGGTCATGCGGATGACGTTGGCAAGGTTCTTGCTGCGCCATTGTTCGCGCTGCTGGATATCAAGCAAGCCGTGCTCGCGCGCTTTGCGCAGCGCATTGCGTGTTGTGGTGAGGCCAACGCCTGCGCGGTCGCCGATTTCCTTGTTGGTGCAGCAGCAAGATTCGTGTTGGCGTATGTCAGCAGCCACGATGTAAAGCACCGCCCGTTCGCCTTCGGTAAAACAATCACGCAGATGCGGGGGGAGGGCGGCCATATCGCCAAGGCGGCGCTTGCGCGCCCATCGCTCGGGATTGCGCTTGCCCGTTGCCGCTTGCGTTCGGCTTTTATCGGATTTCGGCCGGATGGG
>NZ_JBQEPD010000094.1:0-4135 GCF_052045675.1 Brucella sp. 22210
CAATGTGAGTTATGATCGCCTTCTCCGCATTTTCCAGAAAGACCTTTCCATCTGTCATTCTCGATGCCCATTCGCGATTCATCCAGCAACAACCCGAACAAGGTTGCTGCGTCCGGATGATCGTCATAACCTCCGCAACGATGGCGGCGCAGGCCATGTTACTGGCCAGCACGCGGATTGAATCAAATTCCCACCGGAAATGCGAGGTTTTTCGAGGCGTCCAACAGCCTCACCGCACACGAAATTCCTGATGCTCCCTTACGGGATTTATGCTTTTATAATGGAATTAGAGCGCCGATCCGATTCAATCGGATCAAAACGCGCTTTTAGTCACCGTTTCGCCCGCTATATTCAGTTTGGCGGACCAAAATATCTGGTTTTCAGTTTTACGATCTCCTCGCTTTCATGCAGGCTGATGATTGCGACACTGGCAGGTTTGACGAACTCGCTGTTGCGGGGGAAAGCGAAGCCATATTTGTCCGGACTGAACTCGTCGCCAACAAGATCGAAGGGCTGATCACCATGCTGATGCATATAATATTCCAGCACCGGCCCGTCAGCGACTATTGCCCCTATCTCGTCATTGACGAGTGCGGAGATAGCTTCCGGTAAATGGTCAAACGGAACCGTGGCTATTGACCGGGATTTCAGAAACAGTTCGGCAACACTGCCGGTACGCACCCCAACCGATTTTGTCTGAAGATCGCTTAGGTTCGATATTGTGTGATCGATATGAGCCACGGTCATCACACTGGTGATCGATGAGGTAACATAGGCGATAATGGCTATACCGAAAACCATCCAGAAGGTTTGCCAGACGCGTCCAATCCAGCCGAACAGGTTTTTACGTGAGCTTTTGCCGGACGTGGCAATGGAGACCACATGATAGAAGCTTTCCGCCAGACCTTCCCGCCAGCGTTTTGGAAAGTTTGCATCAAAACGCCGGTCAAACAGCGTCAAAACCACCGTTGCCGCAAGGAGAATGCCCAACATCCAGACATAGGTTGTCAGATGTCCAGCACGATCAAGGCGTCTGATCAGGTCATCCCAACCCGTCGCAGCGCGGCTATGTACCATGATCCGCAGACCCGCATCGAACCATGGATAGGTAAAGTCGGCGATCTCAGCCCGGCTTTCCGTGATGGTAAGATTGGTAACGGCCGCATCAACCTTGCCCTCGGAAACCGCCTTCATCAGGGCTCCGTAGTTCGGATATTCCACATAGTGCGATGTGATATGCAAGCGTGCAGCGATGTTTTGCCAGATATCAATTGCCATGCCGGAATAGCTATTGCCCTCATTATTGACGAAAGGTTCGCTGACATAGACGCCGACTTGCACAGGCTTTGAGACTTGTGCGAGCCCCTGCGCACCAGCCGCTGTGGAACACAATCCGAGGAATATTGCAAAAAGCATACAACCCGCACTGCGATTTAGTATATCATTTAATAATAACATAAGAAGTTTCAACGCGGTATGCCTCTTTAATATATTCGTGATGTCTATTTAAAAATTATACTATATTGCTCATTCAAATAGAATATATTACGGCTTACGACGCCATAAGCGATATATACGCGCCTTCCTGCCCGGTCGGGATATACTGATGCAACCGGCTACAAAAGCCAAGCCGGCCAACACGGACGAACTGGTAAAATATCGCTTTTGTAAAGACGGTCCATATCCAGATTGCTGCACTTGGCCGGGGAGCGAAGTGGCAGCCTTTGAGCCGGAATCAAAAGCGGTCTATGTGTGCGAAACGATGATTTTCGATTGCCAGAGCGGAGCGTATTAAAACTATGTGAGCACGAGAATGTAGAAAATTGCATAGCAGCCACCCAGGGCGACTTTGGAACAGGCACCTGGAGACGTGAAGCCATAGCTATAAAAGCCAAAGGGCAGATGCAAAAGCTGCTCGACATAGGCCTTGGGATCTCTTGCTTCCAGATCCTCAAGCTGGAGTAGATCAAGACAATAAAGGAATTGTGCATATTCGTGCATTCTTTCGAATGCTGCACCATCAGGAATGAATTGCCGTGTCCCCGGAACAACTGCATAAAGATAGGGCAATATTCGCTCTTTATACAAAATGACAGTGAGCGGGAAGCTGTGCGGGCGTAAAATATAACGACGTGGCCCCTCACGATACGGCATTAATTGACCAAAAGGGTCCGTGGCTTTAAAGCCAAGCCGGAATATTGGTTTTGCCAATATATACGGTAAGGTATTGGGACATCCTTTACGCCCTTCTTGCTGGATCTGGTTGGGCAAGTATAATTGTTTTCATTCAGCTGGAATAATGAGTTCCAGTGACAAGATTCCTGTGTTTGTAAAATAGGGCCGAATAAGAGGCTCGCGATTTATTCCTCTGTCATCTTCGATAGCTGGCGCGCTCAAATAATTGAAATAATCGGCCAATTTGTATTTCAATCTGCACCTCTATTGACAAGACATCCCGACAGGCACTCACTGCCGCAGCCCAATTTTGCCGTAATTTTTTCTCCGTGCAACGATAGGTCCACTGGACGGCTCGAATTACCGGTCAATTTCGATTTGAGAGTATCCTGACGGGAACCACGACGCCGTAATACGCTGACGATGACTGGATTTGGGCCACGGTGAAGCTTCGTCCCGGTATCATGTCATGCTGATGCCGTTTCCCGTGCGATACCGATGGTTCTGACAAACATTCCCATTCTGACTGTCTGGGCGCGAAAACGGGCTCGATACGGGATCGGTTTTTAATCGCCTGCCATTGGCCCGCCTGTCGTATCGACGATCTGCCCGCCCATGGTCATATATCCAGCCTTCAAGAGATAATGGCGCCGCCCGCACGAGATGTTCGCGAGACAGCCAGATAGTCCTGGCGTCTGGCAGCTTGTCGCCCAATCCTAAGCCCCGGGAACCGCATGAAGGAAACACGATCCTGGATCTGGAACCCAACCTCAGAAAGGTTATGAAGCGCCTGAAGCACCAGAACTTTGAACATCAGCACTGGATCATAGAGAGGATGTCCACCTTTTAAGCCGTCCGCGCGCTTCAGCGCCTTTGACAGCCCTTGCGAAACATATCCCAGGGCATGACGTTGTTCAGTTTCTCCAATGGATCGCCGTTTCGCTCAGCCGCACATAGCGCTCATCAATGCCAGAAACCTGCCTGGTCTCGCATTCATCCTTTCCCCGCAAATCAATGCCCTGAATGAATTACAATCCCACAGAAAGGGTTTTTTTCGAGACACCCATCTGTAAGAGCCCGGCTCAAAATTGCAGCCCTGCGATGCGGTGCGACATTCTTCTGATGGATGATATGAACATCCAGGCCTCTGACGATGCAATGGAGGCTCTCGCCTTTCGCCGGACGGCGGTTGAGCCATGCAAAGGTCCGCTCCAGGATCCACCGGTTGGACAGGCTTTCAAAGCCGTTCAAATGCACGTTGCGGTAAACTATCCCGCATGGCAGAGCGTTTGAAAACCTGGAGCACTTTCCCGACTTGGGTGCACCACTCTCACAAACCGAATTCTTTAACTGGCTTTGAGGGTAACTCCACCGCCTTGTAAAGGGCATTAATGGCGCGCGTATTGCCGCGGGCAGTAAAAAGCTCCATGCTAATTGGGGGCATGGAGCTTTACACGATGTATCATGGAGGTGATGTAACGTGTGCAAGCAATATTACATAAAAATCTTTGCGTGCTAAACCCAATTAATTGCTAACGGTTTTATGGTAAGTATGTTCTGATTAGAACCTCATCAGTTTTCAGGATAAGTTCGGCAATTGTCTTTTTGCGGTATTTAAGAGGGTTGATATCGTGCAAATAGTGCTGTTGCGGCCGAAAACCAATATCCAGGAGCGATGTGAAAGCGGTCGCGGCAAAACACTCGAACACCGCATGCCTAAGAGCCTGAATCATAATGAATGTAACGATATCAGGCTCTTGCGATGCGCCTGGTGAGTAGGCGGATGTTTGCGATGTAGATCCACGCTTCGGAAGAAGCGATCGTTTTCTCGAAGTCTTTGGCCAATCTGCGACACCTTCCCAGCCATGCAAATGGTCGCTCGACCACCCATCGGCGTGGCAGGGCTTCGAAACCTTCGGCATGATCGGTCCGCTTGACGATTTCCAGTGTAAATTTCCCC
>NZ_JBQEPD010000095.1:0-4081 GCF_052045675.1 Brucella sp. 22210
GGCCTAGGCCATCTTCAACAAAACGCCAGATGGCGACCGCGAGCTTTCGAGCGAGCGCGATGACACCGATCTTGCGAGATCGGCCCGAACCCTCCCCGAAAGCGCTACGGTACCACTGGGATACAGCGCTTGCCGGCTGATACCTCAGCCAACACCACGCAAGCTCAACGAGCAGCCTTCTGGCGAAACGGTTACCGGCTTTGCTGATTCCCTGACCATGCTTCACAGCACCACTCGCATACGGACGCGGTGCCAGACCAAGAAAGCTCGCCAAACACTTTCGATTGGCAAATTGGCGGTGGAACACCTCCGACACCAGCAGTACAGCGCTCAGTCTGCCAACACCCTTAAGCGTGGAGATGCGGTGAACCTTATCGACGTTGGGAATGCCAAGAGTACAGTCCTTCAAGCCTTCCTCGAGCTGGCGGTCGAGATCGCGGATACCGTGAAGATTGAGCAAGGCACGAATACGGTTCACGTGGCGTGTCCTCTCGGCCGAAAGCTGCAGACGTTCTCTGTCGAGGCGTTTAGCATCCTCCTCCGGCGTAGGAACACGAACTTCGCGGCACACCGTTCTATCGCCCTGGTCGAAAGATCGGAACATTCGGACCATGGACTCAGCATCTAGCCGATCTGTTTTGGCACGGCGGCTTCGCCTGTTGACCAAGAAGCTGGTGGAGTCGAGCACAGACGTGCGAATGCCTCGCTTCCGCAAGAACCTCGCTAACCAGAAGCCGTCATATCCGGCCTCAAAGCAAACGACGATCTCTGCAGGGCGACCATCTATCTGCGCTGCGGCCGCTTGCGTGCTGTTCAACATCGCGACGAGCGCTGCGGTATCGCCACCGCGAACCTGGCGAAGCTTCACGCGATCTGAGCTTGGGGAAAGCACCGCAACTAACCATGTAGATTTGCTCAGCTCAATGGCTGCATATACTGGCACACTGGACTTGGCGTTCTCGTTCATCGGAGGCCTCCTCGTTGTCGATGAAGCGGATGAGCCGGGCGGCTCCTCCATAGCATCTACAACGAAATCCATCCCCATTCCGCTCTCAAGATGGCTTCCCCTCGGCAGTTCATCAGGGCTAAAACAATCTAGCCGACGTGTCCGGTGAAATGGGGAACACTCCAGCTGCCAAACCGTGTGAATATCCCCGCCTTCAGTCCATGGCTCTATAAACAACGTAACGCTGTCGAATGGTTCTTCAACACATTCAAACACTTCCGAGCCATCGCAACCCGATACGACAAACGCGACGATAATTTCCTCGCGTCTATCCAGCTTGCTTCAATTCGTATTTGGCTTCGATCTTATGAGTCGGTGACCTAGCACAAGAAAAAAAGCAGCAATCGCGTGGGCGAGATGCTGGAGCGAAGCTACACCGCCGCCCAAATCCAAGCATCTTCATCGCATTATGGCATCGAGGTTCTGGCTAGGATAACATTCAAATCGAAACGACCGATAATTCGAACCGTTCATTTGGATGCCGCCGCTAAGGCAGCAACTATCTCATCTTGCATAGCGCGAATTGCAACGGCCATACCGTCGGAAAGCAGTTTCGATCCAGGTCATTGTGATCTCAATCGAATGTAAGCGATCTGCTCGGCTTATATTCTCTTGAAATCACTCAACTCATTTTGGAAAGGGCTCGTTTTACATCGCCCCTCCCACAAATATATAATAATATCGAACGTCGATTCTGTTTTCGTCAATATTATTTTTCCAATAATCCAATTCCATTTCATTAGAACGAAGGTTCGGCAATCACAGTCGACTTCAATTAGAATATCAAAATTAAAAGAAATATATGGATATCTTGTCTTATAGGTGATGATATTAAGATTTTTCTGGTCTGAGAAATATTTATCTAAATCGAAATACATCGTCTTAAGCATTGCAAATTTTATAATATATTCCAATGCATATTTATGTCCTACGCCGAATTGACATATCGTGTTGTCCATATGCAGTAATTTTCCATTGAATAATTGTATATAATATTTCTATTCTCGTTAAACATAAAACTAAGAATTATGTGATTTAAATAGGTTTTTACTTTTTATATCTTGAAATATCTTTTCAAAGATATATATTTCTGATGAAAAATCGGCAATTTTATTCCCAAGTATATTCATCATCCCGTATTCATCAAGTATTCTATTCTTGTTGTAACAATTACTTATTTTGTCCAATACATTTGATATGGTGTTACTTATACTTTCTGCTAAATCATTTTGATTAATCTCATGTATTGGACATATACCCCAACAATTAAGGCCATTATCTTCAAACAATTTTTGAGTAAACATTGCTGCGCCCGCAACAGCAGCTAGCAGTACATCATGAACATTCGCGTCACTATCGGACACGAGGGAGTTCGTCGCCGTTATAATAACCTTTCCACCGTACCGATTGATCATATCTTGACCAATTGTTTGAAAAATCCGGCCAAATCGAATAACAGTTTCAATAAAGAGTTTTTCAACATCATGTATTCCAATCTGAGCAACGCTCGGAATTTCGACGCAATGCACAAGCGCCTTAAATGGGCCAGCTACGCGATTTAAATTGCGTAGGCGGCCCATTCCTTCAAGTGCAGAGCGCAACGAACCTAGTTCAGCCGATAGATTTCTTTCAAGCTGAAGCTGAACTATTCGATGCCCCCGGCGCAGCAAAGCGGCTGCTATTTGTTGGAAGACGATGTCGTTCACCGTGCCCGTTATGAGCACAGGCGTTTGTATTCGGTTCATGCCTCGCCTCGCCTCACTCTTAATGAAATATTACCTCCAAAAAATTGAATAATCAGCGATGCATAAATAATATATAGCATTTGTATGCTAAATACACATAATAGAAAGAATATAATCATGTCACAATTAATTGTTTCACCTTTTATTTCCGGAGTAATTATCGTAATACATGGCGAGAAAAATCGTATTTCAAAAATTCACCTTACCTCCAACGTCCTGAATGGAAAACTCTAGTATGATGGACTGATTGAGTCTCATATGTCGGATATTTTAGATCTATATTATACTAATATATATTATTTTCCGTGTATAGCTATTAGCGGAGGGAATTTTTTATTTTGCTAAAATATCGCGCTATATAATTAAAATAACTAAAATAAAAACACCAAGTATATCTTGGCTGCACTCCCAGCCTGAAACCTCTTCGGTTCAAATAAGAGCGCAAATCGTTGCGATTAATCGCCAGATATTATAACTCAGAATTTGAACTGTTTTGCGGAGGTTAAGCACAATATAGTAAGGATGCCGGGAAAGGGCATAGGACAATTATTGCATTGGTCTCCATGAGCGTATTTTCCACGACGTTACTCCGAAGTTCGTTCAGATAAAAGTGGCTCGGTAGGTGACATCGAAAACCTGACGCGACCTCGCTAGCTACCCTGTTCAGAGCTGAAAAGGACGCCGGGCGCAATCATCAGGCTGTAAACTTGCTTCTGCAATTCATAAATGCTGAGAGCGGCCTTATGAACGGTATCCGCGAGGTTGAACTTTCCGTCCCAATACCGCGATCACGGCGCTTGGAGGTCGAACGTGACAACCAATCCATACCTCTTACGCAACCTCTTGTGGAGTTCACAAACGGAAGAAGAGATCGTCAATTTCCAACAAGCGGATATCCTCAACACTTTGGACACTTAAAACACGGTTCTGGTCAGTCACTGCATCGGCCTTCAGTAGTGCAACAGCGTTCGTTCAAATTTCCGATCATAATTATACGGAGAATACATAAGAGGAATATAATATTAAGAACGGTGTTATTTTTGGTAGTTATGTCTTTAAGGGGGTGAGCGCCGGATTAAAATACCAATATATTGTGAGCTATTTCGAGCTCTGTCGGCGGCAATGGAGCAAGTGCCTGACGCTCGCCTCTTCGAAGAATTCGCGCCGGGATATGCCGATATGGGCGCATTGGAAGGTTGTTGTATGATCCGTGATGGCAGATTGAACGTGGCTCGGCACTGTAACGTTAACTTTGTTGTAAAGCTCAGCGGTAGATAAGATGGCATGCACGACCATCGCTCCTCGCTTTACCACCGCCATCGCTTTCCGC
>NZ_JBQEPD010000096.1:0-3947 GCF_052045675.1 Brucella sp. 22210
TTCATAGCGGCGACGTGACATCAAAGACCTCCAAATCCGAGGCCTTTCAATAACCAATCCATTCAAATAGCTAGCCTATTTATGAGTGCACGGCCTAGTCAGGCCCAGGCCGAGGATCTGAAGGGTAACAAGACTGGCAATGGCGGTGGTGGCGGGGGTGGCGGCACGAGCCTAAACGGGGGTGGCGGTGGAGGTAATGGAGGGGGAACTAATATTAACGACACATACTATGCTGGCGGATCTGGCGGCCGCGGCGGAAGTAATGGTGGAGCTGGTGTTTCGAGCCCGGGCGGTGTCACTGGCGGTGGCGGTGGCGGTGGCTACAACGGGATTAGCTTTGGAACCGTCTTGGGTTCTGGAGGGGAAGGCGGGAATGTCTTTGGCGCAAATGGTAAAAATGCCACTGGAACGGCGTTAACGGCGGGCGGTGGTGGCGGCGGTGCAGTTGGGGCTTTAGAAATATTGCCGAGTGTCAGTATCATAAAGGGCGGAGATGGAGGAAATGGGGTCGCAGGTACGTCGGATGGAAACTTAAAGGCTACCAACGGCGGCGGCGGTGCTGGTCTGTTTTTGGGTAGCGGTGTGGCGTCTACGCATGTGGGAATGGCTATTTCGGGCGGTAAGGGGGGCGCAGGCAGCTATTCTGGCGGCGGTGGCGGTGCGGGCGCAATGATCAATGGTCAATTGATCAACGTTCAAGGTGCGACAATCTTTGGCGGTGCTGGTGGTGCCGGTCCATCTCAGGGCACCTTGGGAGGTGGCGGCGATGGTGTTGCTGTTGTGGGTGTCGGTTCGCGGTTTGAGAACTTCGGAACGGTGAAGGGTGGCGGCAGTGACGCTGCTGCTAATGCGGGCTCAGGTATTAGGCTTGGTCATGATGCTTATGTTGTTAATGCCGGCATCGTACAGCCTGGTTCAACTTCTGCCAGTGCAATCGAAATCGTCGGTGAACGCGCCACATTGGAACTGCGCGCTGGGTCCTATATACAAGGCGCTGTGATTGTTTCTAGTGGTATTACGGATGCGGCGCTGTTTTTTGGCGGAACCGCCGATATGAGTATCAATGCGACTACCGACATTTACTCCGGCTTTGCGACGGTTGGGAAGACTGGCGCTGGCACGTTGACATTGACGGGGACCTCGGCGGTCGTACTGCCCTGGCATATTGAAGAGGGCAAGCTTGTCGCAAGCGTTGCCGGCAGTCTGGGTGCGGCCGGTGGCGTTGTGACGCTGGATGGCGGTTCGCTGGAGTTTGGTTCTGCTTTCACGGTTGCCAATGCGATTGAGCTTGCACAGAGCAGCAATGTTGTATCCACAAATTTCATCAACACGCTTTCCGGCGCGATTGGCGGGGTTGGCGGTCTGACCAAGGAAGGGACTGGCACGCTGATTTTGACGGGTGCCAATGACTTTGTCGAAGACCTGGTGGTGAATGGCGGTGCTGTCCAGATTGGCAATGGCGCTGCAACGGGTTCGGTCAGTCAAGCGAATATCGTCCTCAACAATGGCAATCTGATCGTTGACCGTTCGGATAATTACCAGTTTGACAATGATGTCAGCGGCTCGGGCCAGCTGATCAAGAATGGCGCCGGTAAGCTGATTATCGGGGCTAATCTGGACCATACTGGCGGCACGCTGATCAATCAGGGCACGTTGCAGATTGGCGATGGCGGGCTGGACGGGACTGTCAAGGGCGCGATCACCATTGCAAGTGCTGGCACGCTGGAATTCAATCATTCCAATGCGGAGATCTATCAGGGCAGTCTGACCGGGAGCGGCACGCTGAAGGTCGATAGTCCGGGCGCCCTGCATCTGACGGGCGACAATAGCGGCTTTACCGGCACGACGGCGGCCAATGGCACCTTGATTGTCGATCATAAGCTTGGCTCGACGGTCAATGTCTCGGCCACAGGCGATCTGTCGGGTTCTGGCGAGATTTTGGGCAATACGTCGATTGCTTCTGGCGGTACGCTCTATGGCACGCAGGGCAAGACCCTGACCTTTGACCAGGATCTGACCTTGGCCACGGGCAGCGTCGTCGATGCGAAGCTCAGCCTGTTCGATCCGGGTGCCAGTGCGTTATTTGACGTGAAGGGCAAACTCACATTGGCTGGAACGCTGAATGTGGAATCGCTTGGCGGGCTTGGCGAAGGCGCCTATCGCCTGTTCGATTATGGCACTTTGCAAAATGATGGCTTCACGCTTGGCACAGCCCCAAGCGGTGTCAGCTTTGTTATCGATACGAATACAGCAAACCGGGTCCTGCTTCTATCGACCGGTGGTGCTACGGTTTCCTATTGGGATGGGCCGAATGGTCCAAGTAATGGCCAGGTCGATGGCGGTACTGGGATTTGGAGCAATGAAGCCAGCAATAATAGCTGGACCACGCCGAGCGGTGCCGTCAATACGGCTTGGCCGAACGATGAAATGGCGATCTTCAGCGGCACTGGTGGTGAAGTGACGATTGTCGATACCTATGGCCAGGTCGCATCTGATGGCATGATGTTCCTTGTGGATGGCTATACGCTGAAAGGCGACGGGCTTGTCCTGACGGGTGAGGGAAGTGCGAAGTCGGTTGTGGCGGTCGGTACGAATACGGCTGGCAGTGAGATGATCACTGCCACGGTGGAAAACCAGCTTCTTACCACAGCTGGCTTGAACAAGACCGGCCTTGGCACTTTGATCCTTGCAGCCGACAATAGCTATACGGGCGGCACGCAAATCACCCAGGGCACGTTGCAGCTTGGCAATGGCGGTAACACGGGCAGTGTCACCGGCAATATTGTGATTGGCTCCAACGAGCAGGATGAGGCCGAACTGAAGATCAATCGTTCGGATGTCTATACGATCTCGGGAACGCTGTCGGGCTATGGCGCGCTGATCCAGGAGGGGTCTGGCAAGACGATTTTGACGGGTGAGAACACCTATATGGGTGGCAGCACGGTCAATCATGGCGAATTGCAGATCGGGAATGGCGGCACACAGGGCAGTATTGAAGGGGATGTGCATCTTGCAGCCGGCACGATCTTCTCGACGGATTTGTCAAAAGATATAGCGCTCGATAGCACGATCAGCGGTGCGGGCAAGGTGGTGCAGAAGGGGACCGGTGTCACGAAGCTGACCGGCCATAACACTTATGCTGGAGGCACTGAGATCACGAGCGGTGTTCTGGAAATCGAACGTGATCATAATCTGGGCGATGAACATGGGTCTGTTCTGATTGATGGTGGTGAATTGCGCTTTGCCGCGCCGGCAACCCTTGGCAAGGATCGCACGGTCACTTTGGGTACCAATAATGGCGTGATCAACACGAATGCCAATCTGGTCGAATTTGGCGGTTCTGTTGATGGTGCTGGGCAGCTGGTCAAAACGGGAACTGGCACGCTGGTTCTGGATGGTGAGAATAGCTATGCTGGCGGCTCGCAGGTCAATGCTGGTATTTTGCAGATCGGCAATGGCGGCAAGACGGGTAGTATAATTGGCAATGTCGATGTTGCAGCCGGTGCAGGCTTTGGCATTAATCGCTCTGATGATTATACTTTTGCGGGCACGATCAGCGGTGACGGGCATTTTGAGCAGACGGGCACTGGTGAAACGGTTCTGACCGGTATCAACAGCTATAAGGGCGGCACGGATATCAAGGCTGGTGTTCTGGAAGTTGGTTCCAATGAGAATCTGGGCGATGCTTCTGGAGACGTGCGTATTGATGGCGGCACGCTTCGCTTTTCTAATGGTTTTGACACGGCGCGCCATGTCACGCTTGGCGCGAACAATGGTTCGATTGACACGGAAGGTAATACCAACAAAATCACGGGCGTGATCGACGGAGATGGCAGCCTGGTCAAGGAAGGCACCGGCACGTTGATCGTGACGGGTGAGAACAGCTATACGGGTGGCTCCCAGGTCAATATGGGCACGCTGCAGCTTGGCGATGGCGGCACCAATGG
>NZ_JBQEPD010000097.1:0-3933 GCF_052045675.1 Brucella sp. 22210
AGAATGGCAAGAGCTATTCGGTCTCGAGCAATCTCGGCTTCCGCGTCAAGTGGTAAGCTGAACACCAAACAAACATCTGGCCCCGGTTATTCGGGCCAGAATTACAATCCTCCATCTCGCACCTCTACTGACCTCGGGATGTGAGATTTCCTATGGGAGGATCCACGTTCAGTCCTGTCTTCTGCAAACCGATGAGAAGCGGTAAGCGGGGACAAAAGTGCAGGCCGGGAAAGAAGTCTCAATCTCTTGCCCGAAGGCGCTTACGGATTGAATTGTACACAAGCAACGGGAAGGCGACGGGCACTTGACTCCGTTGGATATAGTCCGGGCCTTCGACGTGCCCCGGTCCTGATCATCTCCAAGTCAGGACTGGTCGAGAGGAGGAGGCATAAGCCCCCCCAGCCTCCTCCTCATCTTTTTTGGAAATCAGTCCACAGGACTGATTTCTGATCCTGCTTTGATCGGAAAAAATGCGGCTAAACAAAGAACCGGAGCACCGATCTGACGCAAGGAGATCAGTGCTCTAACTGATTAAACGCGCATCATGATCGCAATGAACGGGAACGCTTTGCAAAACAGGGCGGTAGGTTTCAAGCTAGTTGGCGAGGGAGGTCGGCAGAAATGGCAAAAGCTCTCCAGATGACCCAGTCCATCCATTCCAAAGAGCTTGGATTTTTCTAAGTAAACCGGAATCACAAGCGTAATTACTATTGGTTACTCTCTTTCGACACATTGTTAAAATACCAAATTTGTCGTCATTAATCATAGTTGGCGGCCTTTGACTATTCCATCAATTTATATTCAATGAATTTTAGATAAGAATAAGACTATGAGTATGTTCAATGATGACGTACTTGGAGAAGTTTATAACTTTCTGTTAAGAGATATTTGTGACGTGTTCGATACTTTTTCGAATGATGTCCTACCTCAACAAACAATCCGGTATTATTTGCAACAAACTTTCCATTCGAAATTGCTTCAAGTATGGGAGCGCGTTCTAACTGTCGAACTTAATCTCGCCGAACGCGACGGGCTTTTAGAGGAATTGACCCCAGAAGTCCGATTTGGTTTTTTTGTAGCCAAGCTCCAGAAACCCGGTAATTTTGCTGCGCTTGATAAGGATCTGACAGGTGCGACTAACCGTCATGCCAAGCGCTATTCGGCCGGCATGCACTGCCAGCTCGATACCGCCGCATCGTTAATCATTAAATCCGGAGTGTTGGTCCTCGGCGAGTCCACGACTGGGCTCGATCAGAAAGCGCGCCAAGACGTCTGGCGGATGCTGCGCGAGCTGTGCGCGGCAGATGTCACACTCCTGCTTATAACGCAGTATCTGGAGGAAGCCGACCAATTGGCCACCGGGATAACGGTGATCGACCCCGGCAGAAAGATCGCCGAATGCGCGAGCTATGAACTGAAGGCGCGGATCGGCTCCGGGTGCTTGGACATGAAGGCTGTCGATCCCGCACAAGCCGATCGGATGGCAGCGCAGCTTAAAGCTGAACTCGGGCCTACCGTGCAGCGCGCGGTGATGACGTGGGGCTAGCCGCGGCGGCTGGTCCGGTGAAGGAAGCCAACGAGGTGCTTGTCGAGTTGATTCAAGTTGACATTGAGCTATCCGATTTCTCCATGGTTCGCCCAGCCCCGCCGAAGTCTTCTCTGCGCTTACCGAGGCACCGTCCAAGCAGATACATGAGCGAGAGGAAGTCGCATGACCAGGCTACATCCTGCAGTGCTTCCCTTCGTCCATCCGCCACGCCCGGCATCGGTGCTGCTGTTGCTCGTAATGTGGCTTTTTCGGGGCAGCTAGGGGCGAGTGGTACATGGCTGAGCCTTCCTTCGAAGATGGCGGTCCCGCCCGGGCGAACCGGAGGCTCCGCCTATGCGCCACCATGGATTTGCACGCACGCATTTCAGTTTCTGACTATTGGATAAAGCAATGAACCGACTTCTGCCCCAAGAAACCGACAACGACCACGGAGCGACGGACCCCGCAATCGAAACGGGCATCAAACCGCCGCACGCTGATGGCACGCTCTTTCCCTTGGCTCTTTCTCAGCGGGAAATCTGGCTCGATCAGGTCATTCACGAGGGCCAGCCGCTCTATAATCTTGGTTCCTATTTGCATATTCCCTGCAAGGTCGATCTTCAGCGCTACCGCCAGGCGGTTGATCTGCTTGCGCGCAAGCATGATTGCCTGCGGATCGTCTTGACGGAGGAGAATGACGAAGATGGTTTCCCGCTCCAGACGTTTCGCGAAGACACCCAGAACGAGGTTGTCTTTCTCGATCTCTCGCAATATGCCGATCCGCATGCGGCCGCGCTGGACTGGATGCAGGAGCGGCTGAATGAACCCTTTAAGCTGTCTGGCGCTCTTCTTTGGAAAAGCGCGTTGCTGAAGATCGCCGATAGCTGCTTCTACGCCTTCTACTTACCTCATCACCTGATCCTCGATGCTTGGGGAGGCGGACTTCTCTACGATTCTCTCGGGGACATCTATTCCGCCCTCGAGGCAGGTCGGGTACCCGATCTGAGCGCTCCCTCATACAAGGAGTTTATCTTGAATGAGAAAGCCTATCTGATTGGGGCGACATTTCAGCGTCAGAAAGCCTATTGGAAGAAAAGGCTTCACGATCGCCCCGCGCGCGCTTTCTTACCCCGAGACCAAGCCGAAGGAGCGCCCACGCAGTCGGGATGTTGCCAGCTTTCTTTGGGACCGGATATTTCCTGCCGGTTGCAAGCTTTTGCCCAAGAGCAAGGTGCGACACCGTTCCAAGTGCTGTTGGCGGTGTTGTATGTCTATCTGGCTCGCACGACCCAGCAGGATGATATTGTCATCGGCATGCAGATTCTGAACCGTGGCGGCATCCAAGCCAAGCAAACGATGGGCCTGTGCGTCAGCACCATCGCGGAGCGTATCTCCTGCGGCACAGGCCTTGTCTTTACCCAGTTGCTGCGCGAAATTGTCTCGGGTTTGAGGCGCGACTATCGCCACCAGCGGTTTCCGTTGAGTGCGTTGGACACGACAGCCGTAGCCCGCGCCGGTGCTGAGGATCGTCTCTATGACGTCAGCATCTCCTATGAGCGTCACCACCACAGGGCCCGGTTTGGTTCTACGCAGTGCACCGGGTTTGTGCTGCAGTATGGCAACTTGCAAACGCCTCTAACGCTGATCGTCAGCCAGGGTGACGAGAGCGAGACCTGCATCGACTTTATATATAATTGCACCTATTTTGAGCACTCCGAAATCGAGGTGATGATGGCGCGCTTTCGTTGCATTTTGGAGCGTGTCTTTCAGGTGCCGTCCACATTGGCGTCCGCACTCGACATCCTGCCGGACACCGAGCGCCACCGTTTGCTAGTGGAGTGGAACGCGACTGCGGCGGTCTATCCGGCGGACAAATGCGTGCATGAACTGTTCGAGGCGCAGGCGGCCGAGCGGCCGGACGCGGTGGCGCTCGTGTATGAGGAGGCCACTCTCAGTTATGGCGCTCTGAACGCGCGGGCGAACCGTCTGGCACATCATCTGATATCCCTCGGTGTCGGCCCGGACTGTCTTGTCGGATTGTGCGTGGAGCGCGGCTTCGACATGGTGGTGGGGCTTCTGGCGATCCTCAAGGCGGGCGGAGCGTATGTGCCGCTCGACCCGTCCTATCCGGCCGAGCGGCTTGCCTATATGCTGGGCGATGCCGCGCCGGTGGCGGTGCTTACCCATAGGCGCGTGGATGGCGCGGCGCGTGCTGTGCTGCAGGACGCGGCGTCTGCCGCCGGCGGTCCGGCGCTGATCGACATGAAGGCCGACGCATCCCTGTGGGCTGACCGGCCCGCCGGTGATCCAGATCCCGCTGTTCTCGGCCTGACGCCGCGCAACCTGGCCTATGTCATCTACACCTCCGGATCGACCGGACAACCAAAGGGTGTGATGAACGAGCA
>NZ_JBQEPD010000098.1:0-3925 GCF_052045675.1 Brucella sp. 22210
TGAAACACCGCGCCAGAGCGCTTGCGGGTTCGTCGGCATTGAACAGCGCACCACGATTTGCCACCGCAGCCCTTTGGGCCGCGCTGATTGCAACCGCCGCAGTGACTGTTGTTCTCGGCGATATAAATCGAGCCCAAGCGCTTGATCTGTTGGGTAACAGCGGCGGTACGGCGCCAACCTGGGGTAATCACGGGGGCGCAGGAAATGGTGGGGGTGGTTCTGCTTACAATAAAAAAGGAGTCGGCGACAAAAGGAGCGTCTTAGCTGTTGGTGGACAAGGGGTGACTGGTGCAACCGGCCTTGGGGATTCAGGAGGTGGAGCTGGTGGCGCCGGAGGCGCAGTAGGGGCTACAAATATTGGCTCTGGACTTACACAAATTGTCGGTAATGGCGGAAAGGCAGGTGGCGCACATCTCAATGCTGGAGCAGGCGGTGGCGGCGGCGCGGGCGTATTTCTAAAAGACCAGTTCTTATCAACCTATCTTGACCTTGTCATCACTGGCGGTGGTGGGGGGACTGGTGGGGCGGCAGTAGCTGACGGGACTTTGCCTGATGCGGCTGGCGGGGGCGGTGGTGGGGGGGCTGGTACGGTTCTCGAAGGTGGAGAGCTTATAAATGTTCGGGGTGCTCTGATAGTTGGAGGAAAAGGTGGTGCTGCCGGGAAGGGGCTTACCGGGACAGCGGCCAAGAATTTGGCTGGTGCTGGAGCAGGCGGCGATGGTGTTCTTGTTATGAACGGAGCACATTTCACAAATTTGGGCTCAGTCAAGGGCGGCGATGCTGGCGATAACGCACAATCCGCCGAAAATCAGGCGTTTGCGGGTTCAGGGGTTCGGATTGGGGACAACGGGTACTTTATCAACGAAGGAATTGTTGCCCCGGGTCAAAGTCAAAAAGCTGGCGCTGCTGCTATTGTTATTGCAGGCAACGATGCGACTCTGGAATTGCATTCTGGTTCCAGTATTCAGGGAGCCGTAATCGCTATTGGTGGCGCGAAGAATGCAAGTTTGCTTGTCGGCGATGATGAAGACCAAACATTAGATTTAAATATAGGAATTTTTGACGGTTTTGCCAAAATGAGCAAAACGGGAAGCAATACGTTGCTGTTGTCTGGATCGACGAGCGCCATTACGCCCTGGCATATTGAAGAGGGCAAGCTTGTCGCAAGCGTTGCCGGCAGTCTGGGTGCGGCCGGTGGCGTTGTGACGCTGGATGGCGGTTCGCTGGAGTTTGGTTCTGCTTTCACGGTTGCCAATGCGATTGAGCTTGCACAGAGCAGCAATGTTGTATCCACAAATTTCATCAACACGCTTTCCGGCGCGATTGGCGGGGTTGGCGGTCTGACCAAGGAAGGGACTGGCACGCTGATTTTGACGGGTGCCAATGACTTTGTCGAAGACCTGGTGGTGAATGGCGGTGCTGTCCAGATTGGCAATGGCGCTGCAACGGGTTCGGTCAGTCAAGCGAATATCGTCCTCAACAATGGCAATCTGATCGTTGACCGTTCGGATAATTACCAGTTTGACAATGATGTCAGCGGCTCGGGCCAGCTGATCAAGAATGGCGCCGGTAAGCTGATTATCGGGGCTAATCTGGACCATACTGGCGGCACGCTGATCAATCAGGGCACGTTGCAGATTGGCGATGGCGGGCTGGACGGGACTGTCAAGGGCGCGATCACCATTGCAAGTGCTGGCACGCTGGAATTCAATCATTCCAATGCGGAGATCTATCAGGGCAGTCTGACCGGGAGCGGCACGCTGAAGGTCGATAGTCCGGGCGCCCTGCATCTGACGGGCGACAATAGCGGCTTTACCGGCACGACGGCGGCCAATGGCACCTTGATTGTCGATCATAAGCTTGGCTCGACGGTCAATGTCTCGGCCACAGGCGATCTGTCGGGTTCTGGCGAGATTTTGGGCAATACGTCGATTGCTTCTGGCGGTACGCTCTATGGCACGCAGGGCAAGACCCTGACCTTTGACCAGGATCTGACCTTGGCCACGGGCAGCGTCGTCGATGCGAAGCTCAGCCTGTTCGATCCGGGTGCCAGTGCGTTATTTGACGTGAAGGGCAAACTCACATTGGCTGGAACGCTGAATGTGGAATCGCTTGGCGGGCTTGGCGAAGGCGCCTATCGCCTGTTCGATTATGGCACTTTGCAAAATGATGGCTTCACGCTTGGCACAGCCCCAAGCGGTGTCAGCTTTGTTATCGATACGAATACAGCAAACCGGGTCCTGCTTCTATCGACCGGTGGTGCTACGGTTTCCTATTGGGATGGGCCGAATGGTCCAAGTAATGGCCAGGTCGATGGCGGTACTGGGATTTGGAGCAATGAAGCCAGCAATAATAGCTGGACCACGCCGAGCGGTGCCGTCAATACGGCTTGGCCGAACGATGAAATGGCGATCTTCAGCGGCACTGGTGGTGAAGTGACGATTGTCGATACCTATGGCCAGGTCGCATCTGATGGCATGATGTTCCTTGTGGATGGCTATACGCTGAAAGGCGACGGGCTTGTCCTGACGGGTGAGGGAAGTGCGAAGTCGGTTGTGGCGGTCGGTACGAATACGGCTGGCAGTGAGATGATCACTGCCACGGTGGAAAACCAGCTTCTTACCACAGCTGGCTTGAACAAGACCGGCCTTGGCACTTTGATCCTTGCAGCCGACAATAGCTATACGGGCGGCACGCAAATCACCCAGGGCACGTTGCAGCTTGGCAATGGCGGTAACACGGGCAGTGTCACCGGCAATATTGTGATTGGCTCCAACGAGCAGGATGAGGCCGAACTGAAGATCAATCGTTCGGATGTCTATACGATCTCGGGAACGCTGTCGGGCTATGGCGCGCTGATCCAGGAGGGGTCTGGCAAGACGATTTTGACGGGTGAGAACACCTATATGGGTGGCAGCACGGTCAATCATGGCGAATTGCAGATCGGGAATGGCGGCACACAGGGCAGTATTGAAGGGGATGTGCATCTTGCAGCCGGCACGATCTTCTCGACGGATTTGTCAAAAGATATAGCGCTCGATAGCACGATCAGCGGTGCGGGCAAGGTGGTGCAGAAGGGGACCGGTGTCACGAAGCTGACCGGCCATAACACTTATGCTGGAGGCACTGAGATCACGAGCGGTGTTCTGGAAATCGAACGTGATCATAATCTGGGCGATGAACATGGGTCTGTTCTGATTGATGGTGGTGAATTGCGCTTTGCCGCGCCGGCAACCCTTGGCAAGGATCGCACGGTCACTTTGGGTACCAATAATGGCGTGATCAACACGAATGCCAATCTGGTCGAATTTGGCGGTTCTGTTGATGGTGCTGGGCAGCTGGTCAAAACGGGAACTGGCACGCTGGTTCTGGATGGTGAGAATAGCTATGCTGGCGGCTCGCAGGTCAATGCTGGTATTTTGCAGATCGGCAATGGCGGCAAGACGGGTAGTATAATTGGCAATGTCGATGTTGCAGCCGGTGCAGGCTTTGGCATTAATCGCTCTGATGATTATACTTTTGCGGGCACGATCAGCGGTGACGGGCATTTTGAGCAGACGGGCACTGGTGAAACGGTTCTGACCGGTATCAACAGCTATAAGGGCGGCACGGATATCAAGGCTGGTGTTCTGGAAGTTGGTTCCAATGAGAATCTGGGCGATGCTTCTGGAGACGTGCGTATTGATGGCGGCACGCTTCGCTTTTCTAATGGTTTTGACACGGCGCGCCATGTCACGCTTGGCGCGAACAATGGTTCGATTGACACGGAAGGTAATACCAACAAAATCACGGGCGTGATCGACGGAGATGGCAGCCTGGTCAAGGAAGGCACCGGCACGTTGATCGTGACGGGTGAGAACAGCTATACGGGTGGCTCCCAGGTCAATATGGGCACGCTGCAGCTTGGCGATGGCGGCACCAATGG
>NZ_JBQEPD010000099.1:0-3776 GCF_052045675.1 Brucella sp. 22210
CATCGCCACGCGCTACGACAAGAACCCGTACAATTTCCTCGCTGCTGTCAAACTGATCGCTGTCAGCATCTGGTGCATCAGTTTATGAGTCTACGCTCTAAGCAGAAGCTAACGATGCCAACATGGCTGACCGACATATTGCTAAAGCACGGCCCCCAATTTCCGCTGGAAGCACGCATTCGCCGGTATCAGCATAATATACGGACAATCCGGAAATCCGGTTCCAACGCCTGCTTTCATTGATACGCTCGATCCGTTAGAGATCGAATTAGGGTTTGCAGATCGGGCATATACGATTGATCGGATCGAGCAGATAGCAAAACGCATTGCCGACCTTCCCGACACATCGGCATTACCCGTGTAAACAACTGACGGAAAAGTTCTTCCGAACGCTAGTCACGCCTTTCCAGGCGCAACGTTCGTTGCGGAGCGTCAGCCATAACAGGGCAAGGACTGCGTTATCGATCTTGTCTGCGTCTATCTCCATCCATCAATCATAGCACGCGCGAAACCCTATATCCCGCGGCCTGGCGCGAAGGTAAGTTGCACCCCTATTGCAGCATAATTGAAGTCAGTACAAAATCGCCCTGGCATTGGCAGCATACGGATATGATATGCCCAGCCCGCCATCGTGGGGCCAAATTCTCCCCTAGTCGCAATGTCATCTTGTCGCGTGCCGGCACAGTACATAGCCGCGCGGTCTCAAAGCCGAAAAAGCGTTGAACAGTGGGATAAAGCGCCTTGAATATGGTCTCTTTTGCTGAGAATAACATGGTTAATCCTGTAGATTTGTCCATAGGGGCGTCTAAAAGCAGCGCCTCCTCTTCAGGCGACACAGCCAAATCAACGATTGCCTTGAGAAGACCCGGCTCTGCGATCTTCTCGATATCGACGCCAATTACTAGATTGTCGCCGGCACGCGCCAAGCAAAGCGCCCTGCCGTGACTGTGACTGATCGAACCCGACATCCCCGCAGGCCAACGCGGCGCGCCTCCCTCTCCTGGAGGGAATACGACAGCCGTCCCGGTAAAGATGTGACTGGCTGCGCGGGCAAGAACCCGGCCAGCCAAATACTCCGCCCGCCGTTTCGCAACGGCTATGTCCAGAACTGAAGGGCACGATACATTCAGATGCTGAAAGGCTGAATCCTTGTAGGCCTGGACATTGTAATTCACCGAGAACAAAAGTCCGGCATTCCACGGCCTAACTTGCGGAGTCGAAAGGAAGCCATTCGCCGTTTTCACATCGGATTCCAGCATGCAGGGAAGGTCACTCATTACGGCATCTTCTTGGTTCATACAGCACGCCACCATTCGGCGAGACGTTGAACGTGAGGGGGCTCCAGAATTGTGAAATGGTTGCCGGGGCCGAACCAGACGGTAAGATTTGGAGCCCATTGCCGCCATTCCGCTGCGATTTCATCTCGGCGTGCATGATCGGCCACGGCCGAGAGAGCTGGATCCCGCGCGAGAACCAATCTCACGGGATCGGCGAGGAGTTTCTCGGGACTGTAAGTCGTTCTCAGCGCCGCTGCAAAGATGCGTACCGGCCCCCGTAAGACATCGATAGCCGAGCGTTGCGGCAGTAGGCCGGCGCGCACCATGGCGCGGTGCAGAAGGTGCAACTGCTCCTGGTGCGCGAGCCCCTCCAGTGCCTTCTCATCGACATCAAGGGCCATGCCGGCCTTGAGTTCCATCGTCTCGACCAGCTTCATGAGAATTTCAAGGCCGGTGTATTCACGGCCGAGTACCTTGCTTTTGTCGGGAGCTTCACAATCGATCAGTGTGAGCGAGGCAACAGACTGATTCAGGGCCTTCAAGCGCTGCGTGACCTCGAAGGCGACCCACCCGCCGAAGGAATGGCCAACGAGATGCACCGGCCGTTCGAGCCTTAACCCTGCGATTGTCTGCACGTAAGCCTCCGCAGCGGCCTCGACCGTGGAATGCGGGACCAGGATGCCATCAAGACCCCTGGGCTGCATTCCGTGGATTGTCCACCCGGAGCCGAGTGCATGAGTGAGAGCAACGAACCCCGTGACATTGTCACCGGCACCTGGGAAGCAGATGATCGGGTCCGCCTTACCATTGCCGGTTTGCAGGATCACATGTGGATTGTATTCACCGTCTCCTTGCGCTTGGGGAACGGTGGTGTCGAGCGCCTCCGACAATGCCTTACCCAACAAAGCCACATGGGGCGACTCCATCATCGATTGATGACTGCCGGGTACTGGGACGAACTCAAATTGCTGGTCCGGAAGTAGATTGCTCCAAGTTTTCGGAAGTTCGAAAAGGGGATTTTCCTGTGCACAAAAAACATGGATCGGAAGGGGATTAAGTTGCACAATATAGTTTTCTTGAGCGTCGAGGGGTATCGCGCTTACATCGAAAGAAAACCGGAAATCGGCTCCAGAGATACCGTCGAATCTCTTAAGATAACCATAATTTCTGCATTTATGAATAAAATCATCGAGATCAAATGATACGATTTCTTCCAGAATATCGCTAAGTCTTGTGGTGTGAACTTCTGGACTATACTCTGCTTCGCATATTTCTAACATCGCATGCTTTATATAATCATCTAACGCTCCATCTTCCTTCTTTGCCCCAATATTGAAGGGAGGTATTGTATCCAATAGGCCTATAAATTCGACCTTTTTATCTCTGCCTATCAGCTGGTTTGCTATCTCGTATGCCAAAAGTCCCCCAAAGGACCAGCCTGCTAGCCTGTATGGCCCTGTTGATTGAATCATGCAGATGCGTTCGACCAATTGCATGGCCATCCCTTCAATTGTGGTCGGATGAGCATCGTTCGACGGGACGCTAGCTAATCCATGGATGGGAATATCGGGATCTATCTGCTCAGCTAAGGTAAGGAAATACGTATCTGCACCGCTTATTTCATGAATCAGGAACAAAGCGGGCCTTGTTCCTGATTCATGAAAGTGAATAACACCCGGGACGTCTACCTTCTCCCGTTCCACATTTACTGAAGTAGTCAGGTTCGCAATTGTCGGGTTCTGGAATAGCTGTGTTACTGTTGCTGCAAACCCCTCCCGGCGCATGCGCTCGATCAGCCGCACGGCGAGCAGCGAATGGCCTCCAAGCGCGAAGAAGTGGTCGTGCCGGCCAACACGCTCCACACCGAGCAGTTCCGCCCACAGCGCGGCCAGGCGTTCCTCCGTCTTCCCGACGGGCGCCTCATAGGCGCGCGCCGCGAAGGCTTTCCCCTCCGGTGCCGGCAGTGCCTGCCGGTCGAGCTTGCCGTTCGCCGTCAGCGGCAGCGCCGAAAGCCGCACAAACGCCGCCGGAACCATGTAGTCGGGAAGGCCTGCCGCCACGTGCGCCCGCAGAGCCTCCGCGCCCGTTGCCCCGATCGGGCTCTCGCTATCGTCAGCGCCTGCGGCCGTATAATAAGCCACGAGCCGCTTCTCGCCCCCATCGTCCCCGCGCGCCACGACAACCGCCTCGCGCACCCCTTCATGCGCGCACAACTGCGCCTCGATCTCGCCAAGCTCGATGCGGAAGCCACGCACCTTCACCTGGAAATCGTTGCGCCCGATGAACGCCAGCGTTCCATCCGGCAGCCAGCGCACCAAGTCGCCAGTACGGTAAAGACGCGCCCCCGCATCGCCACTGAAGGGATCGGCCACAAACCGCTCCGCCGTCAGCTCCGGACGGTTCAGATAGCCCCGCGCAACACCTGCACCACCGATATAGAGCTCTCCCGCAACACCCACAGGAACCGGTGCTCCATGCCCGTCCAGAACATAAACCTGC
>NZ_JBQEPD010000100.1:0-3415 GCF_052045675.1 Brucella sp. 22210
GTAAGCGCTGTCCTGACCCCACCTTCCGGATCATCGCTTGATCATTGATGTTCAACCTCGAAAGAGGGCTAGGACATATGTCGATTTCAGAACTTACGCTTAAATCCAAGGATGAGCCGATACGCCGGTTTGAGGTGTTCACAGGCAATGGCCGTCGTCGCGAATGGAGCGACGATCAGAAGGCGCAGATCATTGCGGAGAGTTGCGAGCCTGGCGTCACGGTGTGCTCTGTGGCGCGGCGGCATGGATTGACGCCGCAGCAGTTGTTCACATGGCGACGGCTCGCCCGAAAGCCGCTTGATGTGTTGTCGGTGCCGGAGCAAGCACCAATGTTTGCACCAGCAGTCGTCGTGTCGCCCGAGAATTCGGAACCGAAGAGGGCGCGGCAAGCACGTTTGCCAAGAAGAACTTCTCCGGAGGCGGCCATTGAATTGCGGATTGATGGAGCCTGGCTGCGTATTGCCTCTGGCACCGATGCTGCAACCATTGCCGCCGTCATCCAGGCGTTGAAGGCTCAGTCGTGATTGGCCCGTCCGGTGCGGTAAAAGTGATGATCGCCACCAAGCCTGTCGACTTCCGCAAAGGTGCTGAAGGATTGGCGGCATTGGTAAAGGCCCAGATGGGTGCCGACCCGTTCTCGGGCACGATCTACGTATTCCGGGCCAAACGAACGGACCGGATCAAGCTGATCTTCTGGGACGGCAGCGGCGTGTGCCTGGTCGCCAAGCGGATCGAGGATGGCGAGTTCCATTGGCCTCGAATGCAAGACGGTGTGATGCATCTGACGGCCGCCCAGTTCTCGGCTCTGTTCGAAGGATTGGACTGGAAACGCGTGCATGCGCCGAGCGAAACGCGCACGCCGATAAAGGCCGGATAACGGGCGCGACCAATTGAATCAGAGCCATTCAGCGTCTCGCTCCGAGCGGCAAAATATGCTGTTCTCGATCCATGACGATGACGGCAGACGAGCTTCCGGATGACCTGAACGCGCTGAAAGCAATGGTGCTTTCGCGTGAGGCGGAGAATGCCCGCCTGCGGCAGATCATCAAGGAATTACAGCGTCACCGCTTTGGTCGACGGGCAGAGACGCTTCCAGAGGACCAGCTTCTGCTTGGGCTTGAAGAGGCCGAACAGATCGAGGCTGCCGGGCTGGAAGAGAAGGAACAAGGCTCGACTGCTCTGCGCCAGGCGCAGGTCGCTAAACGGCGTACGAACCGGGGTTCACTGCCAGCGCATCTGCCGCGCGTCGAGATCGTGGTCGATATCGATAACCATGCCTGCCCCTGCTGCCGCAACGACCTGCATCGGATCGGCGAGGATGTCAGCGAGAAGCTCGATCTTGTGCCCGCCCAATTCCGGGTGCTCGTGCTGCGCCGCCCGAAGTATGCCTGCCGGGCCTGTGAAGAAGTCGTTGTCCAGGCTCCGGCCCCGGCAAGGCTGATCGAGGGCGGCATCCCGACAGAGGCAACCGTCGCCCAGGTGCTGGTATCTAAATATGCTGACCACCTGCCGCTGTATCGCCAGGCGCAAATCTACAAGCGTCAGGGCATCGACCTCGACCGTTCGACGCTCGCCGACTGGGTCGGTCGCGCCGCCTGGCATCTACGCCCGGTCCATCAGCGGCTGCTCGATCATCTGAAGTCATCGTCCAAGCTCTTCGCCGACGAGACGACGGCCCCGGTGCTCGATCCGGGACGTGGCAAAACCAAGACCGGCCAGCTTTGGGCTTATGCACGAGATGACCGGCCGTGGCAGGGCGATGACCCGCCCGGTGTCACCTATGTCTATGCGCCAGATCGCAAAGGCGAACGACCGATGGCCCATCTCGACGGCTTCGTCGGCATCCTGCAGGTAGACGGCTACAGTGGATATCGCCCGCTCGCGGCAAAGAACACCGTGTCGCTGGCCTTCTGCTGGTCCCACGTTCGACGCCGCTTCTATGAGCTTGCTGCCGCTGGTCCGGCACCCATCGCCAGCGAGGCGCTGCGACGCATCGGCGAACTTTACAGGATCGAAGAAGAGATACGTGGCCGGCCCCACGAGGAGCGTCGTGTCGCCCGTCAGGAAAAAAGTCGTCCGATTACCGACAGCCTCGCTCCCTGGCTGCGTGAACAACTCGGCTACATCAGCCAGAAGACAAAACTCGCCGAAGCAATCCGCTATGCCTTGTCACGCTGGGACGGCTTGACCCGCTTCATCGACGATGGCCGGATCGAGATCGATTCCAACGTCGTCGAACGGTCAATCAGGCCAATTGCCCTCAATCGCAAAAATGCGCTATTTGCCGGTTCTGACGCCGGGGCCGAACACTGGGCGACTATCGCCTCGCTCATCGAGACGGCAAAGCTCAACAATGTCGAGCCACTGGCCTATCTCTCAGACGTCCTCACCAAGATCGTCAACAATCATCCAAATAGCCAGATCGACGACCTGCTGCCTTGGGCCTATGCCGCAACGCACGATCTCAAAGCCGTGGCCTGAAAACAGCGCTTACATTCAATATAGCCACCGCGTGAATGGACCAGAACCGCAGGCGGAATGAATAACAACAGCAGTGCGAGGCTGATCCAGAAGTTTCTTTTCTCGCGCCGGGCTTGTTCCACCATCATCGCGCCTCCAGCGCCCATGGTTGAATGCGACCACCGCGCTTGATCAGGATCGCGGGATGGGTGTGGCTTGCATCGGGAGGATTGATACGAATCTCCGCCTGTTGCGCGAGCGGAGTGATCAGGCTTTCTGCCACGAGAAGAGAGCCACCGTTGATTTCACGTTCCGGCAATTCGAATATGAGGAGAACGGGTCTCGGAACGCCCGGCTCCAGCCTTTCAGACCCAAGCAACCCCCACGCATTGGTGATCCGTTGGCTCATCGAATATTGCGCTCCACTCGGCCCCTGCCACAAGGCCGACATCAGATTGATACTCTCTTTGTCCGCTCTGGCCGCAGCTTCGAGCACCAGCCATTTGCCTGAGCTGGTGTAATTGCGATCAGTTCCGAAACTCGATGTAACCAACTGATCTGCTATGTAGCTATCCGCAACACCTATGGTGAATTTGGCAGTTGAGAGCGGCTTTCCCTGTTCACCCTTCACTTTAACCATCGAAACGATATCACTGTAATATGGCGTCGAATGCTGCATGGCGTACAAGGCACCAACAGTAACAACTACGGCAATGACGGTCAGCAGTATCCGTCTCATCCGCTGTCCCCGGGTGCGGCGTCGGTTACTTTCAGCTCGACGACGCCAACGGGATCGCGATCAAGCCAGTTGGATGCGCCATAGAGGTTATCGCGCTTTTTGTATATCTGGCTTCCGACTAGGCCGTGCACTCATAAATAGGCTAGCTATTTGAATGGATTGGTTATTGAAAGGCCTCGGATTTGGAGGTCTTTGATGTCACGTCGCCGCTATGAA
>NZ_JBQEPD010000101.1:0-3395 GCF_052045675.1 Brucella sp. 22210
TTAATTAATGAACATGAATTTATTACTTTTCCGCAAGGAAACGGTCGAAGCGAGACGCGATGTTTGGCTTGGCAGCTCCCGTCTGAGCCCGCCGGTTTCGGTTCAGCTTGCTGCTGTCATTAGCTGCTTGATACTCGCGCAAATTATCGCGGTTCTCACGTTTGGTCAATATACGCGCCGTGTTCGCGTTTACGGCGCTGTGGTGCTGGGAACGGATACGACGACAAACCTTGGAGAAACAGAGGCCTTCGTTAAAGAAAAACTGCAACGCAGAATTGACGAGTTTGGTGAAGCGATCAGGCAGCGGGTGCAACTAGATCAGGTTGATAAACATTCTCTAGCCGAACGCAAAGCTGCTATTGAGCGAGAGATCGAGCGCGTTGATGCGCAGATTGAACAGACAAGTGCTTCTATTTCGGTGCTGCAACCACGTGCCGACAAATATCGCAAGCTGGTTGATCGGGGCATTACATTGGAACGCAGTTTCGATACTGCTGAGCAAAATTACATGCAAAGCCGCCAACAGCTTGAAGCATTGCGCAGACAGCGCGTGCAGCTTGACGGCATGACATCGGAGATTGGCTCTAAACTCGCAGGATTTGATGCGTCTGCAGCCATTAAGCTTGGAGAAATACACCAGCAGATATCGATACTGAAAGAGCAATTAGCGCAAGTAGAAGCGCGCCGGGCCGTTGTGGTTTCTGCTCTTGCAAGTGGCACGGTTGCAGCTGTAATGGCGCATTCCGGTCAGTTGGTCGCAGCCGGTTCATCCCTCGTATCGATTTTGCCGACCGGTGAAACCATGGAAGTTCATCTACTTGCCGATAGCAACGCGATTGGTTTTATACGGGAAGGTGCGCGCATACTATTGCGCTATACGGCCTTCCCCTATCAGAAATTCGGCCAGTATGGCGGACAGATTACCAAAGTATCGCGTGTGATGCTGCGACAAGCAGAAATGGACGCTGACGCACTTGCCGCTCAACCGCAGGCCTCGGCCGCTTCATACCGAATTACAGTCCGGCCGGATCAGAATAATGTTCTGGCTTATGGAAAAGCCGAGCCATTGCGAGTTGGCATGAGCGTTGAAGCGGATTTGCTGTTGGATAAACGCCCACTTTATCAATGGCTGTTAGAACCGCTTTACAGTTTGCGCGGCTGGACGGCGGATCAAGTCGCGGAAAACCCGTGATAATGCATGGGCTGAACGTTTCCTTTTCACTGAAACGTCAGTTGCCGGTTATTTTTGCAAACCGAAGTCGCAGAATGCGGCCTTGCATGTCTGGCGATGGTGGCAAGCTACTACTGGAAAGCCGGCCTCCGCCCCAACCGAATTTTTGCTACAGAATCGTAAGCGGTCAGCCGATGGCGTTAGGCTTGAAGTTCCAATGCATAAGGGCTTCGATTTCGGTTACAGGCCAGTCGAGTGGATCGACGCTGTTCATTTTGCATGTTTATGCCGACCAAGAATCTATGCCGAATGTCTCTTCTGACAGGAACGGTCCATAGGCGTTCCCGGAGGGTTCGGCCGTGTGCCGGCGGGTGACACGCGGCATAGTTCTTATGCTCAGAGGGCGTTCAGGAATTCCAGAAGCCGGTCGCTTGGTCAAAATCGCTCGGCCTTGGCGCGTTCGTACGGCTTCAGCTTTGCGAGTGCAGATTCCTTCAGTTCGAGATGCGCATTGCTGACGCGCTTTGGCAATATATCTGTTCAGCAGTACCTGCACGCCGTCAGCGCTGAGCTTGCCACCATGTATGTTCGGAAAGAGCGCCGTTGCGCTTAGATTTCTGGGCGTCTCCTTGAGACAGTGACGAAGGGCTTGTTGTGCAAGCTTTGTGAGTGGGGTACATCGTACTTTGCGGTCCTTGCCCATGGATTATGACGGGCAAGAACCTCGACAACATCGGCGATAGCTGCGGACGATCTTCTGACGGACACGACCATGTTCCGACTCCGTTCATCTGCACCAATTTATAGTACAGATTGTCTTGAATGTCCACGCCAAAGGAGCCAACGCACATCGCGGATCATGTCCCGAAAGATGGTGTATGATGATTTGGGATGCGGAAATGCAGCGTTGATTATGTCAGGTTTCGATAGCTTCTTATGCCCGAAAACAGCAGTTGAGAGATTGAAAAGGTCCCTGCCCTTGCCTTTTGGGTAAGGGATCTCAAATAACCGCCAGGCGATTTGATGGCCGATAGTTTCTGCAGAATCCAGGCAATAGCGGTCGAAGCGGTTTCTGACCCCATGAAACGGATAGCTTCCTGATAGGCTGATTGACTGATGCCGAGAAAGCACGAGACAATACGTGAAGCATCAAGAAGCTCACGCCATGTGCCAATTCCGTTGGTTCCGTATTCGCAAATATCTGGACATGTTCTTAGCACCTGGTCGAGAGAAATGGATGGCATTAACTCGACAGGAGTTTGCCGTTCAGCTTTCACGGGAACTGGTGTTTCCGCAGAAGCCGCTCTCAAATCAATCTTTTTGCCATTTTGAGATTCAAAAAGGGATTCTGGCAGGGATTCATTATGCTGCCGCTCATATTGGGCGACGCTGCCGCTCATTTCTTGAACAATCCCTATTGTTTTCAAAGTGATAGCCATTTCACCACGAATGGCTTCAAGAGCGGCCCTGATCGCGGACAGTTCATCAAGAGATGCGCGGCGAGGGATAGCGTCGACAACAGTGCGAAAGCGAACAAACAATGCTTCGAGACATTCCCCAGGTTCACCTGTTTTCTGGACCATATCCGCAAAAGCCGATGCCAGGTCTCTTCGTATGACTGACACTTCGTCGCGTAGACGCTTCAGTGTTTTCTGATCGGCGAGAATTTGATCGGCGATAACGGCAATTTCTGACGCGCGATCAAGCAAAGGCGCAAAGGAAAAGCCGAAGGCAAGTTCAACGCCGCCTTCCCTGTCCTTATGAGCATAGCGCTTACGCGTCGGGCTATCTTTGCGCGCGATGATCCCGGCTTCGACCAGTGAAGCGAGGTGACGGCGCAACGTCGATTCAGGCATGCCATGAGCACGTAGCGAAAGCTGACGATTGGACGGGAAAACGACGAGGCCAGTTTTCTCATTCATGTCATCGTCAGGGAGAAATGACAAAAGCGAGCTCAGCACGGCGAGGCAGCGATCATTGAGATCGAGTGCTGACTTGGCCAAGCAAAGCTGTTTGTAAATCACCCATCTGTTTACCCCCCTGCCCTGCATTTTATGCAGTTCAGGTTGGGCAAAACTATTCCTTCGCCCGTGTAACACGGACGTAACAGTTGCTAGAATTTGCATTTCCTCTCACCTTTCAAAAGGCAAAAGAAATCCACCCGCCAAATTGACGTCTATGACTCTTGACACTGATTCATGGAAATGCGATTCTCAGTCTGCTA
>NZ_JBQEPD010000102.1:0-3352 GCF_052045675.1 Brucella sp. 22210
CATGCCAGCGACATCGATACCGCCTTGCACACTACCCTTGGTGCCGCCATCGCCAATGATCAGCGTGCCACTCTCATCGATCCTGGTGCCACCCGTATAGGTGTTTTCTCCCGTGAAGCGTTCCTTGCCACCGGCAATCTCCACACCGCCATTGCCTTCAATGATACCAGCATAGACGTCTTCCATATTCGGATCCGTCTTGTCATGCGCATCCTTGATGATCAGCCTCTTGTCACCAAGCGTCACAATACCAGTCTCATCACCTTTAAGGCTTTGAATGGTCGAGCTATCGCCGGTCACACCGCTAATGTCGAAACCGCCATTATTGATCAGGCGCTGCGAGCTTTCGATCGAGCCATCGCCAACAAGAATGAGCTTGCCGTCCGAAATACTCGTCTCACCCGTATATTCCTGCACTTTCGTCAAGGTCGTCGTGCCGGAACCAGCCTGGGTCACAGAGCCATCGCCAGAGATCACACCATCAAGCGTAATATTCTTGGCAAGATTGACGACAAAATGCGTATCCGCATTGTTCAGGGCAACATCGCCCACCATCGATCCATTGGTGCCGCCATCGCCAAGCTGCAGCGTGCCCATATTGACCTGGGAGCCACCCGTATAGCTGTTCTCACCCGTCACGATCAACGTGCCGGTGCCTTCCTTGACCAGGCTGCCATCTCCGTCGATCACGCCCGTGATTTTGTTGGTATTACCTTCCGTGTCAATCGAACCATTGTTCGCGCCAAGCGTGACATGGCGCGCCGTGTCAAAACCATTAGAAAAGCGAAGCGTGCCGCCATCAATACGCACGTCTCCAGAAGCATCGCCCAGATTCTCATTGGAACCAACTTCCAGAACACCAGCCTTGATATCCGTGCCGCCCTTATAGCTGTTGATACCGGTCAGAACCGTTTCACCAGTGCCCGTCTGCTCAAAATGCCCGTCACCGCTGATCGTGCCCGCAAAAGTATAATCATCAGAGCGATTAATGCCAAAGCCTGCACCGGCTGCAACATCGACATTGCCAATTATACTACCCGTCTTGCCGCCATTGCCGATCTGCAAAATACCAGCATTGACCTGCGAGCCGCCAGCATAGCTATTCTCACCATCCAGAACCAGCGTGCCAGTTCCCGTTTTGACCAGCTGCCCAGCACCATCAACAGAACCGCCAAATTCGACCAGATTGGCATTCGTGTTGATCACGCCATTATTGGTACCCAAAGTGACCGTGCGATCCTTGCCAAGGGTTGCCGGCGCGGCAAAGCGCAATTCACCACCATCAATCAGAACAGACCCATGTTCATCGCCCAGATTATGATCACGTTCGATTTCCAGAACACCGCTCGTGATCTCAGTGCCTCCAGCATAAGTGTTATGGCCGGTCAGCTTCGTGACACCGGTCCCCTTCTGCACCACCTTGCCCGCACCGCTGATCGTGCTATCGAGCGCTATATCTTTTGACAAATCCGTCGAGAAGATCGTGCCGGCTGCAAGATGCACATCCCCTTCAATACTGCCCTGTGTGCCGCCATTCCCGATCTGCAATTCGCCATGATTGACCGTGCTGCCACCCATATAGGTGTTCTCACCCGTCAAAATCGTCTTGCCAGACCCCTCCTGGATCAGCGCGCCATAGCCCGACAGCGTTCCCGAGATCGTATAGACATCCGAACGATTGATCTTCAGTTCGGCCTCATCCTGCTCGTTGGAGCCAATCACAATATTGCCGGTGACACTGCCCGTGTTACCGCCATTGCCAAGCTGCAACGTGCCCTGGGTGATTTGCGTGCCGCCCGTATAGCTATTGTCGGCTGCAAGGATCAAAGTGCCAAGGCCGGTCTTGTTCAAGCCAGCTGTGGTAAGAAGCTGGTTTTCCACCGTGGCAGTGATCATCTCACTGCCAGCCGTATTCGTACCGACCGCCACAACCGACTTCGCACTTCCCTCACCCGTCAGGACAAGCCCGTCGCCTTTCAGCGTATAGCCATCCACAAGGAACATCATGCCATCAGATGCGACCTGGCCATAGGTATCGACAATCGTCACTTCACCACCAGTGCCGCTGAAGATCGCCATTTCATCGTTCGGCCAAGCCGTATTGACGGCACCGCTCGGCGTGGTCCAGCTATTATTGCTGGCTTCATTGCTCCAAATCCCAGTACCGCCATCGACCTGGCCATTACTTGGACCATTCGGCCCATCCCAATAGGAAACCGTAGCACCACCGGTCGATAGAAGCAGGACCCGGTTTGCTGTATTCGTATCGATAACAAAGCTGACACCGCTTGGGGCTGTGCCAAGCGTGAAGCCATCATTTTGCAAAGTGCCATAATCGAACAGGCGATAGGCGCCTTCGCCAAGCCCGCCAAGCGATTCCACATTCAGCGTTCCAGCCAATGTGAGTTTGCCCTTCACGTCAAATAACGCACTGGCACCCGGATCGAACAGGCTGAGCTTCGCATCGACGACGCTGCCCGTGGCCAAGGTCAGATCCTGGTCAAAGGTCAGGGTCTTGCCCTGCGTGCCATAGAGCGTACCGCCAGAAGCAATCGACGTATTGCCCAAAATCTCGCCAGAACCCGACAGATCGCCTGTGGCCGAGACATTGACCGTCGAGCCAAGCTTATGATCGACAATCAAGGTGCCATTGGCCGCCGTCGTGCCGGTAAAGCCGCTATTGTCGCCCGTCAGATGCAGGGCGCCCGGACTATCGACCTTCAGCGTGCCGCTCCCGGTCAGACTGCCCTGATAGATCTCCGCATTGGAATGATTGAATTCCAGCGTGCCAGCACTTGCAATGGTGATCGCGCCCTTGACAGTCCCGTCCAGCCCGCCATCGCCAATCTGCAACGTGCCCTGATTGATCAGCGTGCCGCCAGTATGGTCCAGATTAGCCCCGATAATCAGCTTACCGGCGCCATTCTTGATCAGCTGGCCCGAGCCGCTGACATCATTGTCAAACTGGTAATTATCCGAACGGTCAACGATCAGATTGCCATTGTTGAGGACGATATTCGCTTGACTGACCGAACCCGTTGCAGCGCCATTGCCAATCTGGACAGCACCGCCATTCACCACCAGGTCTTCGACAAAGTCATTGGCACCCGTCAAAATCAGCGTGCCAGTCCCTTCCTTGGTCAGACCGCCAACCCCGCCAATCGCGCCGGAAAGCGTGTTGATGAAATTTGTGGATACAACATTGCTGCTCTGTGCAAGCTCAATCGCATTGGCAACCGTGAAAGCAGAACCAAACTCCAGCGAACCGCCATCCAGCGTCACAACGCCACCGGCCGCACCCAGACTGCCGGCAACGCTTGCGACAAGCTTGCCCTCTTCAATATGCCAGGGC
>NZ_JBQEPD010000103.1:0-3334 GCF_052045675.1 Brucella sp. 22210
TTAATTAATGAACATGAATTTATTACTTTTCCGCAAGGAAACGGTCGAAGCGAGACGCGATGTTTGGCTTGGCAGCTCCCGTCTGAGCCCGCCGGTTTCGGTTCAGCTTGCTGCTGTCATTAGCTGCTTGATACTCGCGCAAATTATCGCGGTTCTCACGTTTGGTCAATATACGCGCCGTGTTCGCGTTTACGGCGCTGTGGTGCTGGGAACGGATACGACGACAAACCTTGGAGAAACAGAGGCCTTCGTTAAAGAAAAACTGCAACGCAGAATTGACGAGTTTGGTGAAGCGATCAGGCAGCGGGTGCAACTAGATCAGGTTGATAAACATTCTCTAGCCGAACGCAAAGCTGCTATTGAGCGAGAGATCGAGCGCGTTGATGCGCAGATTGAACAGACAAGTGCTTCTATTTCGGTGCTGCAACCACGTGCCGACAAATATCGCAAGCTGGTTGATCGGGGCATTACATTGGAACGCAGTTTCGATACTGCTGAGCAAAATTACATGCAAAGCCGCCAACAGCTTGAAGCATTGCGCAGACAGCGCGTGCAGCTTGACGGCATGACATCGGAGATTGGCTCTAAACTCGCAGGATTTGATGCGTCTGCAGCCATTAAGCTTGGAGAAATACACCAGCAGATATCGATACTGAAAGAGCAATTAGCGCAAGTAGAAGCGCGCCGGGCCGTTGTGGTTTCTGCTCTTGCAAGTGGCACGGTTGCAGCTGTAATGGCGCATTCCGGTCAGTTGGTCGCAGCCGGTTCATCCCTCGTATCGATTTTGCCGACCGGTGAAACCATGGAAGTTCATCTACTTGCCGATAGCAACGCGATTGGTTTTATACGGGAAGGTGCGCGCATACTATTGCGCTATACGGCCTTCCCCTATCAGAAATTCGGCCAGTATGGCGGACAGATTACCAAAGTATCGCGTGTGATGCTGCGACAAGCAGAAATGGACGCTGACGCACTTGCCGCTCAACCGCAGGCCTCGGCCGCTTCATACCGAATTACAGTCCGGCCGGATCAGAATAATGTTCTGGCTTATGGAAAAGCCGAGCCATTGCGAGTTGGCATGAGCGTTGAAGCGGATTTGCTGTTGGATAAACGCCCACTTTATCAATGGCTGTTAGAACCGCTTTACAGTTTGCGCGGCTGGACGGCGGATCAAGTCGCGGAAAACCCGTGAACCGCACCTGGTTTGCCAGAGGCCATTTGGTTTAAGTTATGCAGCGATAGCTGGGTCGTCCAGCCTGGCGTCATACTGCTCCTCTGCTTCGGCGGGCGAATGTTGCCGATGGGCTCTAGACGTTGTCGATGGTTGAACCAGTCTACCCATTCGAGAGTGGCGAATTCAACCGCTTCGAAGCTCCGCCATGTTCCGCGCCGATGAATGACCTCAGCCTTGTAGAGACCGTTGATCGTTTCGGCCAGAGCGTTGTCATAGGAGTCGCCAACGCTTCCGACGGAAGGTTCGATGCCAGCTTCCGCCAGCCGACGATACGGCGGGCGAATACGGGACTGTCAGGAATTTTGTGCTTGAGGCGCCTTTCACTGTGTTATGAAACGCTCGCCGAAGACAACGGCGAATTGCAAACGCTGGTTCTCATGGCTTTCAAAGTTCAGGCCAAAGCTCGGCTTTAACTTTCATTCCAAGGGTGTCAGAAAAGCGACGTCCTCAGAGACTTCCAGTAAAATAAATCAAAAAGGACAGCCTCTTTATTATCCAAAAGCCAGCCCTACGGGCGGCTTAAAGCGTTTGCTGGTCGCAAACCGGCTTTTGGATAACGGCTGAACGCCTCTTCCGGAAAACACAGCCCAAAAACACACGTCGCAATGGCTTTTGAATAAAACCTGTCGGAAAAGCTGTGCCCAGTCAAATACCAATAGGAGGCGGATGATGATATGCTGACAGGTAATCATCTGCCCTGCCCGGCTTAATGCAGCGCCTCGATGCCTCGCCGACGGATTACGTTCAACAAGGCGAGCCCCGGTCCCTTGGCCAGCGCCTCGCCGCGTTCAAGCTGCGACACATAGCCGGGCGTCACATTGAGATAACGGCCGAACGCGGCTTGGCTAAGGTGCGCCCGCTCGCGCACGGCCCGCACCTCCGCGCCGGTCATTGGTGTTTCGGTCGGCAGGGCTTTCTCTCCAAGGTGCCGGGCTGTGATTTTCTGATAGGTCGCCTCGTCCATGATCCCGGGGCGGCTCTGTGCGTCTGCCATTTCCGCGATCTCGCGGGCAAGGCGGCTAGATTTCGTCGTCATGCTCGATCTCCTTCAAATCTCCGTTCTCGATGGCTTGCCCGACCAGTTCGGCCGACGCGGCAAGCCAGTTCGCCCCGATCATGCGCAGGGCTTCCAACTCGTCATCATCAATGTTGTCGCGGTCGCTCTTGGCGAACCGCACGCCCAGCCGCACGATAGACGACAATCATCCGAAACCCGCCGGAACGGCCTTGGCCGGGTCGCGCCACGCGCTGCTTGATGAGGCCCCCGCTGAGATCGGCGTCGATAATGCCGCGCTCGGCCCGCTCGATCGCCTCGCCCAAGCTGGCGTCGACAATCCGTTGCCGGCGAGCAAACCGCTCAACGCCTCTGGTCAGGAAAATCCGCACGGAACCTCTCTATCACACCACAAACTATAGTGCATAATGCGATAGTTTCAATCCCGCCCTCTCGAACGACCGGGAAATTGTATTTCGCGAAAAGTAAATTCAGGCCTCGACCACAAGTCGCTCCTGCGGAATCCGCTTGCCCTTGCTGTCGCGGCTCGGAGGCTGACTTCTTCCAGCGTCTTCCCAGCAAATTTGTGCGCGGCAAAAAGCGGGTGCGGGAAGATATTGTATCTCTGGTGTGGCGACAGTTTGCAGGTCGCAATCTCTGAGATTGCGAATATAGCTTGAGGATCAGCTATGAAATCGAGGCTGAATTGAAAGAGCAGATCGGGGGTGCGGATAAAAACTTGGACTGGTTTTACGTCACAATGCCAAGACTGTTTCGATATTCGATTGGGCTTCGAGCGCCGAGTGATATCTTGATCCGTTTCTCATTGTACCACCGAATGTAGCCATCAACTTCATTGATAAACTGCTCGAGTGTGGTGTTCTTCCAATCGCTGGGATAAAAGAACTCTGCTTTCAGCCTTCCGAAGAAGCCTTCGCATGCAGCGTTATCTGGGGAGCACCCCTTGCGGGACATTGAGCGCACCAGCTTCGCATCACTAATCCTCGCTAGGCTGTGCACTCATAAATAGGCTAGCTATTTGAATGTATTAGTGATTCAAAGGCCTAGGATTTGGAGGTCTTTGATGTCACGTCACCGCTATGAAC
>NZ_JBQEPD010000104.1:0-3295 GCF_052045675.1 Brucella sp. 22210
TCTCTGACACCGCTCTCACACATGACAGCCTTGACGTGGCGATAAGCTGTCATGCGCGACCAGTTCCAAATTCGGTCATCGTCGCGCAGTTGATGCTCTGTTATCGGCGGACTACATAAAGACCTTCGTTGCCGTAGAACGCCCTACACCGAAGAATATTAAAGCTCGGCTCTTGCATACCTTGCACTAATTGGTATATGCCTGTTGTTGCTAGGTATTGGTTTGAAAGGAAATGAGCATGGCGGATTCCAAAACAAATCCGATATTCATGAACGGAGTTCCAGAGCTTCTGATCCTGAAGCTCATCGCAAAACAGGAAATGTATGGCTATGAAGTTGTGCAGGCGATCAAGCTTCATTCAGAAGACGCCATTCAGCTTGCTGAAGGTGTGGTCTACCCTGTTTTGCATGGGTTGGAGCGCGATGGAGCCCTGAAATCACGGCGCCAAACCGTCAATGGCCGTAGCCGTATTTATTATTCCATCACGTCGCTTGGGCAACAACGTCTCTCAGACATCACTTCGAGGTGGACTGAGCTCACCAGGACCATTCACGCCATCGTCATTGGAGGCTCTCATGCCAAAATTGTTTGATTGTCTTCACGAACAATTACTGCGTGCCGGCGTTACGCCGCGCTATGTCAAACGCTTCGTTCTCGAACTCACACAGCATTTTGAGGATAGCCGAGACGAATTGGAACAGGCTGGCTATGATCGTTGGCAAGCGCAAATCATGGCTATGAACCGGCTTGGGCGTATGGAAGATCTTGCACAATCCATGATAAGCCAGCAGCGTCTACGTTCCTGGACTTCCAGAGCGCCGTTTGCCACCTTGGTGTTGGGATCATTATTTGCGCTGATCTCCGGCACCGCTGCGGCTATTTTGCTCGTCATATTCAGCATTCAGTCGATTTCGCCGGAATGGATACCTGAGATCACCTCGAGCATAAATATCTTCTGCAACGTTTTGTTGCCGCTCAGTTGTGCGGGCGCTGTCGCCGTCATCGCTATTCGCCAACGACTTGATCGCTTCTGGCCCATTGTCGGCCTTGTCGTTCTCGCACTTGCAAACAACCTGATACAGGTTGCTGTAGCGATGACTGACGGTCATGGCACACTCAGTGTTGGTGCCGGAGCAAGTGCCAGCACCCTCGTTTCTCTGACGCAAACTCTCGCTTTGACGGTGATCCCTTACCTTCTCATCAACAAATGGGTCGAGGCATCGGGCAACTCCGTCGGAGATTACCGATAGCCGACAGGGTATGATCTATCGCCCAAACAGCGCAATTTGCAGGCCAATAGTTGTGAATTGAGTTATATTTAGCGCTTCCTTATATGTTGCGTCGTTCATCAAACCATCGGAGCAGCGCCTCGGTTTTCGGGTCGGAGACCGAGGCGTAAAATTGGAGCGTCCGTAAGTCCTCGATCAGTCTGTTCAGCTACCGTGTTCGATTTGAAGAAGGCCCCCGCGAGGACATAGTGTGGCCCCAAACTTTCGGGGCGTTGATCGATAATCGGAGTCGAATATAAGACATGTCTAATGTTTTTCCATCAGCGCGCTTTCATGGCGAGGATCGGTCGCCCCATGTGCGACTTGCAAAGTTTCGCTCTTCCGCACCAACCAGATCGGCGTAGATTGCAGTTGTTTTCTGATCTGCGTGGCCAAGCCAGCGTTGAACCAGATTCATCGGGATGCCGTTCTCGACAGCGGTGACTGCAAAGCCATGACGAAGCGCTTTGGGCGATGATTGATATTCTCTGACACCGCTCTCACACATGACAGCCTTGACGTGGCGATAAGCTGTCATGCGCGACCAGTTCCAAATTCGGTCATCGTCGCGCAGTTGATGCTCTGCCTGAACCAGTATCAGCAGCTCGACCAGGCTTTGCGGAATTGGAACCCGGCGGTAGACATTGTCGCGCCGCTTCTTAAGGCTCTTGATATAGATATTGCCTTCTTCGAGATCCCAATTGGCTGGCGTTAATGCCAGACACTCAGATATCCTGCAGCCGGTATACAGCAAAACGCTACAAAGAAGACGAAGCTTCAGATCCTTGCTACTCAGCACCGTAATTAGTGCGTCTTTTTCTCTACTGTTGATGTACTTTCTGTTCGGTATATTCACTCTCATGTTGTTCCCCGCCTCTTCCAAAAGGCTATTCGATGCATCTTTAATAATCATGCTATCTTTTTCTTATTTATCAGCGCGTCGAAAAATTTATCTGCGTTTTTTATTTAGTCAATCGGAATGATTGTATCATTTCATTCTAATGCAATTTTTGATTTTAGAATTCCAAATTATTTGCGCAGGTAGTGTATTCGGCTTTGTCGCAAATTTTTCACTTCTGCTAAGGTATGTGCCCTTGATTTCATGCTTTCTGAGCGCCGCAATCTTGGTGCTGCAAGGCGTTTCTTTAAGAAAGCCATCGCAAGCAATGATGTTCCGAGCAAAATAGTCATTGATAAAAGCGGGCCAATCTGGCAGGTGCTCAGGCTCTAAACAACATCTTGAAAATTACTGGCACGGGTCAGTTGATTGAAACTCTGCAGGTCAAATATCTGAACAATATTCTTGAACAGGACCAACGTTTCATCAAGCGTATCACCAGGCACATGTTAGGCTTCAAAGCGTTTCATTCAGCCTCAGCGACAATCGCAGGCATCGAAGTCGCTCATATGATCCGCAAGAACCAATTCGCAAATGACAAGCGTTCGGCATTCCAGGTCTTTGCCGAACTCGCAGCATAATTGCGCCCAGAGATAAGCGCGTTCTTAAGCCGATAAAAAATTTGCGACAAAACCTTTGGAACAGTCTCCTAGAAAATATTGAAAAAATAAATGATAGCAATTTGTTATCTTTGCATAAACCCATATTTATTGTATTTATTCAATGGTAAAAAGTATTCATAAAGAAATAGAAACAGCAGAAAACATTGCTAACGGATTATGCATTGAAATTATCCCAAAAATTAGAAATTTATATTCTTAAATAAAGAAAGGGTAGCTTAAAGCCGACTGGAACATAAAATCCAAACAGCTTGGTGTCCAGTGTTACTTCGATTGCACCAAGTGGTTTCGAAAACGGACAGGACTCTTTTGCTTTCTTTACATGGCTTGCAAAATCTTGCTCCGCGATTTCGGAAATGCTCGCTTTGAGCGAACCTTTCAGGCTTGCGCGCAAGACATCCTTAGGCGCGCAGCCCGATTAATTGGAATCAGCATTTGAGGCTTCGCTGGCGGTAGTGAATGGCTTTTGAATAAAGCCTGTCGGGAAAGCTTTGCCAAATCAAATACCA
>NZ_JBQEPD010000105.1:0-2884 GCF_052045675.1 Brucella sp. 22210
AGAATGGCAAGAGCTATTCGGTCTCGAGCAATCTCGGCTTCCGCGTCAAGTGGTAAGCTGAACACCAAACAAACATCTGGCCCCGGTTATTCGGGCCAGAATTACAATCCTCCATCTCGCACCTCTACTGACCTCGGGATGTGAGATTTCCTATGGGAGGATCCACGTTCAGTCCTGTCTTCTGCAAACCGATGAGAAGCGGTAAGCGGGGACAAAAGTGCAGGCCGGGAAAGAAGTCTCAATCTCTTGCCCGAAGGCGCTTACGGATTGAATTGTACACAAGCAACGGGAAGGCGACGGGCACTTGACTCCGTTGGATATAGTCCGGGCCTTCGACGTGCCCCGGTCCTGATCATCTCCAAGTCAGGACTGGTCGAGAGGAGGAGGCATAAGCCCCCCCAGCCTCCTCCTCATCTTTTTTGGAAATCAGTCCACAGGACTGATTTCTGATCCTGCTTTGATCGGAAAAAATGCGGCTAAACAAAGAACCGGAGCACCGATCTGACGCAAGGAGATCAGTGCTCTAACTGATTAAACGCGCATCATGATCGCAATGAACGGGAACGCTTTGCAAAACAGGGCGGTAGGTTTCAAGCTAGCTGGCGAGGGAGGTCGGCAGAAATGGCAAAAGCTCTCCAGATGACCCAGTCCATCCATTCCAATATGATGGTCGGCAGTTTGATTGGCGATCATTGGTGTAGATTTCGGTATCATTTCGCGCTGATCAAGCAGCTGTCATAGAGACAGCTGTGGTCGATTGACGATTTCGCCGGACGCGAGCGAAGCAGACCGGGGCCGCGCTTTCCAATGTACCCTATAGGGGTCGGTCTGCCCTGCGGTTCCGATGCGCTATTTTAATTGACGCTGAGTTTCATTTTCTGGTTGTGTCACGCATTCAATTTGGTCGGTTGCTGCAACGGCTCATGCATTCGCCGGTCATTTCGGGCCGGTGTGCATTGTAAGCCGGCGATCGAGAAGAACATTGGCCTAAGGGGGGTACTGATTTTTTCGTGCCAGCGAGATTAGGGAAACTGCCTAGTCACAAGCGTGAATTGGCGGCGTTATCGTTCTTCATGGACTTCCAGGAGATAATGCGGCGCGTTTGCCTTCGATTAGCTGCAGCCCGGGATCATCCATCTACGATAAGAAGCTCGACGGCGTCAGGCGACGTCAAGCGAGAAGAAAGGTTTCCGGTCCAGAGAAAGGTTTTCTCCAAATTAAAAACCCTGTTGCGAAAAAGCGGCAGTACGGTCTGTCAACGCTCTATGGAACGGGATCGGGAAAATGCAATCACCTAGACCATGCGCAAGGACGAAGAGATCATTACCGTGCAGGCCAGATGGGGCTGCGCTGCGGCCGTGCGATCTACTTTGGCTGCAAGGACATGCGTGACCAGGTCGGCGCAAATCGCTTCGCGCCGAAACAGGAGAGAAACACACTCTCCGGCGAAGCTTCCCTGCCAAACGAAGTGTTAATATCCGTTTTCTATCGATAGACCTCTTTGCGATGGCCCATTCCGACTACAAGCACCACAAGGCGCTGATCCTGCAATTGGCAGATAATTCGATAATCACTGATACGGTAGCGCCACAGATTTCCAAGTTGGGAACCTTGGAGTGCTTTGCCTATCTGACGTGGGTTATCCAAAGGCGCAATGCGTGTTTCCATGTAGCTGCGTAATCTGGATCGTATCTGTGGATCGATTTTACGTAGCTGAGTTTGAACGGACCTGGCGTATTCAATCGTCCAGGCCACGCCAGAACTCCTCAGCCGTCAGAACTTTTTCTTTACCATCTTGAATTCGCTCGATCACTTGTTCTGCAAGATAAACGTCTTCCAGATCATCCAGATGCTCGGACAAGGCTTCTCGTATATAAAAGGCTGTCGTTCGTCCGGTTCTGGCGGCAAGGGTTTGCAACCGTTCATAGGTTTCATCGGGAAGGCGGATTGCGGTTTGCCTGCTCATTTTCTAAAAGCTCCTCATTATCGGGATACATGTACTACAAAATTGGCGAAATAGATAGGTCATATATACACATCATTTGTCGTCAAATTAAAGTCCCGCGCCGGCCCCTCATGCAGCTTCCTGCCTGCCCGCTCGGTGAGGCTTTGTCAGGCTTTGGAGATACCGGGCAGGTGCAGATCGGTGAGCATCAGGGAAAGGCGCACGGTGTCGGCAGAATCATGGGTTTCATGCCACGTCCTCCCCATGCGTAACGATTGACTGATCTTAACCGAACAGCTTGCCCAGAAGCGGCTCAGCAAAATTGGACGGTAGTTTCAGTGGATTTTCTGCCTGAAAGCGGCGAAATAGCCGCAACAGGAGAATCAAACTGAGCAAACGACCACGCCGGAACCGCAGCCCGGCCTTCAAGGCCAAAGCAACACTTGCCGCGCTGAAGGGTGAGCAAACGCTTGCGGAATTGGCACAGCAATTCGACGTGCATCCGAACCAGATCGCGGATTGGAGGAAGCAGCTTCTGGACGGTGCGGCAAACGTATTCGGGGCTGCGGAGAAACCGGAGCTCTCGGTTGATGCGAAGACGCTGCACGCCAAGATCGGGGAGCTTGCGCTGGAGAACGATTTTTTAGCCGGCGCGCTCACCAAGGCAGGACTGTTGGGGAGCGCAAGAAAATGATCGACCGCAGACACGAATTGTCCATCGCGCGGCAATCCAGGCTAGGTCACATACCCATAAAATAGTTTTCGGTTTGAATGGTTTGTGATTCACTGTCTCCATTGATTTGGAGGCAGTGATGGCGCGTTTTGATTTAACAGATTTCGAATGGTTTGTGGTTGAACCGCTTCTTCCGAGCAAAGTGCGTGGTAAGGCCCGCTTTGACGATCGACGTGTTTTGAACGGTATATTCTGGCGGCTGAGGA
>NZ_JBQEPD010000106.1:0-2796 GCF_052045675.1 Brucella sp. 22210
CGCATAAGCCATGGGTGGTCACCACAACAGATTGCCGGCAGAATGCAGTTGGAACGTCACCCCATCTCTGATCATCTTGTTCCGCCGCTCACCTCCCTTGTCGCGGTACGCGCTTGAGCGCTCCGGCTATTTTCCAGTCAGCGCACAGGCCGCCAATCTGCCGACTTTGTCAGCACTGCCACCGGATCTGCCCCGGTTACGAATTTCACGCTGAGTATCACCCGTACTCCGTGGACTAACATGGCCAATCTATTGGATAAAAAGGCCATACGAAACCGAATATCGCTCTTGCTTTCGTTACCGTGACGTTAAACGAGCTTATCGATGCTTAGATGACCAATGCATTGACCAACCTGCAGAAAAGCGCTACAACAGCCCCCAAGAACCGATAAATGCTGCCACTACCACCTGATCAATAGCCGGAGGATCTGGCCATGACTGTAACCGTGAAAGTCGCTGAAGCCAAAACGCATCTTTCAGACTTGCTGGCGCGGGTCGAAGCGGGCGAAGAGGTAATCATTTCGCGTGGCAACACACCCATTGCGCGCCTCGTTGCGCTTGATGAACGGCGTCAGCGCCTGGCAGCGATTGAAGCCGTACGGACTTTCCGGGCCCAGGCGCAACCTGTCACCCAGGAAGAAATCCGCTCGTGGATTGAAGAAGGGCGCCGTTACTGATGGCCTTTATTGTCGACGCATCAGTGGCCGGCGCTTGGCTGCTGCCTGATGAAGATCATCCATTCGCCGCACAGATGATGAACCGACTGGCCGATGAAGACGCGGTTGCTCCGGAACTTCTGCAGCATGAAATCCGCAGCATATTGTTGATTGCTGAAAAACGCGGGCGGATTGGCGAGGACATGATCTACACAGCCCTGACGCGTTTTCGTGCCTTGCCCTTACGACTGATACCACGCAGCGAGGATTCTGAGGTCATTCGGGTCGCGCGACGCCACCAGCTCAGCGCTTATGATGCCGCTTATCTGGCGCTCGCGCTGACCGAAACCCTGCCGCTGGCTACGCTGGATCGCAAACTGGCTGCCGCCGCCCGGGCGGAAAAGACCATTGTTCTGGGCCCACTCGCCCATGATCGCTGACAGCGTTCCATCCAGAATAGTATTGCGTGCCGAAACGCTGCGTTATCTGGTCAATGAAGGCATGGGCGAAATTACGCTCCGCGCGCTGACCTCGGATCTGGCCTATGTCGAAGCCTGGGCGATGGCTGCGACAGGCCGCCCCCTCCCCTTCTCTATTCGGCGGGTCGAGGTCAAGCGCTTTCGAGCTTTTTTGAAGTCATCAAAATCCATCGCGGGGTCTTGCTTCTCTCCGGGATGAGCCTGCCGGCTCTCCCAACATGGGGTCAGAAGAATGAAGCAGCCCAATCTCCACCTACGTTCTGATCGCTGGAGGCGGCCGATACAAGGGGAGGGCCGAACTTGCTTCACCCGTCGTCCCGCGAGGGACTTCTTCTCCGCACGAAAGCGGAAACTACTGTTATCTTGTCTGGATCAAACGCCGGATCATGCTTGCGCGTTGGTTGGCAATTCCTCCCTCGTCCAGCAGAACTCGGTACCATCACTCCACATGCGATGCATGATTACCGCCAGTCGGCGGGCCAATGCGGTGATGGCCTTTTGGCGCCCTCGCCTCTTGGCGACGTTCATCGCCCAAGCCTTCAACCACGACCATTTCCTGGTGACTGACAACAAGGTTTGTGCAGCTTCATGGAGCAGCGACCTCATCATTGCGTCCCCGCAACAAGAGATGCGTCCAACGCGTTTGCTTTCGCCAGACTCGTTCAGCTTGGGCGTTAATCCCAGCACAGCGCCAACCACTTTCGAGTTCTTAAAACGCTGAGGAATGTCGATTGTGCTCGTAAAAGCCAGCGAGACGACCGGGCCAACGCCAGGGATCGTCATCAGCCGTCGACATTCAACATCGTTGCGTGCGATATCCAGCACTTTCCGATGCAGCCGAGAAAATTCATCACGCAACTTCTGTCTTGCCGCCAACAACGGCTCCATGATTTCATTGATGTCAGACATGTCGTTCACGAGTTCCCGGATTCGCTCCTCAAACTTAACCGCGCCGACAATCCCGACCTTCAGCCCGAAATTGCGCAACAGGCCGCGGATGTCATTTTCAATGTCGATTGCTTTCTCCTGCAGCAATTTGCGTGCCGTCAGCAAAGCACGTTGCTTTTGGCTGGTCAGCGTTTTCACGTGTACTGGTCGGAACAGATTGACGCGCATCATCTGCGCAATGCCGCGCGCATCGTTGCGATCGGTTTTATTCGGCTGGGCCCTAAGGAACGCTTTGGTATGGCGCGTCTCGATGCAGATCACCGGTAGTCCAGCCTTAGCAAGGCCTTCGAACAGCCATTGTGACAGAGGGTCGGCCTCAAGACCGATCCGCTCCAGGTTCCAGACCGGATCTCGCAATATGGTCGCCAAGTCGTCAGGATGGCTTACCACCTTGATCTCGCGGCAAAGTTTGCCGGTTTCATCAACAATGCAAATGGACGTCTCTTTCACCGAAACGTCTAGGCCGCTATAGTGTTTCATGCTGCGCTTCCTTTCCGATGCTTGTGGCTGTTGCAAAACAAGACCACGTTTTATCATCACTCGAAGCGCAGCACCTCCTTTTACAATCCACCGATATCGGAAGATGAGGCTCAAGCCGAATACCCCATCTTCCCGGCACTGTAACGTTAACTTTGTTGTAAAGCTCAGCGGTAGATAAGATGGCATGCACGACCATCGCTCCTCGCTTTACCACCGCCATCGCTTTCCGCCTG
>NZ_JBQEPD010000107.1:0-2779 GCF_052045675.1 Brucella sp. 22210
GTGGCGCCAATTGACCCGAACCTGTACGAAACCGAGCAGCATTTCGGCGATCTGATGCGCGTGATCGGTTATCAGGAAGCGCAGATCGGCGCTACGTCAGGCTCGACAGCGACAGAAAGCTCGATTGCACAGCAGAGCCAGTCGGTATCGCAGAGCGACAATGTTGACGATTTTGACGAGATGCTGACCGAGCTGGCCCGCGCTGGCGGTCAGGTCCTGCTCATGAACGTGACGAAAGAAACGGTCATTGAGATTGTGGGCGAGGGGGCCGTGTGGCCCGATACGCCAGAATCCCGCGAACAGGCCGCCAAAGAAATCATGCTCGAAGTGGAAGCAGGTTCCACCGGCCGGCCAAACCAAGCGGCGGAACTGGCCAACATGGAGCGCGGTATGCCGTTCATTCAGAACCTGCCGGGTATCAACCCTATGCCGATCGGCAAGCGGTATCTGGAATTGCTCAATATCGATGTGGAAGACGCTTTTGCAGAAAATCTTCCGTCTATCACTGCGCTGAACGCCATCATTACCAAGATGGCGACCGGCAACCCCGCCGCTCCGGGCGCAGCGCCAACCGGCGATCCAGCAACCGATCCGGCTTCACAGGGCCAACAGGGGGCGAACAACGCGCCCGCTGCAGCCCAAACTCAACCCGGCCCGCAGCCTGCGTACAGCGCACAGGCTTGACTTCATTGTCTTATTATGTGCATAAGATAATAAGACATATGCGACATATGTTAAGGAGAGACGTATGACCGTTTCGTCAACGGAACTAGACGTAAATTCGGAACCGTCAACCGAAGCTGCAGCGGCTGAAAGCGTCGCCACCACTGAAGTTAAAGGCGTAGATTCCTACGAAGCCGCAATCGAAAAGGCTTTGTCTCCGGAATCTGAGGCGACGCCGGCCTCGTCTGAACAGGATCCAGAAAATCCTGATCCCGAAAATTCCGGTGATGACGAGCAGAAAGACCCTTCCGAACTGACGGAAGAGGAAAAGAAGCAACTCACACCAAGCCAGCAGCATCGCATTCGCGAGTTAGCGCAGAAAACGAAAGCCGCCCAGGAAGAAGTTACCCGGTTCCAACAGGAGCTTGAGGTGATGAAGCCGAAGGCGGAACGGATGGACCAACTCATCGGGTACATGCAGACGCATGAAATCACGCCCGATCACCTGGATAACGCCCTTGGCTTAACGGCCATGATCAATCGCGGCGATTATCGTCAGGCGCTGCCGATCCTCGAAGGCCTTATTCAACAGGTCCGACAGTCGGTAGGTGATGTGTTACCGGACGATCTGCAGCAGCAAGTGAATCTCGGTTACATAACCGAACAACACGCCAGAGAGCTGAACCGCGCGAAAGCCGGCGAACGCCAGATGGCGGACAAGATGCAGCGTGAACGTGCACGACAGGACCAGGAGCGCCAGCAGCGCGAGGTTCAGGAAGTGACGAACCGGGCGGTCAACGCCGCCGAGGCATGGAATCGGGAGCAGGCGACTACGGATCCAGACTGGAACCTGAAACGTGAACTTGTCACGCAGGGAATGGAACTGGAACTTCGCCGTGTTGGCGCTGAAGGCTACCCCCGGACTGAAAAAGATGTCCGCGACCTTCTCAACAAGGTGAAAGCCGCTGTCGAACAGAACTTGTCGCGGTTCCGTCCGGCGCCCAAACCCATCACACCAGTGACAGGCGGAAGCGTTTCGCCCCGTTCGGCGGCCAAACCATCCAGCTACCTCGACGCGATCAATCTGGGGTTGGCGAAGAACGGGTAATCCAAAGGGATTACCGAAATGCCATTTACCGTTGACGAACTTGAAAACATTGCCAATTCGGCGATGGACTACCACTGGAATACGCCGGAAGTCCGCAAGCAGACCTTGCAGGATCGTCCGCTGCTCGATTCCCTGACCTCCGTTGAAGAAACCTTCCCCGGTGGCAAGGAATACATCACGGGCGGCGTGAAGGGCGATCCGACGACCGGCATCCAGGGCTTTGAAGCTGACGACACTGTTAGCTACAGCAACCCAACCGGCACGAAGCGTTTCCACTATCCTTGGAAGCTCATTCACGGCGGCATCAAGGTTACGATGCACGAACTGGCCAAGGACGGCATTTCCATTTCGGATTCTGCCACTGGCAAGGGCGAATCGAACCACAGCCAGCGTGAAAAGACTGTTCTCGCGAACATTTTCAAGGAAAAGCTGTGGGATATGTCCGAGGGCATCGACCGCGACATGAACGAAATGTATTGGGGCGACGGTTCCACCGATCCGAAACTGATCCCCGGTATTACGTCGTTCATCCATGACAACCCGACACTGGCGGGTGTTGTTGGCGGTATCGATCAGGTTGCCAACACCTGGTGGCGCAACCGCGCGCTGCTCGGCATCACAGCAACCGACCCGAACGCACAGAACGTTGTCACCGCTCTTCAGAAGGAATGGCGTCAGCTCCGTCGTTACGGTGGTCGTCCGAACCTTGTTCTCGCTGGCTCCGACTTCCTCGAAGCTGTCGAAAAGGAACTTCGTGCCAAGGGCAGCTACACCCTTGAAGGCTGGACTTCCAAGAGCAAGACCGACGCATCCATCGCGGATATTTCGTTCAAGGGCGTTTCGTTCAAGTACGACCCGACGCTGGATGACATGTCCAAGTCGAAGTACTGCTACGTGCTCGATACGCGCCACATCAAGCCGATGGTTCTCGAAGGTGAAAACTGGAAGAACCACAACCCGGCACGTCCTGAAAACCAGTACGTGATCTACCGCGCGAAGACCTACATG
>NZ_JBQEPD010000108.1:0-2771 GCF_052045675.1 Brucella sp. 22210
TTCGGGGATTTCTGACCATGATGACCCGGTGCGGAAGCGCCACAGGATTCCGTTGAGAACCATGCGATCATCAACCCGTGGAACGCCACGAGGTTTGCTCGGCAACAGCGGTGCAATAATCGACCATTCTCGTTCCGTGAGTTCATAGCGGCGACGTGACATCAAAGACCTCCAAATCCGAGGCCTTTCAATAACCAATCCATTCAAATAGCTAGCCTATTTATGAGTGCACGGCCTAGTTCGGGCTGAGGGCGGAAACGTACGTGAAGGGGCCAAGCCCGAACCGCCGAAATTTCAGCCGCGATCCTGATTTTTGGGGCAGAAGAATGTTCAGCGGACACGAATATACGATAGACGGTTCCAAAAACGTCCAATTCCATCCTGTTGGTAATTGACTGGGCACAGCTTTCCCGACGGGCTTTATTCAAAAGCCATTACAACGTGGGTTTTTACGCTATTTTATCCGGAAAAGGCGTTCAGCCGTTATCCAAAAGCCGGTTTGCGACTAGCTGTTTGGCCGCGTCGGAACGCAAAATCGTCGATGCCGATGACCGTTAGCTCATCCTTCTGATCAGCCGTGCGGCGGCGAACCACCCGTAGCAACGTGTCGTTGCTTACCGGTACCATCAGACGCTCGGCAAAGGCCGACGCCGACGATACTAACTTCCTCCATAAATGCCTCCTCCTTTGTTGGTGGCTTTACGCACCACCATCTTGGCACATCACGATGCCGGTGGGAGGGGCATCCAACCCATCAGTGGCAATCAACACAGACGCGCTCTAGCAGTGCCAAATGCCTTCGTAGTTACGCTGACGTTCCTATATTATTGCAGCCAATAAATCAGGATATTCGGCGGGGGATGGAATTTATATAGTTCCGCTTGTTACTATTTTCCTTTGTCCGCTTTTTGGAGGACCTAACGCGGCGGCATCTATTAATCATAGTGATGATAAATAATAATACTTTTATATCGGTATTTCGAATTTATTTTTATCGCAATTTATATTTAGATTTTTTATTTAAGGTAATCATAACCGTGCAAAAATTTTATTATAATGCATTTAAACATCGTCAAAAGCACATTAAATGTTCTGGTAAGCAGCGTTCCGCATACGGGCTCGGTATAGTCGTTTCTGCGGCAGTTGTTGGTCTGTGCGGCAGTGCTTGTGCAGGCACTCCCGTTGCACCTACACACGGCTCTGAATTCGTTTCAATGGAAAAAGGCGATAACGGACATTTACGAGAGGGCGACATGAAGACTTCGGCTGAACCAAGGGCGCAAAGCAAGTCAAATGCAAGTGAGGATACTCCTGCAAGCACAAAAAACCCGTATGCCAAGACGAATGATCCGGTACTGAGAAAGGTGGCGCGGGACATTGATCCGCACGACATAGGCTCCAGTGCGATACAAAACGTCATTGATGAACTGCTCAACGATGCCGATAAAGAGCCCATGATCGCCGGTCTGGCAGCGCCTCAGATCGGTCATTCCCTTCAAATCATCGCTATAAATGACCAAGTCTTTTCCGCCACAAAGCCAAAAATAGATCCTACCCAGAAAAAAACGTTCCGGGTGTTTATCAATCCTAAAATCACCTCATCCTCGCACGAAACAATGACCGACCTTGAGGGTTGTTATTCGGTGCCAGGTCTAGCCGGCATTGTCGAGCGAGCCAAAAAAATAACGGTGTCGGCTTATGATCGCGAAGGGAAGCCCATCACGATTGAGGTTGACGGATACATTGCGCGGGTCTTCCAGCACGAAATTGATCACTTGAATGGGCTTATGTATCCTGACCGAATTTTCCGCGACAAGGCCGACGCACATGACCTGCATTACTTGCATGATGCTGATGCGTCGCCGAAAGTGCAGACACAAAAGCTAAACGCGTATCGCGAACAAATTCGCGATTGGATCGCCAAGCATCACGCATTGACGGGGTTTTCATGGCCTCAAACCATCAGCAAGAGTAAATGGGAGGGCGCAATTTCTGAACACAAGCCAGACTGGCACAATGATCCCATGCCGCATGGTGATAAATGAAACCTTTAAGTAGGCCTAGTCGGCCCGAAGCTGCGATTTTGGCCAACTCAAAGAACGGATAGAGAACGTCTGTATTACAAGAGTTCTGACTTAGCGTCTTGATCTACCAGAGCGCGGTAAACGGTCATTCTGGAAACGTTCAGATCGCGAGCAACCTCCGCTTTTGTTGCGCCCGCTGATATTCGTTTGCGGATTTCAACGTCATCGACATTCTTCTTCCGCCCTTTGTACGTTCCCTCGGCTTTTGCCGCATCGATCCCAGCTCTTTGCCTGTCCTTAATGAACTTGAGCTCCATATCGGCAACCATGCCGAGGATGGTAATGGCCATTCGCCCCATGCTTCCCGCCGTCGTCACTTCAGGCTCTTAGAAGTGGTTCGGTTTGTTTGGACAGGTTTTCCTGAATTATAAGTGGAATACTGCCGCTGCTTAAGCCGCTTCGGGAAGCGGTGTGGGATTGAAGTAAGAGTCGGTTTTGAAAGTCCTTGCTACCGTGCCAAACACCTGACGAGCAGCATTACGGAGGCGGCATAGAGGAAAGCCGCGGCAGATTTGATTGAAGCTTCGAAGTCCTTCGCGAGACGTCTGTTTCGGTTGATCCATGCAAGAAAGCGCTCGACGACCCAGCGGCGCGGCAGAACGGCGAAACCGATCTGATCTTTGTTCTTCTTGACGATTTCGACGGCAATGCTGATGGCTTCGGTGACGCGTTCATGGTTGTAGCCGC
>NZ_JBQEPD010000109.1:0-2543 GCF_052045675.1 Brucella sp. 22210
AATTTCCATCTTAATGCTATTACCAGTCATAATGTGAACAGTAGTCCTATCACTTATTTAAGTGGCAGAAACTGTCCGGGCAATTAGGGGGCTATTCCATCCGGTCACGTTCTTCAACCTTAGCTTAACCGGTGTTGTCTACCTTAAATACAGCGATAGCGACGTCGATTCTACTGGATATGTGGTCGTGCACTGCGCCGACACCACCGTTACAGACCGCTGCGTCCTGCTGCGAAATGACGGCAGCTTTCGTCTCCATACTGACTGACATTTTTATACCAAGCGGATTGTAAAATATGATGATGACTGACGAGGACGCCCTGAAATTGCCTTCAGAGGACAGGATGGGCTTTGCCGCTCCAAAAAACCCGACACACTCGCTCATGCTGTTAAACAGCTACATGCGAACTGACATGCTGCTGCATATTCATTTGCGTATGAACAAATTGCAGGAGGAAGGCCAATCTGGTTCGCCGCTGCAACATATAGCGAGGAGCCTACAACAGGTCGTCAACATTTGGGACGAGCTCGATCTGTTTGAGTGTTTTACGCGAAACCATTTTCACATCGATCCGGGATATGCGTTTCGACCAGAACAGGACTATTTGCATGACATCGAATTAATGAAGCATCACCTTAAATATTTTAGAAAAACAATTGAAAATGATCGATCTTCATCGTGCATCAAGCATGTGGGTAGAACCGTCAGTGCCTCGATATGTGAGACAACAACCTCGCGAAGACGAGGGGGGTAAGGTTGAACTATGCGCCGCTGCATTTTCCTGATCTGCTCATTTGCGGCATTGATTTTTTCGGCCAACCATCGTTTTAACCCGATATTTTTGGCTTCAAACGCTGCCAGTTCATCCAAAATGTCAGCTACAAGTTCAGGAGACGGCTTGATCTTATCCTGTTTATCAGAAATCGACTTTAAACGACTGTAAGTACGGCAGTTATCAGCTTTCCGCCATCGGTAAGGAGTTCGTCACCGTGGACTAATTCTCGCGGTGCGCTCGATCAGATCGGGCGCGCCGTCGCAGTTGTGAACATCAGCGCCATGCACGATGCCTTGCGCCAGCATGAACGAAGCAGAAATATCCGGGCAGCTTCGTAAAGAGCGTTCGCATTACCGCATTACCACACAGCGATATGCATCCCACACGCTTACTTCTCCCGACGCGTTGAGCTTCGGCGTCAACTGACCTGATGTGGTGGACGGCCTCCGCTCCCGGCAACGTAATGTGCCAAAGTGTGGCTGTCGAAAGTCACATAAGATCACAACCTCCGCAATACGACGGGACCAACAACCGGGATCGTCATCGGTCGGCAACTCGTATTGTTGCGTGGGGTGTCCAGAACCTTCTTGTGCAACCGGGCAAATTCCTCACGCAATTTACGCCGCTGTCCGCGGCAACTCCATAATTTCCTGAAGATCCGCCATGCAACAAAGTCCGACCGCTAGACCGATCCGTTCAAGTTCCAGGGCGGCATCTGTATAACGTCAACCTCGTCTGGTATAGTCGCGGCCGCTGAGTTCAGCCAGGCCCTTCCATCGTCTTTGAAAACACAAAGAACCATAATCTGCTGAAATAGCTCAACCTGATTTCGGTTCGATTGATATGTAGGGTGCTACGTTCTGGGATTGAGACAAAACTGGAATGCAGCGATCATGCTTCATCACAAACACCAATGAGGATCACCATGAAGCCGGCGACCGTTTTGAAAACTTTAGCAATCATTTTCCTTTTGATTAGCGCTCAGATCCTTCATTTAATCATGACTGCACCAGCACAATATCACGCCATGTATTGCAAACGCTCAAATGTAATGTGTGATATTAAAATGACCAATGTGCAACACGCGGCACTCGGGCCTCACAAAGACAAGCCTCTGTAACCAGAGCAATCGGGATGTCACACCATGTGGTAGACCGTTCATTTTTGGAAATTTCATGCCATTGATGTTACCCTCCAACATGGATGCAGATAATGAAACGCGATTTCAGAGAAACAGTTTCCGGAATGATTCTGGATTTCGCTCAAGCGATTGCCGTCATGGGTTTGCTGTATATTTTGCTACAGGAAGCACTAAATCACAATTGGGCCTATTCTTCTTTGGTGTGGGACTTCTAGCACTAGGTTTGGTTGCTGCCACAGTCCGGCAGATCGTCGTGCAATACGCCATTAGAGGCAACCGGTTACGAAACTAATATAGCGCGGCGATCAGGATGAGGCGCTGGCGACAATCCGGGTTCTTCCGCAAATTTGGCGCAGTCCAGTACCTCGGGCCCCACCATCTCTGCCTGGACTTTTCAGGGGGATGCCAGCAGGCAGCTTCGGAACAGCTCACACCCGGCCAGTCCATACATTTGACGTTTAAGTGTCTGAGAGTCGGTTTTGAAAGTCATTGATATCGAGCCCATCGTCTGACTAGCAGCATTACGAGGCATAGAGGAAAGCCGCGGCAGATTTGATTGAAGCTTCGAAGTCCTTCGCGAGACGTCTGTTTCGATTGATCCATGCAAAAAAGCGCTCGACAACCCA
>NZ_JBQEPD010000110.1:0-2425 GCF_052045675.1 Brucella sp. 22210
CTAAACGATGAACCTCGGTGAGTAGCTCCTCGATCTGTTCTTTCAGATCCGCATCGTCTTTGTAGGTGATGGTGAGGCCGTATTCACAGTCTCCGAGCTTTCGGCCTGAAAACTCTCGCTGAACCAGAGATTCAATATCTTCGTGTACCCGCTTTTTACCACGTACGAATTTGCTGTTATTTTCGACCAGGGCCCACAGACGGACGGGAACCGTCTGAACATCTGGCAGGGCAGGTGAGACAATCTTTGCTGTGCGCAGCCTTGCCTGCTGAACGGCCCGGCTGATTGTCGTGCGACTGCATTCAAGCGTCCGTTGAACGGTCGCCCATGAATTGCCGCTGGCAAGCATCCGATTGATGGCATCGTACCGGGTCTGGTCAGCTTTGCGGCCCTGATATTTCCCTGCTGCCTTGGCCGTGGCAATGCCCTGCCTCTGCCGCTCGCGGCGCTGTTCATAATCCCGCCGCGCAATTGCCGCCAGCATATCCAGAAGCATATCGTTAATCGCGCCGAACATGCGGGCGTCAAATTCATTGTGAGCGGGTGACAGGTGCAGCCAGGTCGTCGGCACATTGACGGCCACGATCCTGACTTGGCGCTCGCGCAACAGGGTTTTCAGCTTTTGCCAATCCCCTTCTTTCAAGCGAGACAGTCGGATTCCGCAGTGGACGCCGGAACAGGATAAATTTGCGTCGATGTAACTAAACCTAGGCCCCTGTTGGGTAGGTATTTTAAAATTAAGTCGTTGTTTTAAATATGTTGATATGGCCACAAAATCGCCGATGCCCGCAGTGGCCTGCAAGGTAAACCTTGAAGATTTTCACTGAACTGTGAATGCCCATCTCGCCGCTGGTTATTACCAACCGGCCCCGTTACGTTTACTCAAGATAATCTAATGGATCAAAATCCTTATATTCTCAAATCTGGTGAAGATAGCCCTGTACGCGAAGCGGCTTTAACCTATCTAGAAGCAGCAGAAGCATCTTACCAAAGAGAAGTACAGAAAACTGGTTGGCTCGCTAGGCCACATTGGTATGTTGTCCATCATCTGAATGTATTGGCGGCCGAACTTTTGTGAAATCGTTCCTGGTTACTGTTAGACATTCTCCCGTAACTAACGAAAGTGGCCCTGATGAAGAATGTTTTTTCACGCGTACGGTGACCACCATTTTCAGTTTGAACAGCTAGATCCGAATGAACGCCATTTATTGCCGCTGCAATTAACAGGCGAGCAATTTAATTTGCTGCTATCTATTTCAGAATGCAACAAAGCAAACTTTGAAATCAGCCGGGGTCGTTATCCTTATGAGGAAAGAAATGGTCGGACCGCATATCCGCTCGGAGATGAGGGGAGGGTCCTGGCCGAGAAATGGATTGACCTCGCACGGGGCACTTTCACAGTGTCATGAAGCACCCACCCACACGGGGAGCGCGGTATAGTCAAAGTGACGCCCGGTGAGTTTTCCCTCCTAAAAGGGTTTTTTATGCCGAGCGTTTCACCGGACGGCCACCCTTGCGACCGTTTTCGCGAGCAGCTGCGGCTTTTGCTGCTGATGTTGCCCGCCCAGCCTGACGAGCAAGGGCCTTTTTCATCCAGTCGTGCGTACCAAATATGCCAGAGACAAGCGCTGGAACGTAAAGATCGGCATCAAGCTTTGGCCAATGTAAATTGAAACCCATTCCATCAACTTCGACTGTTTCCAAATCGTCAGGGCTTGCCTCGCTCAAATCCTGTACGAGATAGGTGGGGAACATGTACGTGCAGCCATTTACGAGATCGACCGTCACGCGACCTGTCTTGCGGTCATAGCGGACGGAGAGCGCACGGGGCTCGGTTTCCAGCATCACTTTGCCGTTCGCTTTTGCTGCTGCAAATTCTGCGTCAGTTACCATGGATACGCTCCCACTCCTTGAGGAATTCATCGCGGCGGTTTTCGGTCTCGGCCATGAGCCGCCGTATGTCAGATCGTTTGATTCCTACAACCGCAACCAATTCCGGCTTGCCATCTGGGCCTACAAGATTGATTTTCGCCTGACCTGTTCCGGTAATGTGGATATGCGCTGGATCATGGTCAGCCGTGTAGATTACGAATCTGAAGCCGTATGCGCGGTGAATAACAACCATGGAATTAAAAATAACCTATCTGTTGGGTTTATTCAAGGTCCGTTAATAGAGCTAGGGCGTAGACTCATAAACTGATGCACCAGATGCGGACAGCGATCAGTTTGACAGCAGCAAGGAAATTGTCCGGGTTCTTGTCGTAACGCGTGGCGATGCCACGATAGTGTTTGATGCGATTAAAGAAGCGCTCGACCAGGTTTCTTTGGCGATATACCCATGGCGAGAACGCGAAGACGTCCTTACGGTTGGATTTGGGAGGAATATTGGCCCAGATTTTCCGTTCTGCTGTTGTCTTCCGGATCG
>NZ_JBQEPD010000111.1:0-2353 GCF_052045675.1 Brucella sp. 22210
AAGCGTGTTGTTGATGGTATGAAGCAATCCTTCATCGCGCCAGCGATAGAAGTACTTCTGCACGGTCGAGAATGGCGGGAAATCGGATGGCAGAAGCCGCTATGCTGCGCCAGAAGACGCGATATAAAGAAGCGTATTCATGACTTCGCGCAGATCCGTCTTGCGAGGGCGCGAGCGGTTTCAGTCCAGGTCATCGTGAGCTCCATCGAATGTAAGCAATCCGATTGAATCATAACCTGCTGTAATCGCTCAACCCTTTTTGGAACAGGCTCTTAGGCCTGCGCTCTAACAGATTTTCGTGGATAGCAACGATTTTGGAAGTGTCCGAAACATTGCGCATCGGATTCGAACTATGGGGTTTGATACTGAAGCGGCAATGACGAATTGTTTCTGGCTACAAACCAATCCAGTACATTTGTACCATCTTTTTGGAGCCCAAGATTGTGAGATCAATCAGCTTGGTTGCCGCTTTACGCGCGTCTTGATCGAATACGGATGCCACTTCAGGCTCCCGATCACACTCGTGGTATAGATGATCTTGCTGGATCAAAAGCAAAAAACGGACTGACTTACTTCCAGGCGCGCCGCTATACCTAGGCGAGGGAGGCGCATTTTCCGGCCATTGCTTCAAAACACTTAAGCTCCATTGCTGCAATTTCGGCATTCATGGCATCGTGTATTGGGCGCTAGTTGGTCCCCACGAGCTTGCGATTCACCTGAACAAAAATTTGGTTGTCACGAAACAGATGAAGGACGTATGTTTGGACCATCGTTGTGGAAAAGACGGAGGTAATAACGTTAGGGCTCTCTTAGAGCGCGTTTTGATCTGGCCGAATCAGATCGGCGCTCAAATTCTTTGTGTTAATGGGCACCACCTCCTAAACCGCTTCTCACTTTTCGGGATGCGCTCTAAGCCCGTCAACAAACGCAATCAAAATGTCCAGGAAGCCCTTTTTTTTAGATAGTGCATCTCCGAAAGCCATAATCGCTCCCTTAATTTCGGCAATCAAGCGCCAAAGAACCTAGCGCACGCCATCACTGGTAACGACCAGGGCCACGTAAACAGTCTTGCTGTTCACCGTCCAGCTGCTGCTATCGCGGATTTTCACGCGCGGTGCGTCGAAAATTACAATCGGATAGATTCGATCCAGCGCCCGGCTTTATCATTCTCGCACTTCATCCAGAACTGCACCCGTAACACAGCTGATCAGGTCAGGCGAACCCTCTGCTGGTGTTTAGCAACCACCCATTTACACATGGTCGCATTGAGAGTGTAGGTGAGGGCGGTCAACTGCGCTTGGTTAACTTGCGCCAGATCAGTATAAGCGGGGAAATACCGTCGACTGCGCTTGATGTTTTAAATTGAGCCTTTTTGCTTAGAGTCGGTTTTGAAAGTCATTGCTACCGTGCCAAACGCCTGACGAGCAGCATTACGGGGGCGGCATAGAGGAAAGCAGCAGCAGATTTCATTGACGCTTCGAAGTCCTTCGCGAGACGTCTGTTTCGATTGATCCATGCAAAAAAGCGCTCGACAACCCAACGGCGCGGCAGAACGGCGAAACCGATCTGATCTTTGTTCTTCTTGACGATTTCGACGGCAATACTGGTGTCTTCGGTGACGCGTTCGGTCGGCCTGTCCCGTGCAGCTCAGGAAGCATCGGCTGCAGAAGTTGCCATTCGTTTTCCGTCAGATCGGTCTGGTATCGCGTCGCGCAACGGCTATGCTGTACACCAGTCGTCGGGGCCCACATTGTAATCTTCGGAAAGTGTCGCAACATTCCGGAATCACAGGTGCCCAACTACTCAACCCATTTCAAAACGGCCTCTAAGGTGAGTTTGAATCACAGAACCAGCTTGTTGCCCCATTCCATCCTCCAAATCCCTGTAACCGATAAATTCGGAGCCTGATCAAAAGTAAAGCTGCGGCGCCTACGCGAGCCGTGTGTGCGTAGTTCGTCCACTGCCTTGAAGGGTTCGCCGTCACTTAAACCGTCAGTATCAATCGCCCTCGTCTAGTCACACCTTTTCTTCTATCCGTCGCCATGATATTGTTGGGGGGGCGCGAGGTAGATGCATAATAGCAAATTTTACGATATACCCCCGTCGCGACTCGTTGGATTTAACTATTTCAATATTAAAGATATTTTTGGCTATACGAAACCTAACTGCTCGTTTGCTATCGTTACTATGACAAAGCATGCGAGGTTCCGGAATGCTATCATTCTGCGATGCTCTAGGTGATGCCATGCTCTGGGGTGCAAGATTGAGGATTACAGCTCCGTTTTTTGGCTGGATGATGGAGGTGACATTAGACGTGAGCGTAGCAGCTCGCATCCGGAACGGCCAAGCATCC
>NZ_JBQEPD010000112.1:0-2319 GCF_052045675.1 Brucella sp. 22210
AGTTCATGCACGCATTTGTCCGCCGGATAGACCGCCGCAGTCGCGTTCCACTCCACTAGCAAACGGTGGCGCTCGGTGTCCGGCAGGATGTCGAGTGCGGCAAGCGGCTGTTCTGGCGCCCGCTCCAGCACATCCACCAGTTGATCCAGTGCCCGGTGCATGTGCGCGCAGATCCTCTCCGGCTCAAGCTCGGAGACCACCTGCACATTCAGCCTAAAGCCCACGCCCAAGTCGTCCACCGAAAGGCAGAACGGATAGTTTGTCCGCTCCTCGGCCTCCAAAAGCGTGATACCTGCCCCAACAACCGTGACTGCGTCATCTACCGCCACTGCGCCATGCCGGTAGTTCAGAAGCCCACTGAACAGCGGCGCGTCGCCGCTAAGCCCGCTGCAGCGCTGCGCCAGCGCCAGAGGCGCGTGCTCATGCCGCATCAGGTCGCCCAAAAGCGCATGCGTCCGCCGCACCGCCGCTTCGGCTCCCGCAGTCTCAACCTCCAGCCGCACCGGCAGCGTGTTGATGAACAGGCCGAGCGCCCGATCCGCCCCTGCACCGCCCTGCATGCGCCCAAACAGCACAGAGCCGAACACCACGTCCTCGCGCCCGGACACGCGGCCAAGAAGCCGCCCGAAGGCCACGTGGAACAGGCTGGCAACGCTCACTCCGAGCACCCGCGCCCGATCCCGCAGACGCTCCGACAGCGCCGCGTCAACCGTCCGCCACGCTTCGGCAATGGCTGAGCCATCGCCACGCACCTCGGCCAGCCCGAACGGCAGCGTCGGTTCGTCCATATCCCCCAGAAGCTGCGTGAAGAAGGCCTCATGCTCTTCCCGGCTCACTCCGAGCCGCGCCTGGGCGACGAAGTTGCGGAACGGCACAGGCGCCGGCAGCGTATCGGCATGACCCGACAAAAGGGCCGCGACTTCATTGACCAAGAACCTTAGCGATGTATTGTCATCAATGAGGTGGTGCAAAAGCATTAGACCCAGCCAGCGGTCCTGCGCGGCATCATGGGCAATGACAACGCGCAGCAGCGGTGCTGCACGCACGTCCAGCCGGTAATAGCGCGGGTCAAAACGCACCCGAAGCTGCGCTGCGGCATCGCCGCCATCCGTTTCGAGCGCAATCTCCTCCACCACCAGCCGCGCCCGTCGCAGGACAACCTGCACCGGTTCGTTCAAACCCTCCCACAGAACCGCCGTACGCAGAACGTCGTGCCGCTCGATCACCCGATAAAGCGCCGCCACGAACCCGTCCAGTCGCATCCGGCTGTCGAAGCCAAACAGGCCCTGCAGGATATAGGGGTCGCCCTCCTCCTGCATCAGGTGATGGAACAGGAGGCCTTCCTGCAGTGGGGCCAGCGGATAGATGTCCTGGATGTTGCCCATGCCCCCGGGCACCGCCACCGCGATCCGATGGATCTCCTCCTGCGTCAGGTTCACAAGGGGCAGCATGTCCGCGGTGATGGCTTCGCAGCCGTCGGGGATCCGGTTAGCCGGAACCAGGATCTCGCCGCCGCTTCCCACGTCCACCGCCGCCGCCAGCCCTGCCAGGGTCGGCGTGGCAAACAGCGCCCGCACGTCGGCTGCAAACCCCTCCCGGCGCATGCGCTCGATCAGCCGCACGGCGAGCAGCGAATGGCCTCCAAGCGCGAAGAAGTGGTCGTGCCGGCCAACACGCTCCACACCGAGCAGTTCCGCCCACAGCGCGGCCAGGCGTTCCTCCGTCTTCCCGACGGGCGCCTCATAGGCGCGCGCCGCGAAGGCTTTCCCCTCCGGTGCCGGCAGTGCCTGCCGGTCGAGCTTGCCGTTCGCCGTCAGCGGCAGCGCCGAAAGCCGCACAAACGCCGCCGGAACCATGTAGTCGGGAAGGCCTGCCGCCACGTGCGCCCGCAGAGCCTCCGCGCCCGTTGCCCCGATCGGGCTCTCGCTATCGTCAGCGCCTGCGGCCGTATAATAAGCCACGAGCCGCTTCTCGCCCCCATCGTCCCCGCGCGCCACGACAACCGCCTCGCGCACCCCTTCATGCGCGCACAACTGCGCCTCGATCTCGCCAAGCTCGATGCGGAAGCCACGCACCTTCACCTGGAAATCGTTGCGCCCGATGAACGCCAGCGTTCCATCCGGCAGCCAGCGCACCAAGTCGCCAGTACGGTAAAGACGCGCCCCCGCATCGCCACTGAAGGGATCGGCCACAAACCGCTCCGCCGTCAGCTCCGGACGGTTCAGATAGCCCCGCGCAACACCTGCACCACCGATATAGAGCTCTCCCGCAACACCCACAGGAACCGGTGCTCCATGCCCGTCCAGAACATAAACCTGC
>NZ_JBQEPD010000113.1:0-2307 GCF_052045675.1 Brucella sp. 22210
TCTGTTAAATCAAAACGCGCCATCACTGCCTCCAAATCAATGGAGACAGTGAATCACAAACCATTCAAACCGAAAACTATTTTATGGGTATGTGACCTAGTGGTTGATGTTGTGGGCGCGATTGCCCATGCCGGTTTTCATATTCGCCGGTGCGATGTAGATGGTTCTGGCGGGGAGGCTGTAATGGTAATCAATGCCTTTCTAACCACATTCCAGATTAGCCATTTCGAGGACGCGAATTTGGCCGGACCAAAACCAGATTGGCAGCGGCCGGGACCAAAACGAGGCATGTTGCCTTGGGTATTGCGTTAATTCCGTCTTGGGAAAGCTGACGCTTCGTCTGCCTATCGCTCCATATTTCTACATTCGCGGGCCTGGGAACGCCGGAATTTCGTTCTCCCCAATAGATCTCCAGAAAATTCCGATCCGGGAATTTGAGAATAAGTGAATCCTGTTCAACAGGTAATAAGTTTCCTGATTGATCTTCAACATATGCCTTTATCTTTTATCGGACATACGATTATCTCCCGATATTTTCCAGGCGTTATCTCTTCATAAAAACGCACAATTCCATTCCCGTCTTCATTTTGAGTTTGAGCGGTGCCACGGTTTTGCGGTGTGGCTTCAAATGGCAATTCTATATCCCGGTTTGGCGTTCTCCTGATGCACTGATGGTGCACTGTGAACGATAGTCCTGTCGGCTCTGCTCACAGAGCTTTGATCATTTGTTGGCAGCCTTCAGCAAGACCGACCAACTCTGCCTGATCCCACAGACAGCGCTCCCATCCCGTATGCATATAAAATTGGACGGCTTGTGGCTCAGCATTCACGCATAACATTTTCAAATTGTGCTTTCTGCCTTCGGCTTCGATGAGTGCGTCAAGAACCTTGCCATGGCCTTTGCTTTGATAGCGCTTTGCGATGGCCACCAAACGAACGACGCCGATTTCGCCGTTGATATCGAGACGTGCGGTACCAATTGTTTCTTCATCATATCGCAAGATGAACGGAAAATGACCTGGAAGCCGATCGTCAGGATGGTTTTCATCATAGATGAAACCATCGTCAAAACCGTCAAACAGCACCTCGCTGCGAATTTTATGAATTTCTGTCCAATCGCGTGATGTGTGAACGAGATCGAGCGAATAACGCATAGAAGTGTCCTTCTGGAATAACAGGGACGAGGATATTTGGGCCGCTGGCCCATTAGATGATCACGAGTAAGGGAGCGCTGCAAACGGTTTTCCTTTTCAAAAGCCAAACCGGGTCGATCCTGGAGTGAATCGGATTTGTAGAGGGGCTGGAGCAGTTTCATTGAAGGTTGGAACGTTGCAGCCATTTTACAAGCCTGTTCCAAAAGTCGCCCCGGGTGGCAGGAAATGGCAATTTTTCTGAATTCCGGTGCTCAGGGAGCTTGAGTCCGCTCCTCTACTCGACAATCACCCTGATGGCACAGCGATGCCACTCTGGTTTCAGCTTCTAGGGGTTGTCTGGGGTTATTTGGTCAGGCCGCTCCTTTATTTTTCCTGGATCCTCGCGAAGGTCCCCCGCTTTGTTTTGCGGTTGGGGCTCTGGCTTTGTGCGCGTGACGCGGCGCTTTGAGGTCTTTTTGGGGCGCTTAAATAGATAATACAATTCTAATATGTATTGAAAAGAGGGTGGTACTTATGAATGTGGGAATGACAGTATATATAAGTTCAGACATATATATGCAGTCGTGCAATTATTGTAATTCCGCCACATGGCTGAAGGATTGCGTGGGTATAGCGCCGGATAGAGCAGGAGGACTATTTATTTTTGTGGCAAATTCGCGTTAAAGGGAACGGTTTGAATTTGAGATCAGAGAATATTCTGTATTCCTATTTGTAATATCGTACGTAGCTAACCGGGGCGGTGCGCCCTTGAGGTTGGGATGGGGCCGGCAGGGCTGGTCTGGAGGAAAGATGCAAATGCAGGAAGTGTAGCGGCAAGAAGGCCGGAGTAGATGCGCGTTGGATTTTAAGCATCGAAAAGCCCGGGAATGCCATCGATCCGTTAACGAAGGGTTGCTGGTTTTAATCAATTGAATTCCATATAGAAAATATTGGAGATATGTATGAACGAAGTTTCCAACAAGGGCGCCAGCTGCGCCGCAGGCGGCAAGCAGGGCAAGATGAGCGCGCTGAAAGGCCGCGCCATGACGCTGACTGCTTCCTCCGCGCTGAATGTTGCGCCACGTTTGGCGACGGCTGCCTTCTGGGCCGCGATGATTGCGACGGCCGCCGCACCTGTTGTGCTTGGTGTCAGCGTCAATCAGGCAAAGGCTGA
>NZ_JBQEPD010000114.1:0-2270 GCF_052045675.1 Brucella sp. 22210
GCCACCCGTATAGCTGTTCTCACCCGTCACGATCAACGTGCCGGTGCCTTTCTTGACCAGTCCACCATTGCCAACGAGACTATTCGAAAGTGTCACCGTATGAGCTTGTGTATCGAAAACGGAATGAGCGCCCTCAAGCGTGTATGTACGCGTCAGTGTCTGATCGGCGCCAAACTGTATGCCACCACCCGCCAAGGTCACCGTTGAGGTGTCATTGCCGAAGCTCGCTTCCTGCGAGATCGCCACTAGTCCTTCTTCTACGCGCCAGGGCAACGCGCTCGTCGACACACCTGTCAGTGTGAGTGTACCGGCCCCCGTCTTTGCTACCTTCGCAAAACCATCATAAATGCCAATGCCGACATCCACAGCCAGATCCTGTGCACCACCAAAGACCAGTTTTGCATCCGTAATACCATCCGCGACATGGACCTTACCCTGAATATCAGAGCCAGCACGCAATTCCAGCGTCGCATTCGCACCAACGATCTCAATTGCACCAGTATGCGTCGAGGCATCAGAGTTGTAGGATAGGCCTGCTCTTACAGTCCCGGCATTCACAACATAGGCATCGTGGCCCAGTCGTATACCTGCGCCTGCGTTCCCGGATCTGGACGCATCGCCAGCATTTTGACCGCCATCGCCACCAGTGACAGTGCCAAAGTTTTCAAAACGCGAGCCAATACCGACAACCGCGACCCCGTCTCCGCCGCCGCCACCATTAAAACCTCCACCGCCACCATTACCTGCTATGATTGAGGCGCCTCGAGCATTTACCAGCTCACCATTTAGCATTACGCCAGCCCCACCGCCGCCGCCACCGCCAGAGCTACCCCCATTGCCACCGAGAATAAGTAATCCCTCATGCGTTGCAGCCCTGGTGCCCGTCGCCAGGAATAACCCTGCGCCTCCACCGCCACTACTTCCAGCGCTTGTTACTCTTCCATCAATGATGCTGGTGGCGCCGTGTCCTCCGTCACCGCCCTTAATTGTGGTATCTTGTGGCAATATTGTGAGTGCACCAACTGCGCCGCCTCCTCCTGCACTACCTTCTACGCCATCCTGATAAGTCGCATTCTTCCCATTCGCTCCAAACGCATCGCCCCCATCACCACCATACATACCCCCTTTACCAAAACGAACGCCATCATAGCCGCCGCCGCCGCCGCTACCTGCAGAATAAGTTCCATTCGAAGCACCACTCTCCCCATTAATGCCGCCATCACCGCCACGCCCGCCAGCCAGGTTTACGCCGCTCCAGTTACGACCGCCGCCGCCGCCGCCGCCGCCATTAAAACTCTTCCCTCCGCCCGAGCCACCGCCACCATTGCCGTTTCCTGTTCCTCGTAGATCCTCAGCATTGGCCTGATAGCTACTAGAGAGTAATATTGGCGCTGTCATTGTTGCGCTTATCATGGCTAAAAGTGTTACACTCAACAATCTTTCTGCACATTTCAACGCCGACGATGTCTTTAAGACTTCCCTATGAACACTTATTTCGTTAATCTTGCTAATTTTTTTACGGCTGGCGCAAATATTTCTGTAATCCATCATATGTTTCTTCAATAAGTTCACGTACCAATAAATTATTTAAGTTTTTGAATAGCGAAGCCAAAAATGACTTCTCTAAAAGGCGAAGCTCTATCTGCCAGTCCGTCTACTTCCTGTATTAATAATGTGTTATTTACTTCCAGCTAAAGCATCAGGCTATCAATTACCAAACCTTCTGCAGGGCGCACAGATGCGCTGCAGGCAAGCGACATCATCGGTTGGGACCGTGCATGGTCGTGGTTTGGAGCAAAACGCCATAAAGACCAGGGATGGGCGATACATCCAGGCTGTATACACCAACATCCGCTCACCTTAGTGCAATAGACACGAGGAAAATTAGATAATCATTATAAATCCTTTTCATGACCATCGCCGTCATCTTTGCACCTAAGCCAAGCCTTTGATTCTCGATATCCCAATTGTTTGCGAGTTCGCACACAGGGTGACAGTTTGAATGCCGAGGCGCGTATGGAAAAACCGGACATTCAGGTTTCTCTGGAGGAGAGGGAGCATCTTGGTGAGGCATACGGTATCTCATCCTGATCGTCACGCTATAAAAGCCTGGATCAATCAAGGGTAAAGTCTGATACGTTATATTGCAGACTTCCGTCCCGGTGGAGAAGCTAGGCTGTGCACTCATAAATAGGCTAGCTATTTGAATGTATTAGTGATTCAAAGGCCTAGGATTTGGAGGTCTTTGATGTCACGTCACCGCTATGAAC
>NZ_JBQEPD010000115.1:0-2011 GCF_052045675.1 Brucella sp. 22210
TGGTATTTGATTTGGCAAAGCTTTCCCGACAGGCTTTATTCAAAAGCCATTCACTACCGCCAGCGAAGCCTCAAATGCTGATTCCAATTAATCGGGCTGCGCGCCTAAGGATGTCTTGCGCGCAAGCCTGAAAGGTTCGCTCAAAGCGAGCATTTCCGAAATCGCGGAGCAAGATTTTGCAAGCCATGTAAAGAAAGCAAAAGAGTCCTGTCCGTTTTCGAAACCACTTGGTGCAATCGAAGTAACACTGGACACCAAGCTGTTTGGATTTTATGTTCCAGTCGGCTTTAAGCTACCCTTTCTTTATTTAAGAATATAAATTTCTAATTTTTGGGATAATTTCAATGCATAATCCGTTAGCAATTTTTTCTGCTGTTTCTATTGCTTTATGAATACTTTTTACCATTGAATAAATACAATAAATATGGGTTTATGCAAAGATAACAAATTGCTACAATTATTTTTTCAATATTTCTAGGAGACTGTTCCAAAAAGGATTGAGCGATTACAGCAGGTTATGATTCAATCGGATTGCTTACATTCGATGGAGCTCACGATGACCTGGACTGGAACCGCTCGCCGACAGTATGTACGACGCAACGCACGCTATGCAACTGATTTAACGGATGCGGAATCATCCCCTTTGAACAAGAGGGGTAGCCGGTATTCTGTAGCGCAGAGTTTTCGGAGGTTCTGGCGTGAAGCCTCTTTTAGCTTACACTCGCTCGATCTTTTAAAGCCTGCACCAGATCACGAGCTGTATGGAATACAGCGATGATCGTCACGGCCTCGTCGCTTACCTCATAAACAATCAGGTACGGCAAGGCTGAAACACTAAGCTCACGGGTCTCGGGGTGGCGACCGGGACGCCCAATGGCCGGAAACTGGGGTAGCTTTCGCGCGGCTGTCGTTATCCTTTGGTAAACGTCTTCGGCGGCAGCGGGATTGTCCAGCGCGATATAGTCCACGATGTCCTCAAAGTCGCGCGCGGCGGGCTCGGCAATGACCAGACGTTTCAACGTGCCCAGCCGTGCTTCGCTGCGATCCCGGAAAAGACCTCATCGGCAGACTGCACCTTGCCCGACCGCGCCGCCTCGATCCCCGCTGTGATCCGCTCCATCTGCCACACATTGGCTTCGAGATACTGTTCGATGGCCTGATTGATGATATAATTGCGGGAACGATCCATCGCACTCGCCAAGGCGTCGATCTCCGACACTTTGGCCGTGCGGATAGTGATAGCTGCGGATACGGCGTGCTGTGACATAATGTGATCCTTTGTAATCGCATGTATTCATAGCATATAATGCCGCCATCTCCAAGCTGGCTCGGCCCCAAACCGGCAACGCCGCCGCCTTCACGGGGTCAATTCCGGCTGAGGGCGGAATATTCAGCGGCACGAATAGGCACCGTAACGTTAACCTGCCTACGGACATATCCCGGATGTTGATGTCGTTTTAAGCGGATTACGGGCCCGCGATATCGCGCCAGACCGTGTTGGCGGCTTGGCGCAGTTCGCGGTGAATGGCAGAGGTGAAGCGGTGGCGGGGAAAATGATGAAGGTTGTAGATCGGGTCGTGAATGGATGCGAAACGCTGCAAGTGTCGTGCTGACTTGAAACGCTTCATGACCCGTTCTCGCCGTCTTATCGGTTGATGAGAATTCTCGGCCCGATTGTTCAAGCCTTTGTGCTGGCGATGATCACAGACCGTGAGGCCGATCTCCCGGTTGGCGGCACCATAAGAGCCCAGTTTGTCAGTGACCATGACGCGAGGAACTGCGCCCTGGCATGACAGCAACTTCCGAATGAAGCGTGCCGCTCACCATTGATTGTCACGACAGCCTCATCGAGATGCCATTTGTCACCAAGGCGCGGTGTACGACGACGGATTGTATTGGCATAGTCTTGTCCAAACTTTTCAGCCCACTCGCGCACTGTCTTGTGGGTGACGATGATCCCTCTGTATGCCAGCATGTCTTCGACCATGCGAAGGCTCAGCGGAAACCGGAA
>NZ_JBQEPD010000116.1:0-1945 GCF_052045675.1 Brucella sp. 22210
GAAAACCGATTGACGCGAATGAGCAAAACGAATGAGCTTGCGTTGCCGCGATCGCCGCTCACGCGCTTTCTGATCCGCAACCGTGCAGTAATAACCGGTCGATCCTTGATCTCATCATCGTTAAACTGATTGCGCTTGAGCTCACGGAAAATGGTTGAACGGTGACGGCCAAGTTTCTCGGCGATAGTTTCGACAGAAATATTTGCCATACGCCAGCGCGCGATCTTGCGCCGCTCATCCAAGTCAATATGCGAGTAGGTCCTTTGCATGACGGGTTCCTTGCTTGGGATAACTCATTGTTATCGCTTGCAAGTCGCACTTCAAGCTAGAACCCACCCCCTTTATACTTTTGTATCGCATAACTTATATTATGGAACTCACGAGCGGTTTTGGTTCTGTTGCACTTTTACCTAACTGCACCTTTCAGGTTCGACTGCTTTATCCGGGTAAAGGACATTGATAAGATCCCGCAAGCCGTTGTCGCATCCGGTAGAAATGTTGCGATGTATTGGATTGCGTTCCACAGTTTGCGCGGAGCATGCTCACGCGGTCGGCCTTGCCCATCCGCCGCAATAATAGCCTATTTATCGTCCGTGCAGTCACTTGCATAGCGCAAACTTCGACTGGCATAGTCCTGCCGATGGTTTCAGTCCAAGCCATGTGTTTTCTCCGTTGTCGTTGCAAACACAGAGAATCATAAATCCCTGAAATCGATCAACTTAATTTTCGGCTCGGCTCTTAAAATACGAATTAAAATTAATATTAATATAGCGAGATAAAATGCATAATATAAAAATATACTTTTTGCCAGGATTTCCAAAAGATACATATTATACATATATTGATGATCATAAAAATAGTTCACGTGTAACTATTTGCGCACATGGCGGCCGACCTGTGAAGCGGGATATACAAAGGCAAAATCCCATGCCCCTTTACATACGTGATCAGTCCGTCGATGACCTTGCCATCAAGGCCGCGAAGCTCGGAAAAGCACCAAACAAAACCGAGGCCGTGCGTCGCGCTCTGCTTAATGAGATTGCGCATCTGGAGCCGGCCGAGCCGCTAGAGCAACGCGTGAAAAAATCAGGACGAGTTCAAACAGCTTGCAGGCTCCACACGGACGCCCTTCGATATGAAGGCGTTCCGGGGTTCACTCTATGAGGATGACTAGGTCACATACCCATAAAATAGTTTTCGGTTTGAATGGTCCGGGATTGAACCGCTTCTTCCGAGCAAAGTGCGTGGTAAGGCCCGCTTTGACGATCGACGTGTTTTGAACGGTATATTCTGGCGGCTGAGGACAGGTGCGCCATGGGCAGACATTCCAGCCCGCTACGGGCCTTATACGACCTGTGTAAATCGCTTCAACAGATGGCGTCGCGTCATGCCGGGCATTGGGCGCGCATTCTCAAAGCGATATCAGAAGTTTACGACGGCGATATCCAGATGATCGACTCCTCGTCAATCCGCGTCCCATCAACATGCGGCCAACGGTAAAAAAAGACGAACGATCCGGTTGCATGGGTCGTTCGCGCGGTGGGATGACCACAAAAATTCATGCGCTTGTCGATGCTGATGGCCGCCCAATTCGACTGAAACTGACAGCCGGACAAGCACATGACGGACGTTCGGCAGCCGATATGTTTGAGACGCTCGGGTCTGGGCAGATACTACTGGCAGATCGCGCTTACGATAGCGACAGCTTGCGCCAAAGCCTCAAAGAACGAGGAGCATGGGGCTGCATCCGTCCCATGCCAAACCGTGTGAATATCCCCGCCTTCAGTCCATGGCTCTATAAACAACGTAACGCTGTCGAAAGGTTCTTCAACAAACTCAAACACTTCCGAGCCATCGCAACCGATACGACAAACGCGACGATAATTTCCTCGCATCTATCCAGCTTGCTTCAATTCGTATTTGGCTTCGATCTTATGAGTCGGGG
>NZ_JBQEPD010000117.1:0-1945 GCF_052045675.1 Brucella sp. 22210
TGCCAGCGATCCCGCCGGTTGATCGTGACGGTGCGCTTGCACTGTCCTTTGCGCAGCAGCGGCTGTGGTTCCTGGCGCAGATGGACGAGAGGGTGAGCGCGGCCTATCACATTCCAGGTGGGCTTCGGTTACGGGGTGCTCTGGACCGGTCTGCGTTGGTGCGGGCGCTGGATCGGATCGTTGCGCGGCACGAGGCGTTGCGTACGCGCTTTGTGACGCATGAGGGCGTGGCCAGCCAGCACATAGATGCGGCGGATATCGGTTTTGCGCTGATCGAGCATGACCTTTGCGGGCCTGGGCCGGACCGGGCGGCGGAGCTGCGCTGGCTGATGGCACAAGAGGCGGCCGCGCCGTTCGATCTGGAGGCCGGTCCCCTTGTGCGCGGCCGGCTGATAGCGCTGTCGGATGAGGAGCATGTGCTGCTGGTGACTATGCACCACATCGTCTCGGATGGCTGGTCGCTCGGGGTTATGATGCGCGAGCTGAACGTGCTTTACGCGGCCTATGCGGCAGGGGACGAGGATCCTCTGCCGGCGCTTGCGGTGCAGTATGCCGACTATGCGGCCTGGCAGCGTCAGTGGCTTTCGGGGGATGTGCTGGCCGAGCAGGCGGGATGGTGGCGGGACAATCTGTCGGGCGCACCATCGCTTCTTGAGCTGCCGCTGGATCATCCGCGGCCGGTAGTGCAGGATTACCGCGGAGGACGGATCGACTTTGCGCTGGACGCGGATTTGACGACGGGTCTGAAGGGTCTGAGCCGGCGCTACGGAGTGACACTGTTCATGACGCTGCTTGCGGCGTGGAGCGTGGTGCTGTCGCGCCTTTCGGGTCAGGAGGAGGTGATCGTGGGCACGCCGGTGGCCAACCGGCGGCGGGCGGAGGTGGAGCCGCTGATCGGCTTCTTCGTCAACACGCTGGCGCTACGCCTCGACGTGTCGGAGGATCCGTCGGTAGGAGCGCTTCTTCAGCGTGTGAAGGCGCAATCACTGGCTGCCCAGCAGCATCAGGACCTTCCCTTCGAGCAGATTGTCGAGCTTGTGCGGCCGGAGCGCAGCCTTTCCCACAGCCCGGTGTTCCAGGCGATGTTCGCCTGGCAGAACAACGAGCAGGAAGCGCTGGCGCTTCCCGGCCTGGCGCTGTCATCGCTGTCCTCGGATCAGAGGGTGGCGAAGTTCGACCTGACGCTGGATCTGGGGGAGGTGGACGGGATCATTGCCGGCGGGCTGGACTATGCGGCGGCGCTGTTCGATGCGGCGACGGTGGAGCGGCATGCCGGCTATCTGCGGCGGGTTCTGGAGGCGATGGTGGCTGATGACGCGCAACGCGTTGGCGGTATCGAGCTTCTGTCCGAAGCCGAGCGCCACTGTTTGCTAGTGGAGTGGAACGCGACTGCGGCGGTCTATCCGGCGGACAAATGCGTGCATGAACTGTTCGAGGCGCAGGCGGCCGAGCGGCCGGACGCGGTGGCGCTCGTGTATGAGGAGGCCACTCTCAGTTATGGCGCTCTGAACGCGCGGGCGAACCGTCTGGCACATCATCTGATATCCCTCGGTGTCGGCCCGGACTGTCTTGTCGGATTGTGCGTGGAGCGCGGCTTCGACATGGTGGTGGGGCTTCTGGCGATCCTCAAGGCGGGCGGAGCGTATGTGCCGCTCGACCCGTCCTATCCGGCCGAGCGGCTTGCCTATATGCTGGGCGATGCCGCGCCGGTGGCGGTGCTTACCCATAGGCGCGTGGATGGCGCGGCGCGTGCTGTGCTGCAGGACGCGGCGTCTGCCGCCGGCGGTCCGGCGCTGATCGACATGAAGGCCGACGCATCCCTGTGGGCTGACCGGCCCGCCGGTGATCCAGATCCCGCTGTTCTCGGCCTGACGCCGCGCAACCTGGCCTATGTCATCTACACCTCCGGATCGACCGGACAACCAAAGGGTGTGATGAACGAGCA
>NZ_JBQEPD010000118.1:0-1935 GCF_052045675.1 Brucella sp. 22210
AACACCAAACAAACATCTGGCCCCGGTTATTCGGGCCAGACTGAAGGCGGCATTCTGACCGATCGGCAAGAAGAAGGAATGCCCGGTTCAAAATGTGGTCCTGTTGAAAACGCTTTCGGTGCCGGCACCTCATCCCGGCATCGGAAACGGGGAGGAGGCAGAGGGAAGAACCGACCCGAACTCCGCTTCCTCCCACATGTTTCCTACGCTATCACCGCGCATTTAGGAATCCCCTTCAAAAGTGGAGCGCTTCTCCCTTGCTCGCTACAGCTGTTGGTTTCCACGCAGCAGCCCCCCGCAATTGAGAGGCCTGACACACGACCGCAACCGGCAATCCCCTTCCCTTCCCGGCGCCAGCAGCTTGCCCAGAATATCGCCGGTAATCGCATTGGCACTCTTGCGGCTGCGTGGTCGGTTGAGGGCGCGGACCGCAAGCCGGATAGCCGATTTGACGGACGGCGCCGAAAACGACCCTTCCAGCCCCCGCCAGCGGGTCAGCGTTGACCAGTTGGCGAGACGCCGGCGGACCGTTGCTGGCGCATGCGGTCCAGATACGCGCAGAAAGCCTTGTCGGCGCAGGTCTGCTTCTACGTCGGCCGGCATGCCGTGATCGGGTTCGATCTCGCGTTGCTGCGGTCGCCACAAGTGATGCACAATGAATTTCAGCAACAGCGCTTCTGGCGCCGAGAAGGGGAGCGGGCTACCGGTCGCGGCCAACGACCAGGCTTCGAGATAGGCCAGATCCGAGGTTAACGCGCGCAGCGTGTTTTCGCCCATGCCTTCATTGACCAGATGGCGCAACGTTTCGACATCCTGATCTGTCAAAATTTCGGCCAGCCTGTCGCGCCGGTTCATCGGCAAGACGGCTGCAATCGTGTCGAGTTGTTCTGCCCGGCTCTGGATATTCGAAGGCAAGCGGTCTGGTCTGGTCATTGCACGATGCTTCTCGATTTAAAACTTGCGGAAAACCCGTAAATTCCGTATATTACGGAAAACGGAGGTTGATCATGACATCCACAGTAACAGCCGCAGCCATTTCCAAGAATTTTGGCGCTTACCAGGACGCCGCCGTGCGCGATCCGGTTATCATTACCAAGAACGGTCGCCCGCGCACTGTTCTGCTCGCATACGAGGACTATTTGCGCCTGATGCGGCGCGAGCGTCGCGTCGAATTGACCGCTACGCTGACCGAAGACGAACTCGCGGCTGTTGAAAACGCCGCGATGGAAGCCGGTCTGGTACATCTCGATCGCGAACTGAACGAAAAATAGCATGATTCCGAGTGAGCCCAAGGTCGGTTGGATTTTCAGATATTCCTATTTGTGGCACTGGCAGTTCGAGCAGGGACGGGAAGAGGGCGACAAGGACCGACCTGTTCTCGTATTGGCTATCACGACGACACTGGAAGACGGATCGCCGGTTGTAAGGGTTTTGCCGGTCACCCATACGCCACCGCAACGGGATGACCAGGCAATTGAAATTCCCACTGCCACCAAACGCCGCCTCGGACTGGACGATGAGCGTTCCTGGATCGTGCTCAGCGAAAGCAATCGCTTTGTCTGGCCAGGGCCGGATCTGCGGCCGGTCGAGGGCGAAACCGGCTATTACGGTCCGCTACCACCGGCGCTGTTTGCCGAGATCCGAGACCGTTTTGTTGCGCTCGCGCGTAGCGCGCGTCACCGGCAAGCGCATCGCTCTGAATAGGTTCTTGCGCGTCGTTTTCTCCTGTTAATACCAAAGCTGTTGGTTTCCATGCGGAACTGAGCCGGTGGGGGTGCGGATAAAAACTTGGACTGATTTATACGTTAAGGCCGAGACTTCTTCGATACTCAATTGGGCTGAGCGACCCCAGTGATAATTTGATGCGCTTCTCATTGTACCATTGGATGTAGGCATCAACCTCGTGGACAAACTGTTCGATCGTGACGGTCTTCC
>NZ_JBQEPD010000119.1:0-1891 GCF_052045675.1 Brucella sp. 22210
GTTCATAGCGGCGACGTGACATCAAAGACCTCCAAATCCGAGGCCTTTCAATAACCAATCCATTCAAATAGCTAGCCTATTTATGAGTGCACGGCCTAGGTGAAGCGAAAATTGCTCCTTAGTTGAAACAGCTGAACTGCGTTGGTGAAATCTGTGTCTGACGCCGACAAACCATATCAGCTTAGTTCGCCTTTCGCGTGAGGGTTGATTTTTATTTTATGAAATGCAGAGATTATTTCGGGGACATATTGGGGGGATTCAGGTGTATTGGGCGGTATCGAAAAATTGTAATGGGCATCTTCCGTGATCGGTTCTGTCAGCCCAGTATCATCTGACGCCGACAGCATTTCACCCTTGTTTCGTCTGGCGTTGGTAAAAGATGAAGAAGCATCAATATTGCTTCATCTTCGTCGAAAAGCTCCGGTTAATGGCAAGGATGCTTCCGGGCGCACTCCGTTGATGATAGCCGCTTTGAATGGCCGGCTGAACATCTGTGAACTTCTCCTACACGAAGGCGCAGATGTTTCAATTTGCGATTCTGACGGATGTAACGCCTTTGATCTAGCCACAAGATATGGTCATCACGTTATCGCTTCACAGCTCCAAGCCACGCTCGCCGAACCGCTGTCCGAGGGTAATGAGCCCGTTGTAACCGTTTATCCGGGTGAGGCGATCAGTGAAGGTTGGGAAGCCGAGGTGCCGTTTCAAGCGCCTGCTGAAAATCGCGGCGTTGATGAAACTGTGGTAGCCTTGCAGGTCTCCATCGCGTCCCATCGTGTGTTCCGGGTAAGCGACGATTGGCAAACTGCGGATATTTGCCTCCCCACCAGCAACACCAATCTAACAACTGTCGCGATCCCTCGAGCCGTTCATGCCATGATTGCCAGCGGCCTCGCAGCAGCATGGCTCACCGATGATGCTGTTACTGCCGAATGGCCGCTGGCCAAGCGGGAGCATATTCTGGAATTGCGGCAGCTACTCGCTGCGGCAAACATCAGAATTTTTCCTGCCCGTCCCGGAAATCCGTTCCAGTGCATCAGAAACGCCGAACCAACCAATGACAATCTCCAGCTCTGCCAAGAGCTTATCGACGTTTTGCGCGATACGTGCACCGGTAGGCTGGACACGGTTGAGAAATACAAGATGGAGATTGCCAGTTTCGGACCGTTCAGCCCCGATCGCGAGGCCAGAATTTTCGGAAAAGTTGCCGAAGCCCGGGCGCGTCTTATAGCGATGTTCGCCGGATTTATGCAGATAACTCCCCTAGTTCTGCAGGGAGAACTCCGGCCAACTGAAGAGATTGTGAAAGATGCCACAGAAGAAGCTGATGACGAGAGCAATGTTTTCGAGAGCGCTGATGGGGTCGCGACCGAAACAAACACAGACGAACCCGCAGCACCAGAGTTCTTCCTGCGGGATTTTATAAAGCTCTTCGGTGAACTGGAGCAAAAGACATCAGACAGGCAAAACCTCATAGGTCTCAGACTGGCGCTCGAAAACTACAGGAAGGCCCGGGACCGGGGTATGGAGGGAGGCCTGAAGCTAGTGCCCTGGCTGGCGTACCGATACCGCAGAAGAGGATTACCAATAGAAGACCTGATTCAGGAGGGCAACATCGGGCTGATGCGGGCGGTTGAAAAGTTTGACAGCACAAAAGGCAGCAGGTTCGGTTCCTATGCGGTCTGGTGGATACGTCAGGCAATGTTGCGGGCCATCGAGGACCAGTCTCGCCTGATACGCGTCCCGGTTCATATCGGTGAGTTTGTCAGAAAGACTGAACGCATCCGGCAGCGAACTAGGCCGTGCACTCATAAATAGGCTAGCTATTTGAATGGATTGGTTATTGAAAGGCCTCGGATTTGGAGGTCTTTGATGTCACGTCGCCGCTATG
>NZ_JBQEPD010000120.1:0-1869 GCF_052045675.1 Brucella sp. 22210
CCCAGAGGGGGCTTCGCTGAAAGCGTAAGTTCTATAAGAGTTCCATGCGCCGACGGGCGACTGGAGAGAAGAGCGGCTGCCGAGATTGAAGTTGGTCCGGATAACATCCGCCGTGTTGTAGTGTTGCTCTGCTCTTCATCACTGCTTGGCCCCATGAATGGGATCGTGGTTGAGGTCAAACCCTCACCGAATACAAGTCGATGCGCCGAGTGCGCCAGTAAACCAATGCAGCCCAGTCACGAGTAAAATGGAGACGCCAATGAATGCTTGACCGAACCGCCTTCATACAAGTCCTCGATCCATCCGTCGATGAGACGGAGCGCCGTTTCGGCGTCCGGTAGTGCCGAGATGCGGACGTAATCTCGCTTCAGGGTTTTGACGATGGCTTCTGACATGCCATTTGACTGGGGGCTGGCCACCGGCGTGAAGCAGGGCGTCAGGTTGAGCGCCTGGGCGAATAGCTTCGTATCCCTCGCGGTGTAAGCCGACCCATTGTCCGACAGATGTTCGATTGCATGTGGGGCTCTGGTTCCGTTGAAGCGTTTCTCGACCGCCTCCAGCATCATATCGCGCACGTCCGAGCCGGAGATGCCCGCATTGGCAACTGCCGTCCAGGCAATGATCTCGCGGTCGAAGGCATCGATGATGAAAGCGAGACGAATGACCTCTCCATTCCAGCAGGTGAACTCCAGACCGTCCGAGCACCAGCGCAGATTGGATCGCATAACCATGACCTTGCCGTCATGGATGCGGCCCTTGCGAACGGCGGTATACTTCTCCAGCAGCATGGCATGGTTGCCCATGATGCGATGGACCCGTTTGGCGTTGACGACAGGCTTATCGGCGGCTCGCCTTTCGCGATTGAGGAGCGCGGCGATCCGCCGATAGCCGTAGGTCGGCCTTTGATCCACCAGCCTGCGAATGGTGGGCAGAAGCTCTGCATCCTCGACCTTGTTGTATGGTCCACGCGGCTTTGATTTGCCTTTCAGCCGCTCGATGAGGTTGGAACGGGAGACGCCCAACGTTTCTGCGACGGCCTTCATCGCGAACCGTCCTTCGGCAACAAGATCGGCCGCGATATCCGTTTATGGAATGGCCCGCCCCTATCCCCAGCGTCTGTTATGATGCTGTGGTGCGAAAAAAGAAAGGAACGGGCCTATGAGCATAATGATCCTTGGAATTGATCTGGGCAAGAACTCTTGCAGCGTCGTTGGTGTCGACGCTACCGGCGCAATAGTTACACGTCGAACGATGCGTCGCCAGACACTGATTGATTACGTAACGAAACTCCCCGCCTGCATAGTTGCTATGGACGCGTGCTGCGGAGCTCATCATCTGGGCCGCTTGTTTACGGGACGAGGTCACGAGGTCCGGCTGATGTCGCCGGAATATCAAAGCCCAGAAAAATGATGATCGGGATGCTGAGGGTATTGCCGAAGCTGCATCTCGACCGACGATGCGTTTCGTCGATCTGAAGAGCCAGGAGCAACTGGACATCCAGACACTGCATCGGGTGCGTTCTCGCCTTGTGGCAGAGCGAACAAACCTCATCAATCAGCTTCGCGCAATTCTGCTGGAACGCGGGGTGATCTTTCCTGCCGGGCGGCGGAAACTGGAACTCGGCGTGGACAGCATGCTAGCCGAAGATGTGAAGTTATTATCGTCGCGAGTACAACAACTGGTTTGTGAATTACGCGCCGAGTGGCAAGAGCTCGACACAAAGATCGGAGCATTGAATACTGAGCTTATCCAGTTGGCACGCAATGATGCGGCCACGCGTAGACTGACGACTATCCCCGGTATAGGCGTACTCAATGCCACGGCTTTGGTCGCCGCTGTAGGTAATGCAAGCGGCTTTGCCAAAGCGCG
>NZ_JBQEPD010000121.1:0-1525 GCF_052045675.1 Brucella sp. 22210
GAAAATAGTTGGCGCGTTCAAATTCTTCCGGACCCGAATAACCCCGCGCACTACATCGACGTTGGCACGTACGAAGGCACGACCTACCATCTGACCGCGAACAAAACGCCGGGGCGCACCTCGCATTTTGCGCTGAAGTTTGTCTGCGACCGCGCGGGCCCGGCCACGTTGTCGTCGACGGCGGTGCACTACGAACCTGGAGAAAAAGCATGATGCATGTCGCGACTCCAATGTACGCCGATATCGAAAGCGTACTGGCCCGGTTATCGGAACAGCACCGCGGCGAATTCAGCAAAGTCGGCTTTCCGAGTCAGGATTTCACAAACCGGCTGTTGCAGTTTCTTTGGGCGGGGGACACCAAGGCATTGTATTTCAACGGAAAACCGCAAGCGGTATTGAGCATCAAGGCCGATCCGTCACTCGGGCCAATCACGTGGCTTTTGTGCACGACCGAGTATTTCGAGAACGGGTTGCCCGCCCTTCGTGCGTCGCGAAAGTATATGCAGGACGCTGTAAAGCGCTACGGGCCGATTCATTCTTTCGTTGGCTCTGAGCATCCGGCCGCCACGAAGTGGATGCGTGCACTTGGTTTCACCTTCATTGCTGACGTTGGAAATACCAAACTATTCAGATACACGTGACAAACACGTATTAATTTGATAATTTCCGAAACGAGCTAGCGTAATACAAAGTCGGACCTCGCTGCACCGATTGTCTAGTACAGGTGCAGTTTCATGTGCGGTGGCGGCGGAGGCGATCAATACGACGCCTATAAGGAAGGCGATTTCCAGAACTGGAAAAATCTGTTCAACCAGAAAGCGGCGATTGAGACGCAGCTGGCCAACGGAGAAATCTCGCAGGCGCAGGCCGACGCGGCGTTGACGCAGTACGGCGCAGGTTCGCAGTTCGAAAAGCTATCCAACAGGATCAAAAGCGACGCATCTGCGGGTATGGAGCAGCGCGAAGTCTCGCGTCAGCATGACGTCGGGCTCGGACGCATCGGCATCGACAAGGCGTTCAACAAGTTCGACGACAACTATTACAAGGGCTACCAGGACAACTATTCGGGCTACTACATGCCGCAGCTCGACAAGCAGTACGGCGAAGCTGTCGACAAGATGACATCCACACTGGCCGGGCGCGGAATGCTGGAATCGAGTGTTGGCGCGGACACGTTTGCGAAACTGGCCCGCGAGAATGCCGACGCGCGCACGAACATCGCAAATGAAGGTCTCGACGCATCGAACAAGCTGCGCGGCACTGTCGAAAATGCAAAATCCAATCTCTATTCGTTGAATGAGGCGAGCGCCAACCCGCAAGCCGTCAACGCGCAAGCCATCGGACAGGCGACCTCGCTTGTAGCACCGCCGACGTACTCCCCACTTGGCCAGGTGTTCGCGAGTGCTTTGGGCTCGTTCGGCAATTACGTCTCATCCAAAAACAACACGCCAACCCGTTCGTATCAGAGCGCTTACGGGTCTCCGTCCGGCTACGGCTCTGGATCGGTGGTACGATAATGTGCACA
>NZ_JBQEPD010000122.1:0-1473 GCF_052045675.1 Brucella sp. 22210
GCGGTTCGCCAATGTCGATATCGAGAACGCCAAATTCACCTTCTGCCGTCTTACCGCCAAAAGCGCCTTGCCCATAATTGTATGCGTTGGCGATTTTCGTTTTCAGCGGGTCTGGCGACCACGGTGGCGAAGCCTTTTGTTCATTCCAGTGATCGGCCATCAGCTCGAACGCTGTTTCCTCGGAAATGCCAAAGGCGCGTAATTCGGCAGCAACTGCGAATGTCGTCTTGTCGCCAGCGTCACCTTCGATGGCGGATGGTGCGACGGTTTCAAGCCAGTGTATCGCCTTGCTAATGTTTTTGGGCTGATCCGGTTGGGCGGCTATGTCGTCTTTTCGCTGCACCTGCTTCGGCACATTGGCGAGAATCGTACGAAACCACTCCGGGCACTCTGCGGGCTGCCGATCGTCTTCGAGCTCGTACTTGTTGCGGCCGATGTATGAACCAGGCCATACCGCCAGATTGCCATCGCCACGCGTATCGATGCCGGGGAAGCCTTCGATGTTGTCGACGCGGCCGGCGATGTGGTCGGGTATTCTGAAATAGATGTGCTTCCCGCCTGACGCCGTTTTGACGGTCAGCGATTCTGGCAACCCCATAAGCTCAAGCATTTCAAGCGAAGCTGCGCCCTGCTTCCCGTTCTTGATATCGACGTCAACGACCAGCGTACCGTTGCCGGTGGCAATGCCGATATTGTAGTTGGGGTTTTCCTGCCACCATTCTGTGATTGTGGCCTTTTCTGTCGTTGCGGCTTGCTGCCAGCCCTCGCGCCACGGTAACTTTGTGTCGCGACGCAGCGGGAACACGCGAAAGCCACGCGCAGCAGCGTCAAGCGCCGCGTTTAATTTCGACGTGTTCATCTTGCGCGCACCTGTTTGTACATGCCTGTAGCAGCCAACGCTCGCGCGCCTTGAAAACGCACTGCGGATGCGTCTACACCATATTTCTCAGCCAGATCTTTGTAGACCGCGCCGAGCAGAATATCGTGCGCAGCCGCCCATTTTAACAAGTACGATATGCCTTCGGCGGAATCGATCTTTTCGGGTATTGTCACGTGTGGTTTCCTTTCTTCGTCTTAAATGAAGAAATGCAACAATCGCTTTTTAATACGTTTGTTGCAAGAGCGATGTTTGTGCGGGGTATTTGTCAGCCATCGGTGCGTATTGAAGATACCAGGGTGCGCAGTTCAATTGCTTCACTGAAAAACCCTAGCTTATCCAGATCAATCGCGCGCTGCTCGACCAATCTGGCGCAGCGCTCTCTTTCGTTTGTCCTGACCTTTTCCGCCAAGGCGATTCTAAGCGTGTCAAGTTGATGCGCCGCAGCGTTGTCAACGACTTGTTCAAGGTTGGCCATCGTCAGCGTAAGTGTTTCGTTCGGGTCCGCTGACATCCTCACTCCCTTTCCCGCAGTGCGGCGCGGCCACGCTGAATGTCTTGGCAGATGATGTTCCAGACGAATAAAGGTGCGCCGC
>NZ_JBQEPD010000123.1:0-1328 GCF_052045675.1 Brucella sp. 22210
TGTGAATCGACGACCGCAGGGCGTGGGCGTTCCTTGCCGTCCTTCTGGAACTGCTTGGAATTGGCCCGGATCATATACGGGTAGTCTTCGGCGTAGATGGCCAGAGAACCTTCGTCAGCGGTCTTCAGGATCGGGTTGCGCCACTTGGTCGTCGCGCGCTTCGCTTCCGGAGTGTTGCTTTCGAACAGATCCTTGATTTCGTTTTCCAGCGCAGTCAGATCAACGTCTGCGGGCAGCAGGACGGTGGCCTGGTACTGGAACTTCTTCGGGTTGGTTTCGCTCTTGCTGGGGCGCGTGGCCGTAAACAGCGAAGCGTACATGAGACGGCCAGCTGGCAGAATCAGGTTGCCGCTTTTGTCAGACTTGAAAGACTTCTTGAGACTTGCGGGAACTACAACTGTAGACATTCTATTTTCCTTTTTTAAGACAACGATTCAACAACTTCAAAGTCCGCGCCGGGCCCGACATGGACAGCGGGGCGGGGATCATCGCTCGGCACAAGGTTGGCGCCGCTCGATTTCTTTTCGACGAGCTCGGCCATGGCGGCCTGACGCTCTTTCGAATTCTTTCCGGGGAAATACCGTTCCATCTTCGCAGGCGAACGGAACTTCGGCTCTTCGTACATGTCGCTTTCGTCGACGCCATTGACCTGCATGGCTTCTTTCGCCATCGTCTCGTCGATCCACTTGCGGTTTGCACGCTTCGCCACAAGCTTGAACCCGGACGGCGTGTTTCCGTCCATCGCCATCTTGTGAGCGAGTTCCTGAACCGCTTTGACACGGCTCAAGACCATATCGGCTTCACGAAGAATACGACCCATCTGGTCGGGCGACACCGCATCGATAGCTGGCAACGTGGTTTCGTCGTCAACCGTACCGAAGTCGGCCGACACCGCTTCGAGCGCGAGCTTCCGATTTGCTTCGCAGATCGGTTGCGCCTTGCAGAACTGGCAGTGCTCGCCAGCGGCCACCGGCGCGTCTGGCGCCATTGCGGCCTGTGCCTTCACAGCCAGTTCATTCTCGAACTCGAACAGTTCCAGCAGGTCGATTTCGTACGAACGCACCGGCCCGTGAGCGTGCTGCGCCCGTGGCTGAACAATATGCATTGTCAGCTTTTCGATCTGCATGTTGTGGTAACGACGCGCGGTGCCGGCGGCGTAAAGAAGCAGTTGGGGGTTGTTGTCGGCGTCGACCGCAACACCCTTGCCGTACTTCAGGTCGACGATGTGCAGGTGCTTCGAACCGAAGCAGTACACGGCCGCGTCGCCAGTGCCGTAAATCTCCGGGTGAATGTGCGTCATGTCGAGGCGCTGCTCGACTGACAACCCG
>NZ_JBQEPD010000124.1:0-1212 GCF_052045675.1 Brucella sp. 22210
TTTTCTTGTAAGCAAGGATCGCTGCGACCAATACGCAAGTGATCGGAGTGATGTGGCCGACAATTTGGACGAATGTCATTTCCGATACCTCTTCGCTTCAAAGCCTTCAGCCGCCACCGGGCAACCGGCAGCCCATTCGGGCAGCGTTGACATGATTGTTTCCATCTCTTCGACCGACCCGTGATCGTCTGGCACTTCCGTCACCACTTCGTCGTGCACGGTCAGCAGAATCTTGTAGCCAGCAGCTTCAAGTCTTGGCATTGCGTCGGCCATGATGTCGCGGGCAACAGCCTGCGTGGCATTTTCGACGAGCATTCCGCCGTAGGTTTTAATGCGCGCCCACGACGTGCCATTACGGTCGTCGTCGATAACCTTGGCTTTCTTCGACGGATCGATCGTCGAAAAGTAGGTGAGACCTTCCTTCGGATCGCCCCACGGCGTATCGAATTCGCGCACTTCAGGGTAGGGATACGCCAGCAATCGGCCGCTCGGCAGACGCATGAAAAGCCATGAGCCAGCGTGTTTGAACTTCACCTTGCCGCAGGTGGTCGTTACGCCCTTGCTCTGCACCGCGCGAACCGCTGCGTCTTCCATGTCAAACCAGAACTGGCGAATATTAGGGTGTGCATCGCGCCATGCGTCCTTGATGACATTGATCTCGTCATCGTCCATCAATTCCACAGCCGCGCCGCCCATTGTGCGGAACGCGCCGACGCCGCCCTGATAGCCGAGCGCCAGTTCCGACACCTTACCCGGCGACTGGCGTTCGTCCTTGGTGATAGCGCCGGGGTCTTTTCCGAGGATCTTGCCGGCTGCGATCTTGTAAAGGTCGTGACCCAAACGCTCAAAGCCGCCTTTGTTATCGGGTATTCTTTCCCCGGAGGCGTTGAGTTTGAATGTGTCATACGCGCGAAACGCGTCAAGCTTCCATTGTTCGCCAGCCAGCCAAGCCAGTACTCGGCCTTCAATGTTCGAATAGTCGGCCGCGATAATCCGATGGCCTTCTGAAGCCATAACCATACCGCGCAGACAATCGCCGACGACGCTCAGCGGCTGTTCGTACATCATGGTCACATAGTCATAATCGCCGGTGGCGACGACCTCGATTGCAGTGTCGATGTCGCTTTCGTTGGGCCTCTTGATATTCTGCGGCTGAAAGCGTCGCCCGCCCCATCGGCCAGTGGACGCCGCATGGTATTGCAGCAACCCCTT
>NZ_JBQEPD010000125.1:0-1179 GCF_052045675.1 Brucella sp. 22210
GCCACCGCATGGCTTGTCGTTGCGAACAGTTTTTCCTTCAGGTTTGGTGCAACCAGAAACGCAAACGCGAGTGCGTCTTGCGCCAGTTCTGCAGCATCGTTCCCGGTGATACGTAATTCGAAGCTCATTCGATTCTCCTTTGCAGCTTCAGTGGTGGGATGGGTATTGCTAACACTTTGTTGTGTTTTTGTATAGACTGTATTTTCCCTTTTTAAGACATTAACTGCCGAATTCTGAGAGGTACGCTTCGATGAACGCTTGCGCTTGCTCGGCATTGATTGCATTGCCGTAACCGCGCAATCGTCCCACTCGGGCGGCAGCCCCATGAGCCAGCGGGAATGTGCCGGGTTCAACTGGCCGCCACTTTCCATCTCGGCAGAAGAGCCAATCAACATTTCGCCAGAAGCCGTTAGTCGGGCTGGGCTGGTCATCGCGGCCATTTGAGGCAAACTGCTGCCCGTCATGTTGGGCGTTATGCCCAAACCCGCCCGCTCGCCGTCCGTCGCTGACGCCGTTGTCCATCCCGCTAGCATCGCAAAGTCGTTCAGATCGTTCGATCTCTCCGGGTTCATGGCCCTCGCCGCCTGACCGCCGCCCGACCCGTCCGAAGCTTGTGCTGTCGGCCAACCCGTCAGCCAAGCCACTCGCCCCAACAATGCATTCAGCGGTACGTTCTGACATTCCGCACCGTCCTTGTGATCCCGACTTGTTGGCGTGGGCCACCCAGTAGAGCCGCTGTCTGATATGCGGCGCGCCGAAGCCCGCAGCGCAGGTATCGACCGCCCCGCTGGCGTAGCCCGATCCTTCCAGGTCAGCTTGTACAAGGTCGAGCCAGCCAAGTCCGTCCTTGCTCGCAACCTGCTCGCCAAAGACCACTGCAGGTCGGCAGTTTTGAATAAGCCAGTGGAAGTGCGGCCATAAGTGCCGCTCGTCAGCAAACCCATCTCCTTTGCCTGCCGCGCTGAAAGGTTGGCAGGGACAAGAACCTGTCCAGACAGGACGGTCGTCGGGCCATCCGGCTCGACGCAAAGCGTAGGACCAGACGCCGATCCCGGCAAAGAAGTGGCATTGTGTGTATCCTCGCAATTCGGCTGGCGTAACATCTTCAATGCTCCTTTCGTCCACATCACCCGGCGCGATTAGCCCGGCCTTGATCAACTCCCGCAGCCATGCCGCCGC
>NZ_JBQEPD010000126.1:0-1037 GCF_052045675.1 Brucella sp. 22210
CTTCCTCCAGCACAGCCGCTTCGTCGGGCTTATCCGCTACTGGATGGAGGGCCGAAACGAGCCAATCCGGGCGCTTGAAGGGCACATCGGCATCGTACTCGCTCTCATACAGGGCGACCATCTTGCGCAGCGCTTCTTCCAGCACAGCCGCTCTGCCAGCGGAAGGACTGCAATCTGGGCAAGGTTCTTCCCATCCATCTACGTCACCGTCGCCAACACGGTACATGCCGCCGATGATCCCGCGGCCATTGCACGTCTTGCAGACGGAAGGCTCAAGCGCAGAGAGGATGCGAGCCTCATAGTCGGCCTGTGCGGCGGCTTTGGCAGATGGAAGATCGTCGCCATCATACAAGACCGTCCCGTCTGAATAGCGAACCGTGGCGAAATAGTAGCTGTCCGAACCGAATGACTGGTTGATGTAGTACAACATGCCCCTGTCATCAGATGTGACATACGTCATCGCAACTCGTTCGGTGTACGTCCACTCCAGCTTCTTCACCCGCACCGCTGCTAGGTGAGGGGCGGCTGCGGTGAGGATACTCGCGGTTAGGTCATCGGCCTTTATTCGCATGAATTCTTGCAGAAGAGTGGGACTTACGTTGAGAAACTCTCTGCGCCTCTCCCACTCATAGATCGTGACACTTAACTCGCGCTGTACCGCCTGTACTGCCTGTTCTGCCTGTTCTGGGATGGTCATGGGCGCGGCCTGGAAATCCACGGCGTCGCCACAGTTCGGGCATTCCACGGTAATCGTCATGCCGCGCCCCCTGCCCTGAAAGCTGCCACCAGGACAGCGACCAACACAAACGCGATATCGAGAATAATCACGATGGCCCAGCACCGGGTCTCGAAGCGTGACCGCTTCGGCTCACGCGGTAATTCGATTTTCAGATTGTTCACAACAAACTCCTTCCTGTGAATATTTTCCGTCTGACAGCTTTCTGCTGAATGCTGCGCGCTCTGCGCCGCCTGTCACATCTCCGCCTCCCCTGCTACCGGGTGTACCCCGTACAAAATGACTGTTGCATTTAATAATA
>NZ_JBQEPD010000127.1:0-1035 GCF_052045675.1 Brucella sp. 22210
TACAGGGTCTTCCTTGCCGCCGCCGAAAAAGTCAGCCAGACTCTTGCCGGTGAACTTGCCGTTGGTCATCCCGTCGAACAGGATGCGGATGGCCGTGGCCATCTCCAACGCGGCGTCGGGGTTATCGCCAAGGCCGTACTTCTTATAGTTGTCTTTGCCGGTGATCTGAGCCAAGGCGCGACCGCGGTATAACCAGCCGTCGTTCGGTCGGGTGTTGCCCATGCGCCCGCCGTAGACTTTATTGGCGAGGCCCTGTGGATTTCGTACAAAAGGTTGAGCGGCTGCGTCGGACGTAAACCGCGATGGCCACACCTGCCGAATGCGCGCTGCGCTGCTATAACTCAGATTTTCCTCGATAGGCTGCATCTTGCCGCCGGTTTCATGGAAAGCTGTCGCAAGTACGTATGCAGTTTGTTCGTCGGGCAATCCACGGCGTTCTGCTTCGGCCAGAATAGCCGAAGTACCGTCAACCTGCGCTTGCGAGAGACGGCCGCCGAAAGGTGCGCGGCGCGCGTACGCAAAGAAAGTTGTTTCGTTTATGCGCGCCACCGTGCCGCCCTTCCGTCTTGTTTGTCTTATTTATCTTTTATTACTTTAAGACAATCGTGGCAAGTTATTTCGCCTCGACGTTCTCCTGCGCGCCCCGATCTATAGCCATGAGCTTTAGGAGTTTACCGTTCCACGCTGGCGAACCCACATCTTTCACGTCTCGGGTCAGCAGATGTTTGGCCAGATCGGGGTTAAACTGCATCTCGAAAAGAATATCCGAAACGCCCTTCGTACCATCTGGCAGCGACGAAAGAGCAAGCTTGATGGTGCGGTAAACACCGCCGCCCTTCAGCACGCCGAAGTAGCCTTTCAGGCCGGCTTCCAGTGCTCGGTTAAGCTGTGCTTCACGCGCGCCCTTGTCCGCCATGAACTTGTTGAACGTGTCGGAGCCAGCCGTTGACTTCACGTCGAGCCGCTTTTCGACGTCCAGCAGCTTGTGCGCCTGACGAAGAGAATTCATCTCTTCGGGCGTATAAATCTTGGCCA
>NZ_JBQEPD010000128.1:0-1008 GCF_052045675.1 Brucella sp. 22210
GCTCTATATGGGCCGCCCGAGCCGTGAGGACGGCGAGTATTTCAAGGCGCAATGGCTTAAGGAGTACGGCCCGGAAGACCTGCCTGCGGACCTCACGATTTACGGCGCGTCCGATCATGCTGTCTCGATCAAGCAGGACCGCGACCCCACCGTCATCGGCTGCGTCGGTATTGACAAGGATGACAACATTTACGTGCTGCCCGATCTTGTTTGGGAAAAGATGGAGACAGACCGCACCGTCGAAGAACTCCTTATCCAGTTCAAGATGCACAAGCCGCAGCTGTGGTGGATGGAAGACGAACTGATTTCGAAATCGTTCGGCCCGTTCCTGCACAAGCGTATGCTTGAAGACCGCGTTTACACCACGATCGACGGCGTTCGCCCGAGCAAGGACAAGGGCACCCGCGCCCGCGCCATTCAGGGACGTTTGGCGATGGGGAAAGTCTTTTTTCCGCGCCACGCCACTTGGTGGACAGCTGCGCGCCGCCAGTTGCTGGCGTTCCCATACGCATCGAACGACGACTTCGTGGACTGGCTCGCGCACATCGGCCAGGGCCTCTTGAAAGAGCGTGGCCCGCGCATGGCGCCGGCGAACACCAACACCACCGGATCAACCATTGAATGGATCATGCGCAACGCGAAGGCGCGCGCCATGAAAGAACAACGCCAGAGGGCCCTTTCGGGTAATTGACGATGGACGAAGAAACACAGGTCTCCACCACCGAACCCGAGATCGCGGCCACGACGCCTGAAACAAAAACGGACGTTCCCGAACAGCGCCGCCGTCTGGTTGACGAGTGGTGTGAAAAAATCACCGCTGCCGAAAAGCATTACGAAGAAACCTTCAAGCAGATGCGTACGTCGCAGGACTTTGCGATGTACGGCGCGGACAGAGACTGGATCGACAGCAACAAGTATACTGTCCCGATCCTGCCGCGCTACATCAACCAGTCTGTCAGCACGCTGTACGCCCGCAATCCGAAAACCACGTACAAGCGCAAGCAGCGC
>NZ_JBQEPD010000129.1:0-989 GCF_052045675.1 Brucella sp. 22210
TGGAGCTGAAGAGGGTTGCCGAATGACATGGCTCTTATCGCTCCCGGCGAAGATCAAGGGCCTGCTGGCCGCAGCGGGAGCGGTAATTGTCGCAGTAGCACTGGCCTACCTGAAGGGCCGCAACGCAGGTTCGAAAGCTGCGCAAGCGAAGCAGAACCAGGCCGAGTGGGAAGCTTTATCCGAAGCGCAGAAGATCGACGAGCATGTGGCAGGCAACGATCCATCAGAAAACCGTCGTGCCTTGAAAAAATGGGCAAGAGGGCGCTGATCGGTATGGCCAACATCATCGTAAAAATAGTCCTGCTTTCTTTCCTGTTATCGGGCTGCGTCACGTCCGGTTCGTTTTGCAAGATCGCAAAGCCAATTCGTTTGACCGGGCAGACCATCGATCAACTTACCGACCGGGAAGTAGAGCAAGCTTTAAGCCACAATTTGAAGGGCCAGAAACTGTGCGGGTGGCGGCCATGAGTATGCGCAAGGTTTCTGCCATGACCGAAGACGAGTTCAAGGTGCTGATCCGCGACGCTGTGCGCGAAGAATTCAGCGCCGCTGGGCTCCGCATCGACGACGCCGACAATCGTGACGAGGCGAAAGAAGATTTTCGCTTCCTGCGTCGACTGCGACAGCGAACCGATTCCGTAGCAAACAAGATAGGCATGGCCATCATATCGCTGATTGTGCTCGGCGCGTGCGGCTTGCTTTGGGATGGCTTCAGAAATTCAATCAAATAGGAGGGTGACATGTGGAATTTGCGTACAATTATATCGTCCGTGGCCGTAGCTGGTTTCCTGACTAGTGCAGCGTACGGGCTTTCCGAAGATCCAGCTGAAGACCAGATCGCCGAAACGATCCGATTAGCTGCGCCCTATGAAGATTTACGCGCTGGCTTTACGGTCAAGATCGCGACCGAAACTGGCCACGGGTCGGGTTTCCATATCGGCGACGGCTTCATTGTTACTGCCGCACACGTCTTAAAAAACGCAAAAAAA
>NZ_JBQEPD010000130.1:0-962 GCF_052045675.1 Brucella sp. 22210
CCACGCGCTACGACAAGAACCCGTACAATTTCCTCGCTGCTGTCAAACTGATCGCTGTCAGCATCTGGTGCATCAGTTTATGAGTCTACGCTCTAGAGCGCGTCAGCGTGGTTAAATTTTAAGGCAGGTGAACGACAAAACGCGCACCGGATCTCGGTGTAGTTCAAATCATATCTGCGTAGCACTAAAAATACATCCGCGAGTGATGTACCAAGTCTGTGCCAGCGATTGCGGATAGTCATGACGTCGATATTAAGAGCCTGATGATACCCCATTGAATACCGAATAATGGCGTCATCATCATCCTTATATTTATGCAATCGATAATTGATAACGTCATCGCCCCCCACCAAGGTTTCCACCGGAGGAATTACGCAATATTGTGCCAAGCCGATGGCACCGCTTGTCGAATATCCGTGCTGTGAAAAAAACGATAGCCTGGTTCCTATTGGAACAAGAGTTCGTGAAATTGAAAGGGGGAGACAGCCATCGCCGTTGCTTAAAAAGCTGCCATGCGCCGTGATAAGCAATATACCTGCGGCGGGTGTTTCTGTGTTGGAAAACAAATAAAATTGGTCCCCCAATGATCGCTTAAGAAGCATTCTTTTTCCATATATTGAAAAGTTAGAACACTGGCACTCTGCCGATTGGGTCTCGCGATTCAATCGTTTCGTTTCATTCAGAGTGGATCATATTGTACTAAGAGCCTGTTCCAAAAAGGATTGAGCGATTACAGCAGGTTATGATTCAATCGGATTGCTTAGATGCGATGGAGCTCACGATGACCTGGACTGAAACCGCTCGCCGACAGTATGTACGACGCAACGCACGCTATGCAACCGATTTAACGGTTACCATAGCGTTCAGGGATTTCTGACCATGATGACCCGGTGCGGAAGCGCCACAGGATTCCGTTGAGAACCATGCGATCATCAACCCGTGGAACGCCACGAGGTTTGCTC
>NZ_JBQEPD010000131.1:0-917 GCF_052045675.1 Brucella sp. 22210
CATCGCAACCGATACGACAAACGCGACGATAATTTCCTCGCATCTATCCAGCTTGCTTCAATTCGTATTTGGCTTCGATCTTATGAGTCGGGGACCTAGGGATCAGCCGCAGCCGGTTCCGCAAGCCGATCTGGCGCTGATACGGCGCATCGATGAACTGCATCTGGATTACCCGTTTGCAGGCAGCCGGATGCTGCAGAAGCTTTTGAAGCGAGCTGGCTTTGATGTCGGGCGCCTGCATGTGCGCACGCTGATGAAGCGGATGGGGATCGCCGCGCTTTACCGCGAGCCGCGCACGTCCCCGCGCCGGGCGACGGTCACAAGGTCTACCCGTATCTGCTGCGCAATCTTGCGGTGACGCGACCCAACCAGGCTTGGGCGACCGATCTGACCTATATTCCGATGGCGCGCGGGTTCTGTTACCTGATCGCGGTCATGGCAAGCCGGAGATTCAACTCGGATCAGGGCATCCAGTTTACCAGCCACGCCTTCACCAAAGGTGTTGCTTGATCGGGAGATCAAGATCAGCAGGGACGGCAAGGGCGCATGGCGGGATAGCGTCTTCGTCGAGCGCTTGTGGCGAACGGTAAAATACGAGGAGATCTATCTCAAAGCCTATGACAGCGTCTCGCAGGCGCGCGCATCGATCGGACGGTATCTGGAATGTTACAACCGGGGACGCCCACATTCGAGCCTTGACGGCAAGCCCCCGATGAGGCTTACTTCAATCCCACATCGCTTCCCGAAGCGGCTTAAGCAGCGGCAGTATTCCGCTTATAAATCAGGAAAACCTGTCCAAACAAGCCGAGCCAATTCTCAGATCACTATGCTGCCTGAAGAGCCGGGTCCGGCACGATGGTCAGCATACTTTCATCCTGCGGATATGATCCCACGTGAGCGCCAATCGTTCAGGAGGA
>NZ_JBQEPD010000132.1:0-915 GCF_052045675.1 Brucella sp. 22210
TCCTCAGCCGCCAGAATATACCGTTCAAAACACGTCGATCGTCAAAGCGGGCCTTACCACGCACTTTGCTCGGAAGAAGCGGTTCAACCACAAACCATTCAAACCGAAAACTATTTTATGGGTATGTGACCTAGTGCGGCCATTCTTCAGCCGGCCATTCTCGCGACGTGTGGATGACGCGCAAGATAGCGATGACCTCTCCGCCGCCTTGGTTAGTGACCTCATAGGTTATGATGTAGTGCAGGCGGGGAACTGACTTTTCATAAATGCCAGTGACGCGGCCCGGTCTCCCGGTCGCAAGCTCGCCAAGTCCGTCCCCGGTCTGCTTGATCGCAACCGCGACCCTTTCAGCGGCAAGTGGGTTGTCGGCCGCAATGTATCGCAGAATGTCGAGGTAATCGCGCCGTGCGTCGGCCGACCAAATCACTCGCCTCACTCTTGCGCGGCTTTCTTCCGCTTTGCATCCGCGATGATCTGGCGGGCTTCCGCCATCACCTGTTCATGGGGCACAACGCGGCCGGCCGCTACATCGGCCATGCCGCGCTTGATTCCATCGATGATTTCAAGCTCGCGATCGACATAGGCGGCGACGGCCTCGCCGGCGAGGAAGGATTTACTCCGCTGCGTATTGCTCGCGATCCGGTCGAGCTTTTCTTTCACATCGGGCCGAACCCGAATCGTCATGGTGGTGCTGGCGGTCATGGAAACGCCTCCGTGTGTTAGATTGTGTACACTCTAGCACGTTTTCCGGCTGTTGCCATCGCTTTCTTGGCTAAATAATACGAATACACGTGAATACGTATTGACGTAAGCAGCTAAGAGGCCGTTTTGAAATGGGTTGAGTAGTTGGGGCACCTGTGATTCCGGAATGTCGCGACACTTTCTGGAGATTACAATGTGGACCCCGACTACTCG
>NZ_JBQEPD010000133.1:0-909 GCF_052045675.1 Brucella sp. 22210
TTGCATGGATCAATCGAAACAGACGTCTCGCGAAGGACTTCGAAGCTTCAATCAAATCTGCCGCGGCTTTCCTCTATGCCGCCTCCGTAATGCTGCTCGTCAGGCGTTTGGCACGGTAGCAATCACTTTCAAAACCGAGTCTAAGCTGAAGTTCAAAACTCCAGGAGCCTTCTTTTATACACCTTAACTGAACGATTTGGGTCTGCCGACAAACGTCAGGGAGTGTCAGAAACACGCCGCCAAGCTGGTTGAATGCAACACAACGTGTAAATTATATGGACTGCGGGTTGCACGAAGTACGCCAGTTGGATAAAGCATTCAACCTGGATGTGTATCGGAGTAGATGCATGTGTGGAATTATCGGTATTATCGGCAAGGATGAAGTCGCACCGCTTCTGGTCGATGCTCTGAAACGACTGGAATATCGCGGTTACGATTCCGCCGGTATCGCCACTTTGCAGGGCGGAAAGCTTGATCGCCGTCGTGCGGAAGGCAAGCTGGTCAATCTGGAAAAGCGTCTGGCCGGTGAGCCGCTTCCCGGCGTGATCGGCATCGGTCATACACGCTGGGCCACGCATGGCAAGCCGGTGGAGCGTAATGCGCATCCGCATATTACCGAACGCCTCGCCGTGGTTCATAACGGCATTATCGAAAATTTTACCGAACTGCGCGCCATGCTCGAAGCCGAAGGCCGCAAGTTCCAGACTGAAACCGACACGGAAGCCGTTGCGCATCTCGTGACGCGTGAACTGGATAAGGGCAAATCGCCGATTGAAGCCGTCCGTGATTGCCTGCCGCTGTTGCATGGAGCTTTCGCACTGGCATTCCTGTTTGAAGGCGATGAAGAACTGCTCATTGGCGCCCGTCAGGGACCGCCGCTCGCTGTCGGCTATGGCGATGGTGAAATGT
>NZ_JBQEPD010000134.1:0-894 GCF_052045675.1 Brucella sp. 22210
GCTGTCCGATATTGCAAATTGTTTACGCCATATTCACTATTTTTCATCGAATTTGCTCCACACAAAACCGTCCTCAAACTCGATTAATTTACGATTGAGTAATGCTTCCCGCGCCCTTTTGAATGCTTTCTGACGCGTGTCCGCCTTGTCGCTTTCGCTCAATCCAAGCTCATCGCAACGTGCTTTCCACTGCCCGATTTCCACAACCCGGCAGGCCGGGAATGTCTTTTCCAGCTTCAGGACGCCATGCTGCTCGACAGCCTCATCCAACGCCCTGATTGCCAGTTTGAGCTTGTCTGGCAGCCCAGACCCTTTGTCGGGCTTCAGACTGTCATCGAAGACAGGCACAAGCGTTCTCTCACATGGCTCAAGCCGGAAACCCCACGAACCGTTGCTGTCCGCGTCCTTGTGGCGCTCGACTGACAGCATCGTGACCATTTTCTCTTTGTCGCCCTCGACACGCATACGACTGTCGAAGCTGCCCCAAAAATGGGTGTGCATTCTGGCGCGCGTCTCATCCTGCCAGCCTGTGTGTGCGACTGTGAGCGTTGCCGCGCCTGTTTCACGCATGATTCTTTGTATGGATCTTGTCCAGGCGCGGGCAGTCGTGTCTTCCACTTCAGTGCCGGACATCGTGCCACCGAAGATATCGAGCACGATCAGGACGCACCCGCCCATGGCTGATACTGATTTTATAAGCACGTCGACGTCTGTCTTGACGTCAAGGCAAATTTCCTTCGGATATAGATAGACGTTCTGCCGTAAGTCCGGATCCGTATTGTAGTGCTCGAACCAACCTGGCACGCGCAGGCGGCCTACGCCGTTGGCGCCTTCCGTGGCGACGAACAGAACCTTGCCGTTGTCGCAAGGGTTGCCGTGCCAGTTGTCTCTTGA
>NZ_JBQEPD010000135.1:0-873 GCF_052045675.1 Brucella sp. 22210
CGAATTATAAAGAGCATTTTTCTGTGCCTGCGCAGCGCTGTGCTGCGTGTCGAATTCCTGCGCCAGTTTGGTCGAAGCTTCCGGCTGCCGTGTCCTGAATTCGCCAAGATCAGCGTTCTGGCGGGCCAGATCGGCTTGCGCCGCCGCCTGACGCCCGGTCACGTCGTCGACCTGCTGGCGGGCAGCGCTCAAGGTGTCGTCGTACTGACGTGTTGCCTCATTGGTGAAATTCCGACCTTCAGCGCCACGGGGTGTTGACGCATCAAGGCGATCCGACGCCAGCGAACGACGGGCCGTGTCGCGCTCGACAAAGCGCTGCGGGTCGCGGGCGCGAAGAACGTTCTCTTGAATAGACATACCGATGTCGTCGGCCAACATGCCGGTGGTCGGCGTTTCGGATTTGTTGGCAAACTGTGCGAAGTCTTTTGCACCTTCGTCGATGTTGGCGAGAGCCTGCGCACGGTTGGTCGGCATATTCTGCGCCACGCGGGCCGCTTGGTCCATTTCGGTGCGCGTGTACCGCTGGCCGGTGGTTGGATTGATTGGCGACGCTGCGTCTTCCGAACCCTGAATGATATTGCGGCCCAGATTGCCAATACCTTTAACTGTGCCTTCCGCAACAGAAGAAAGCCCTGCCGCGCCGACACCGCCCATGAGCGCAGCCAGTGTTTTCGCTATAGGGCTGAACGATGAATCCTGAACCGCCTGCGGTGCGAATTCGTCATAGCTCTGCGCGCCAATGCCCGCGCCTGCGCCAGCGATGGCGTCACGTGCGATCGTCGCGCCCGCACTTGAAGCGTACGGCTGCGTCAAACCGCCAAGTAAACGTGAGCCCTGCCCGGCCACTTGTGCTGGAGCGCTGGCTAAACCCAT
>NZ_JBQEPD010000136.1:0-855 GCF_052045675.1 Brucella sp. 22210
TTGTTGCGCTCGGGATGGTTCGGATCGCATAAGCGGCCAATCAGGTCATCTTCGTGCCAGCGAGTATGGACGACGACGATGCCGGACTTCGAGTGCGTACGGGTGAAAACAACCGCGTTGAACCATTTCCATATGTTTTCGCGATAAATCTCGCTCTGCGCGTCTTCGTCAGAACGAATAGGGTCGTCCACGATGAAGAAGTCTGCGGGTTTGCCCGTACCGGAACCGCCGACGCCAACGAACGCTGTTTTACCGCCCTGCTCCGAAATCAGCAGGTTGAGCGCACCTTTCTGCAGCTGATGGTTCGGGAAAACCGCCTGGTGAAGCGGGTTCTGGATATTGGTACGGACTTCAGACCCGAATTCCTCGGCAAACGTCTGGTTGTACGTGCCGAGCATGAGATTGCGGTACGGGTCGCGGCCCGTGCACCAAGCCGGAAACGCGCGTGAAATGATCTGGCTCTTGCCAAGCTGCGGGCCAATGGACACGGCCACGCGCTTTTTCTTGCCCTGTTCGACAAGTTCAAGGATGCGCGCAAGGATTTGCGCCTGTGGCGTGATGACGTAGCGCGACATATCCGGGTTTTCGAGGTCTTCCGGATCCGGCATTTGCAACTGACAATACCGCAACAGACTGTCGCGCGCCTGCACGCGGGCGTGCTGGAGCTTCAACAGCTTGCGCTTCTGTTCCAGCAGGTTGCGTGTTGCGTTGCTCATAATGTCTTATAGTCTTTTTCCTTTTTTAAGACAATAGAGCGTGCGCGGTGGCTAACTTGCACTTTGCAAAATACGCCGTTAAATGAAGGTCGCACGGAGGGCGGAATGACCACAGCAGTTCGGAAAGATTTAAAAGCGC
>NZ_JBQEPD010000137.1:0-845 GCF_052045675.1 Brucella sp. 22210
CCACGTCAGCGTCGAACGTCGTCGAAATATGGCTGACGGTCGCGATCCAGAATTTCGAGTTCGCAAAGACCGTATCGCGCTCGATGTAATTGGTGTTTGTCGACCACGGCGTCGGCGGGTTGATGCCGATCTGCACCTCGGTCTTGAGCTGGTCGAAGCCAACAGAGCGGTTCGCCAATGCGTAATCGTCGCGCTGGATGTACTTGATCGACGTGCGAATCTGGTCAGTGACCTGCTTCAGCCGCGCAAATTCCTCATCAAGCGGGCCAGCTGGCAGCGGCTTGGTGGGGTTCTCGGCCTGGTAATTCGAGAAATTTGTGGCGCGGTTGTAGGGGCTCGGCTGGACCATTCGCGAAACTCAGTTTTGGTCTAGCTTCGCGAGAGCCGGTACGCTGATCGGCTCCATATCTATCATGTATGCTTTTGTCACGCAACATTTGGTGGTATTTAAGACGATCAGTGACTTTTGCAGGAGCTACGGCGGCCATGGCCACGTTCGATCAATACCTCAATCAGCTGCACCCGGACGTTCGGCCCCTCGCAGCTGCGTTTTTGCAGGAAGCCGCAGCCGCGGGGCTCGATCCGCGCGTGCAGGAAGCCTTTCGGTCGAAAGACCGGCAGGACCAGCTTTATGCGCAAGGCCGATCAGCACCAGGTGCTGTCGTGACCAAGGCCAGAGGCGGCCAATCCAACCACAATTATGGCGTCGCATTCGATGTCGTGCCTGGCGCGCTGCTCGGCGCCAAGAATTGGGATCCTGAAAACCCTGCGTGGGCCAAACTCGGCGAAATCGGCAAAAAACACGGTCTTGAATGGGGCGGAGACTGGAAATTCACCGATCGCCC
>NZ_JBQEPD010000138.1:0-831 GCF_052045675.1 Brucella sp. 22210
AAAAAGGCGTTCACGGGCAATGGGGCCGCGTCAAAAGATCTGATGATTGCGGAGTGCGTTAAGCGGGGCTTCTCGCCGAAAGATGACAACGAGGCTGACGCTATCGCCATATACCATTGGGTTCTCGTTGAACGCCACGGGTGCGTAGAGGACGATTACGAATGACGGTAGCGCTTTTCCCCTACCAACGGGACGGCGTTGAATTCTTGGCGGCGCGGAAGGCCGCGCTGCTCGCTGACGATCCCGGCCTTGGCAAATCTATCCAGGCGATACGCGCTTGCGACGCAGTGTCCGCGCTGTATGTGCTGGTCATTTGCCCCGCGTCTGTCGTCGAGAACTGGAAGCGGGAAATTGCAAAGTATCGCGAGGGCGATTGGTCGGCATTCGTGGTTTCGTATGATCGCGCAGTCGGCGCGGACAAGGCGAAAATCATGGCCGGATGGTGGGACGTCTGCATCATCGATGAAGGCCACTATCTAAAGACGATTACAGCCAAGCGTACAAAAGGTGTTTACGGAAAGAATGCGGCGCGCGGTGATGACGCCATCGCAAGCCGTTGCGGAATAGTGTGGACGCTGACAGGCACACCTATGCCGAATAGCGCCGCCGAACTGTTCACACACATGCGCGCACTGGCGCCGGACACTGTGCGGTCTACGCGCACCGGCCTGTGTTGGACGCACCACCAATTCATGATCCGTTACTGCGAACAGCGGCATAATGGCTTCGCAGTGCAGTTCTTTGGCGCGAAAAACGAAGCCGATTTGCACGGACGATTGAGCGGGTTCATGCTCCGTCGTCGCAAGGAAGACGTGCTGAAAGACCTGCCGC
>NZ_JBQEPD010000139.1:0-812 GCF_052045675.1 Brucella sp. 22210
ATTGTGGACATAGCGCACGCGCTTTCCATGACGTGCCGTTTCGGCGGCCACTGCAAGCAGTTTTACAGCGTGGCGCAGCATTCGGTACTCATGGCTGAGAAAGCCGCGCCGCACGACAAGCTTCGCGCGCTGCTACACGATGCTGCAGAAGCGTACATCGGTGATCTGATCCGACCTATCAAGCTGCACAACGACACGTTTTGCCAGGTCGAAGAGATCGTTGAACTGGCCATCGCCGATGCGCTCGCAATGCCGTTCCCCATAACCAATGCGGCAGTCAAGGAACTGGACAACCGGATCCTCGCCGATGAGCGCGATCAGGTGATGTCTTTCACGCCATGCAGCTTCGATGACGGGTGGCCAAACCTGCCGCCGCTTGGCGTGGTGATCGAAGAATGGCCGCCCCACGTCGCCCGCGAAAAATTCCTCAACGCTTTTCAGGAGTACAACCATGGCAGCGGTTACTAGCTTGGAGCGATTGAGTATTTCGCCGAACGGCTCGGTCGGCGTTGAGGGCTTTTGGCTTTTACCGGGCGCGCTTCACAGCACGGTGGCTGTTCGGTTCGAGCCTCTCGAACCGGGCGGTATGCAACGCATCACGATCTATGCGTTCCGCCAGCCCTTGTCTGAAAGATATTCCAACTTCTGCAAACGACTGGACGCTGCGATTTCGCGCGCCAAAGGAGGTTCTCATGCGCCTGCCTAAGCCGGACGTATCTGAATACCAGCGCAGCTTTGAAAACTGGCTGGACGAACTGGCGCTGCACATCGTCGAACATCGACCCGATCAAGCATTGATGATGCTGCACGAC
>NZ_JBQEPD010000140.1:0-796 GCF_052045675.1 Brucella sp. 22210
TTTTCCGCCAGAACCCAGTGCGTAGGCGTCTCGAAAGCGATCTGCGATTCTTTGTATGACATTTTTATTTCCCTTTCTAAGACAATACGATCAACAATTCAGCGAATGCTGCGAAGATGGCCAAAGCTCCGAAGGCTTCGGCGAGTGTTAATAACCAGTCGGTCATGAGCGCACCTCTTTCGGAAGCCTATCCGCGATTTCCTTTTCAGTGAGATTGTCTAGCGCGACCAGCGTTGTTGAGCCTTGGCGGCAAACCATTATTGTTTTGACGCCCTCATAAATGCCTTTGAAATCTTTGTGTGTCTTCTGCCAGAGCAATTTAAGTTGTTGTTCACGGTTCATGATAGGTCTCCGTATTCTTTAAGTTAGCGCTTTTTAAGACAATCAGCGCGTGCGTTTAGCGTGATAATAAGAATTCAGCTTTGCGGGCTCTTACTGCGCGGCGGGTGAAGCGAATCGTGCGTTCTATGGCTCGCTTGGCCTTTGGGTCGTAATAGCGTTTCATGGCCGAGGTTCCTTTCTATCTCGTTGTCGTGTAATGTCTTGCTACAACATAAGACATAAACAAATCGTAAATGAAATGCAAGAGGTGAAAGGAAATTTCTATGAATAAACGCGATCCCTTTTCGCCTACGCGCGTCAAGGATGTGGTTAAAAACAACGGCATACGTGTCACTGAACAGCAGTTACTCGCAGTAACCTGGTATCTTTCGGGGTGTGATAAAAAGACTTCTCTTGCAAAAGCGGGGTACCATAATACCGTAACAAATACGCTGTTTGACCGCGCCTCTACCAA
>NZ_JBQEPD010000141.1:0-795 GCF_052045675.1 Brucella sp. 22210
GTGGACGACGGCTGTCAAGATTCTGGCACTTCTGAAAGGAGAAGATGGGTGAAATGGCGAGACCAAAGCGAACAACCCCGTGGATCGCGCCCCGTAACGGCGTCTTTTACGCGCACTGGTACAACGAAAGCACAAGACAAACAGAACGCATCAGTCTTCGTACGGCTGACAGTGCTGAAGCAGAGACTCGGTTTGCGGAGTTCCTGCTGCACGGGCGCGAGCTCCGACAGAAGCGCGAAAAAGGGCTGACCGTCTCGCAGGCGCTTGACGACTATTTCGACGAACACGTCAAAGAGAAGTGCGCAGCGCCACGGCGACAGGAGCAAGCTATTCGATGGCTCAAGGAGTTTTTCGGCGAGTACCAGCTTTCCGAGGTAGGCGTTCCGTTGAGCCGCGAATACGTGTCCGCACGGGTCAATGGTTTGATCGGCGGCGGGAAGCGTCGCAAGATCAAAGCAGTGGCCCCGACCACTGTCCGCCGGGAGCTCAATGTGCTTGTCGCGGCTGCAAACCACGCACTATGGATGAAGCGCGAAGGTGCGGCAGCGGTCAGTGTGGACGCGCCGCCCATGAAGACACTCGGCCAAGATGACGAGGCCCCGTACTATACGGAGGACGAATTGCTGGAAATATTCACTCTTGCCGAGGGGGAAATGTCTTATTTTGTGCAATTGTTGTACTATACAGGTGCAAGACGTGGCTCTATCGAGAATCTGACACGTGGCCAGGTCAACTGGACAACAAAACGCATCTTGCTTCAGAAGCCAGGCAAGACAGCCACAAAAAAGAGACAGC
>NZ_JBQEPD010000142.1:0-777 GCF_052045675.1 Brucella sp. 22210
TGGGCTGCTGAAACCGGCGAGAATTACGACCTGAAGATCGCCCGCGCGACAATCATGGGTGCAATGCGCCGAATGATCGCCCGCACGCCGCCGTCGCGCAAAGCTGTTGTTCTCGGGCTCGGCGACATGCTGCATTTCGACGGCTATGAACCCGTCACGTCACGCTCGGGCAACTTCCTTGACGCCGATGGCCGCTATCCGAAGGTGCTGAACGTCGCTATCGAAATGATTGAAGAGACAATCAATCTTGTTGCGCAGAAGCACTCCGAAGTGTTGGTGCGCCTTTTACCCGGCAACCACGACGACAAGGCCACGGTGGCGTTGAACGCTGCTTTCAAGCTCCTGTACCGTGACAACGAGCGGATCAATTTTGAATGGTCGCCGTCGCGCTTCTGGTGGCATCGCGAAGGCAAGGTTTTTCTCGGCGCCACGCACGGCGACAAGACCAAGATGCGCGATCTGCCGCTTGTGATGGCGTACGACAAGCCACATGATTGGGCGGCCAGCGACGTGCGGCGCATCTACACGGGGCACATTCACCACGAATCGAAGATCGAGGAAGGCGGCGTTATCGTCTGTTCGTTACGTACGCCTGTGGCGAAAGACGCATATCACTCGTTCGCCAAGTATCGTTCCGGCCGCACGGTTTACTCTGACACGTACGAAATTGACGGCTCCGGCATGACTTCGGCATCGATCAACATCTAAATAGAAACTAAATAGACTGTTGCATCTGTCTCAATTCGGGAATATGTATTGTGTTGCATTCCGACAATA
>NZ_JBQEPD010000143.1:0-754 GCF_052045675.1 Brucella sp. 22210
TCGCCACGCGTTACGACAAGAACCCGGACAATTTCCTTGCTGCTGTCAAACTGATCGCTGTCCGCATCTGGTGCATCAGTTTATGAGTCTACGCCCTAGCAAAACAAGACTGTTAGGAAGCTCATTCGTTTGCAAATAACCTGGTGTCAGATGAAAATGTGGGTCTGTCACCTTTGGCCCGACAGTATTGTCTGCCATGGCGGAACTCACAACTTGGCCAGCGAATACGACAGCGGTGATCAAGGCCGTTTGAACGATCTTTGACAACACTTAATGCTCCTAGATTTTTAGCTTAAGACTGCTCAGAGGCTGATGTAAATCAGTTGGGCTGAGGCTTGGCTTCGGGAAATTTCCACTCGCCGCTGACAACGGATGGGTCTGGGCGATAAAGCCTTACCGTGTAGTTCCAACCATCAACTATCGGAAGACAGTTTGGAATTTTACCATCGCAGCCACCGAACTGTGCAGTCACCGACCCGTCGGCATTTTTCTTCGAAGTAATGCTATTGAGCGAATAGGCGTCATAGTCATTCTTCTCAAAATAGCCTTTTGGATTGTAAACGCTGATCGACCAGAAAGCCTTAACCGGCACGTTCTTTGGCACATCAAGGATGTAGACTGTTTTTCCGTCGTTTTTCGCCGGCGTAAAACTTGGTGAACTGCCCCCCATTTCGACCGGACAGTCGGCATAAGCAGAAAGGCTCAAGCACAGGCTTGGGTATAGGCTTATGTCTAACGAGTATCGACATGTCGA
>NZ_JBQEPD010000144.1:0-749 GCF_052045675.1 Brucella sp. 22210
TCGGATACCAACACCTGCAGCACTCGCACGCGAACTGCCACCACCTCTTACACTTCCAAAGTTCTCAAAGCGCGACCCGGAACCGGAAACAACGACACCATCACCGCCGCCGCCGTCGGTGCTGATAATCCCGGCGCCACCACTACCGCCAACGATTGAAGTACCCTGAACACTCGTGAGAACGCCATTCACGATGGCGCCATTGCCGCCACTGCCACCATAATAGCCACGGCCGCCATTACCGCCGTGAATCGACATCCCGGAACGGGTCGTACCGGATCTTCCAGCCGCCAGATGCAAACCTGCACCGCCACCGCCGCCACTGCCCCAATTATCAACATTGATATTGTTGGGATCATAAACCGACGTTCCATGCTCCCCTGCGCCGCCGTCCTCGCCCCTGATCGACGAGCTTCCGACACTGGTGGCTCCAACATTACCGCCGTGACCTCCCGCCCCAATCTCTGTGGAACCACAATCCCAGTGGAAGCCAGCGCCACCGGCACCACCAGTTCCGCCTGAACCATTGTGCCCAGGATTATACCCGGAACTCGGATAAACAATGTCACACGTAAAGGGACCGGCACTTTTACCGCCGCCCCCGCCCCCGCCACTGCCCGCAGAAGTCCCACCTCCGCCCGACCCGGCTTCAGCCTTTGCCTGATTGACGCTGACACCAAGCACAACAGGTGCGGCGGCCGTCGCAATCATCGCGGCCCAGAAGGCAGCCGTCGCCAAACGTGGCGCAA
>NZ_JBQEPD010000145.1:0-743 GCF_052045675.1 Brucella sp. 22210
TTGCGCCACGTTTGGCGACGGCTGCCTTCTGGGCCGCGATGATTGCGACGGCCGCCGCACCTGTTGTGCTTGGTGTCAGCGTCAATCAGGCAAAGGCTGAGAGTGGTCATGGCGGATCAGGTGGCGGTGGGGGCTTCGGAGGTGCGTCAGGCGTTGCCGTTAATGGAGTCGGCGGCGGCGGCGGCGGCGGCGGCGCTGTAATTAATGATGTAGTGGACAACGAGAATCATCACTACGTCGATTATGGTTCAGCGGGACATAACGGCGGAGCGGGAGGTAGTAGTGTTCTGGAACGCGATGCTGGCGTAACAGCACGTGGTGGTTCCGGTGGTTCCGGTGGCGGGGTGGGGGCTACTACAGTAGGCTCCAATGTTATGGCAATTCAGGGCCGCAACGGTGGTGCAGGTAGTGATGGTTCTGTGACGTATCCGCTAGACAATGTCGGAAATGTTCATGGCTATGGCGGCGGCGGCGGCGGCGGCGGCGCAGGTTTATTTGTTGGCAATGGCCAGGTGACGACGACGCATGCGGGGCTGAGCATCTCAGGTGGTTCAGGGGGGGCTGGTGGTCGTTCTTTCATGGCGAATAGCAGTGGCACCTTTAGGGAGGAGAGCACCGACGGGGCAGCAGGCAGCGGCGGCGCTGGTGTCGTTGTTTCCGGTTCCGGGTCGCGCTTTGAGAACTTTGGAAGTGTAAGAGGTGGTGGCAGTTCGCGTGCGAGTGCTGCAGGTGTTGGTATCCGA
>NZ_JBQEPD010000146.1:0-704 GCF_052045675.1 Brucella sp. 22210
GGGAAGCGAGTTTTGCGCTGTACCTGGTGCACGTGACTGTTATCAAATTAATTCTGACGCACCGTGACTTGTTCGGTGCGCTCCCGATTCAAGTCCTTTTCTGTATCTATGCGGCAGCCGGGATCGCCGTGTCCTGTGTCATCTATCTCATCTTTGAAAAGCCGATCAGGAATTGGGCCCGCGGCGTGCAAATCGGCCGCAAGGTGGAACCTAAATCGACTGAGCCGCCACAACGAGCCATTAGATGGCCACGGATGTTATCGCCGGCACAACCTGACTGATCTTAAAGTTTACCGTCACATAGCACGGCGCGGACCTGTTCAGTTTAATGTGCAGATATCCGTTAGACTGGTTGTAATAGTAGCCAGCGACAAATGTGTCCGCCATGGATGGGTCGTTTTGCGTTAACCCGAAAGTGGCTTTGAACATGGTCGAGGCTATATCGAACGTAAACAAATACTGCCCGATATTCACTCTCGTACGAAACGAAGCATCCAACGCAGATGTTTGTATAAACGTACTGACTGACCCTTCGGTGCACGTCGGATTGATGACCCCGCCGCCGGCCGAAGTGGAAATCGGGTTATCTTTAATGACAAGCCCTTGATAGGTGGTGCTGAACGACGTGCCGGCAGGAGAATACCGCTCAACAACCTTACTCATTCCGCCGGAGCCGGTGTTCCCCGTTATAACGATGTCGCGAA
>NZ_JBQEPD010000147.1:0-701 GCF_052045675.1 Brucella sp. 22210
GATGTGAGAATGTCGACATACTGCCCGGCGAAGACTGCCGGGTCGGTGTTTGTTTCCAGGCACTTCGCAGCCAGTTCATGCGCTGCGGTGCCTTCCGCCGCGAAGGTCGACCGGCTGTCCGGTAAACCTTCCTGCATCCGAATAGAGCCGGGGCAGACCATCCAACGATGGGCGGAACTTGGCGCTAATCGGGCGTGGGCGCGTTGGGTGTGGGTTTCAGCCATTGGCATCACCCTGCTGATCCGCCCAAAGTTCCATAACGTCCGCGATCCGTTCGAAGGCGCAGAGCAAACGAGTCATCCGTTCTTCGACATCATCGTCTTGATCGCGAGCACTTTTGGCGCGTTGTTCATCCCGTAGGAGACGTTCAGACCGGAGGCGTTTCCGTTCGTCGTATTTTTGCTTGGGGGTCAAACTTACGCCCCCGCACCAATTTCAGCGATCTTCTGATCGACAAGAGCCTTGAAAGCGTTGATCTGGCCCGGTTCGATGTCCGCCAGTTTCACAAGCTTCATTTCGCCGAGCAGTTCCTTGAATTTGGCGCTACGCACCGCCATGTCCTCGAAGCAGGCGTTCAGGTAATTGGCGATGGTGTACTTGCGAAGATCGTCGACAGACATGCATGGTTCGTCGTTTGTCGCGTCTTCAATTTCGCTTTTAGCAACATCGTCGGCAGCAGAAATTTCGGCTTCTTCAACCGG
>NZ_JBQEPD010000148.1:0-691 GCF_052045675.1 Brucella sp. 22210
CATTATCAACATCTTCGCCGTTCTGGAGGCGGCGTGCATCGAGCTCGTTTTTCAGGCGTTGGAGTTCCAAATCCTTTTGCGAAAGCGTCTGTTCGTAGCCGTCCGAAGCTTCCTTAATTTGGTGCTGCAATTCCGCAACCTGTTCGTTCATGCGGTCGATAGCGGCTTGGTCTGTAACCGTTTCGGGCTTGCGGTTTTGCAAGTCCGCAATTAGTTTTTTCATGTCCTCTATCTGCTTGAGCAGTTCGGGGTTGGGGTCTGGTGCCCGTGGTGGAACAGGCCGCGCCAGATTCCCGAACGCGTCGCCGCTCCCAGATACGAAAGACGTGTTTTCGCTCGTCTTCAGGCCGAGTTCATCGTGGCGGGGCCAGTAAACGTAACTAAGGAAAGCCACACTCGTCAAACAGACGCCGCCCATCACGGCCATCTTTATAGCCGTTGCGGGTTCACGGGCATTTTGCTGCCGGGAGGCTTCTGAACTTGCAGGGTAATGTAGGCGGATTGTGGGGAATCACCTATCCACGTATGACAGCTCGCAGCATACGCCGCAATTCTCGAAACTGCAGCAGGACGTCAGCACCGAAGGTCTTAAAGCCTGTTCCAAAAGTCGCCCCGGGTGGCAGGAAATGGCAATTTTTCTGAATTCCGGTGCTCAGGGAGCTTGAGTCCGCTCCTCTACTCGACAATCACC
>NZ_JBQEPD010000149.1:0-689 GCF_052045675.1 Brucella sp. 22210
GTTCAGATAGCCCCGCGCAACACCTGCACCACCGATATAGAGCTCTCCCGCAACACCCACAGGAACCGGTGCTCCATGCCCGTCCAGAACATAAACCTGCAAATCGGGTATGGCGCGGCCAATCGGGCTTACGCCCACATGTGTAGCATCTTCGGGCTCCAGCGAGCGATAAGTCACATGAACGGTCGTCTCCGTGATGCCGTACATATTGACCAGTTGTGTATGCTTGTTCTGCCCACGTGCGTACCAAGGCTCGAGCGTCGCCACCTCCAATGCCTCACCGCCAAAGATCACATGTCGTAGCCGATGCGGTTGCGGTTCATCCCTTTGCGCGGCAATCAATTGCCGAAAGGCGCTCGGCGTCTGGTTGAGGATCGTCACCCCCTCGCGGCACAGCAGTTGGTAGAAGGCGTCCGGAGAACGGCTTGTCAGTTGCGGGACAATGAGCAGGCGGCCGCCATAGGCCAGGGCGCCCCAAATCTCCCAGACCGAGAAGTCGAAGGCGTAGGAGTGGAACAAACTCCAAACGTCCTGAGTATCAAAGCCGAACCAATGGTCCGTTGCACTGAACAAGCGGTGCACATTCCGGTGCTCGTTCATCACACCCTTTGGTTGTCCGGTCGATCCGGAGGTGTAGATGACATAGGCCAGGTTGCGCGGCGTCAGGCCGAGAACAGCGGGATCTGGAT
>NZ_JBQEPD010000150.1:0-681 GCF_052045675.1 Brucella sp. 22210
GGGAAGATGCCGAAGATCTCGTTCAGGAAACACTTCTCAAAGCTCTCGCCAATCGGGAGAAATACGTCCCTTATTCCCCCCTCAAATCGTGGCTTTTCACCATTATGCGCAACACTTTTTGCACCCGTATCCGGCTGCAGAAGAGAGAAGCGCCCGGTGTTTCCGATTGCGTATCTCCAATTGCGAGCGTAGGTCCCTCCCAGGAAGACATTGTTGAAGCACATGATGTGCAAATCGCTCTGAAAACACTGCCGCACAAATATCGCCGGGTACTCTCGCTGGTGGTGTTTGAAGGCAAAAGCTACGAACGCACAGCGGAACTTTGCGAGTGCTCAATCGGTACGGTCAAAAGCCGCCTGCATCGGGCCCGCCATAGACTGCACAACATGGTCGATGGTTCATGAATGGAAGCAATCAGGCGCGATTGACTGATGAGGAACCGGCGAGGGCACCGTAACGTTAACCTGCCTACGGGCATATCCGGGACGTTGATGTCGTTTTAAGCGGATTACAGGCCCGCGATATCGCGCCGGGTCATGAATATAGGCTCCCTTCGCTTGCGCGCAAGACATCCTCAGCGTGCAGCCCGATTAATTGGAATCAGCATTTGAGGCTTCGCTGGCGGTAGTGAATGGCTTTTGAATAAAGCCTGTCGGGAAAGCTTTGCCAAATCAAATACCA
>NZ_JBQEPD010000151.1:0-678 GCF_052045675.1 Brucella sp. 22210
GCAAACCGGCTTTTGGATAACGGCTGAACACCTTTTCCGGATAAAACAGCGTAAAAACCCACGTTGTAATGGCTTTTGAATAAAGCCTGTCGGGAAAGCTTTGCCAAAGCAAATACCAATATACTTGAAAAACGCGCCGAATGCCCCGATAGGAAGCATGTGTGAATGTCACCAATAGGGGGCGGAATAATTGGTGCTCGGAGCAAAGTTCCATCAGGGGGTCAGTTCCGGCTGGGGGCGGAACTGACCCCAATAAGGGGCCGGCTGAGCATTAAAACTGAAGCTTAACAATGAATTAGGCGGCAGGTGCCATTCGGCCTGGTTCTGTTGGCAGCTTGCCGTTTACAGGACCGGAACTCGGTATTCCACACCAAACAGTCGTTGGACTTGCCTTGTGCGGCTGGGAACTTTGGAGGTTCGGATTGCTTAGGAAGACTTCGTTAAAAGGAGACTTTCGATGTTAACACGGATCATTCGTCAGAACCGTACTGCGGCGCTCTTTCGGACCCATTGGCATATCTTCAACGGAACGCCTCTTGCGCCACTTCAGGACCGTTTTCTCGTTGATCCCGAAACGTGCGGCGAGCTGCGCGGCCGAAGCTTTCGATCGCTGTAGTTCTGCTCGAATGGCGTGCGTGGTCTTGGCGCTGCCGTGGAGAATTTGGCCCATAGCTCCCT
>NZ_JBQEPD010000152.1:0-640 GCF_052045675.1 Brucella sp. 22210
GCATGGGTATTCCGCGTCGGCCACTGGCGCCACGATAACGCTGCGCGCCGCGCCGAACACAGGCGCGTCTCAAAACGGACTTGTGGTCGATACGATCACGACCGGCAGCGTTACCGCATCGACGACCAATATGGCGGGGGGCGTCACCTACGTTGCGCCCGTGGCGCAGGTTTCCACTGTGACCATTGGCGGAACAGGTGCCGTTCCTGAGACCAAAGCCACCGGAACGCTGACGATCACCGGCGGCACGTCGTCACCGGGCGTCAACAAGATCAACACCATTGTCATCAACGGCGCCGATCTGCTCGACGTTTCAATAGATTGGACCGGCTCGAACAGCACGACGGCGGCGAAAGTGGCTGACGCCATCAACAGCGGCACGCACGGTTTCACTGCCGTCGCGGCGTCAAATGTTGTCACGATAACCGCGCCCGAGAACAGCGGCGCGACGATCAATGGCGAAGCTGTCACAGTCACCACCGGCGGCGACGTTACAACGACGACGGCAGCGATGTCGGGTGGCGTTTCGGCAGTCACGTACGCACAGGACACCTGGACTGTAACGGTCGACGGCGAGCAATACCGCACGACGGGCCGTGGCTCGGCCATGGGAACGTCGATTCTGGTTCATAATTTCCGG
>NZ_JBQEPD010000153.1:0-618 GCF_052045675.1 Brucella sp. 22210
CCTGACGGAGCTTCGTGACGATCTCTTCTGCCTTGTGTCTTTTCGCTGCCATTTCAATATCCTTCTGAGGCTCAAAAGCCATACTTCATGAAGGATCACTTTACAGGGGGCAGACCAAATGCTCGCGCCTGTGTAGACCAAGAATATACCCGAAAGTGACAGTCCCATTAGGATTGCTAGAAGCCAGAATCTCAGTTGGGCGGCAGCCTCGCTTATTCGTTTGATGCGGGGCTTAGAAACAGGACCGCTGCCAGCGGCGCCAGCATAACGACTCAGATCAGCGGGGTTCTTGCAATCTGCTCATAGAATCCTGCCTGAGCAGCAAGGTAGGCTGTCAGTCCGCTGACGATGAGAGCGCAGGCCATGAAGTTGCAGACCCTGAGAATATATTCGCGCAGTCCAGGATTGATGTATTCGGATGCTTCGGAGGCGTGAATGCGAACATTCTGACGGGGATCGTCAGCCATCGTCTTGCTCCGCTTTCGCACAATGATCTTTATCCTAACATCGAGCAGCTCGCTAGAGCGTAGACTCATAAACTGATGCACCAGATGCTGACAGCGATCAGTTTGACAGCAGCGAGGAAATTGTACGGGTTCTTGTCGTAGCGCGTGGCGA
>NZ_JBQEPD010000154.1:0-612 GCF_052045675.1 Brucella sp. 22210
GCGGTCGCCCGATCCATCAATTGGGCCAGTAGCCTAACCGCCTAAGTTCATTCATATAGGCCTCAGGGTTCGTCGCCTCTATGTCCGCAAGCCTAAGCCTATCGCCATAATCACAGAAATACGCGAACACATGCGTATCTTCAAATCTTTCAGTATCCGACATAGTCTTTCCTGTCTCCGTGTTATAGGTCCGGAAATAGGGAAGAATTCGTTCTCGGTATAGCCCGACCGATAACGGGAAACTATGGGGTCGCAGAATATAGCGGCGTTCGCGGATTGGCGAATTCCAATAGCGATAATAGGGTTCGCTTTGCTTAAAGCCCAGCCTGCGGATGGCTTTAACCAGCACCGAAGGCAAACGGTTCAATCCTATCGACGATTTTGTCTGCTCCTGTCCTGGCAAGAATAATTGTTTCCATTCCACCGGCACAATGAGTTGGAGCGAGAGCACACTTTCCCGTGGATACGGGCCTAATTGTCTATAATAGGGTTGAATGAGAGGCCCGCGATCTATGGCCGGTTCGCTCCAGTAATTGAAGTATTCCGCAACTGTCGGCATTTATTCTCCTATATTATCTCTTTCACTTATCCAGGTTCCCAGCCCGGCCCGCT
>NZ_JBQEPD010000155.1:0-606 GCF_052045675.1 Brucella sp. 22210
ACCACCGATATAGAGCTCTCCCGCAACACCCACAGGAACCGGTGCTCCATGCCCGTCCAGAACATAAACCTGCGTGTTCGCTATCGGACGGCCAATCGGCGGCCTACCCATCTCGTCTGTACGGCACTCGTGCATGGTCGCGCAGACCGTCGCCTCCGTCGGGCCATAGGCGTTTATGAAACGGCGACGCGGTGCCCATCGCTCCACCATCGCTGCCGATGGCGCTTCACCGGCCACCACGAGCGTGCGGACTGAATTGAGCGTCGAGCCTTCAGGCAAAGCCGACAATACCACTGGCGGCAATGTCACATGGGTAATATCATACTGATTGATCGTCTCGATCAAGGCGGCGCCCACCTGGACCACGCCCGCCGTGGTAAAGCACAGGGCAGCGCCGTTGCTGAGAGCCATCACGATTTCCCACACGCTGGCATCAAAGCCGACGGCGGCGAACTGCAGCACGCGGCTACCCCGTTTGATGGTAAAGGCACGACTTTGCGCCAGAGCCAGATTGACGACGCCGCCATGCTCGTTCATCACACCCTTTGGTTGTCCGGTCGATCCGGAGGTGTAGATGACATAGGCCAGGTTGCGCGGCGTCAGGCC
>NZ_JBQEPD010000156.1:0-598 GCF_052045675.1 Brucella sp. 22210
CCGCTGTTCTCGGCCTGACGCCGCGCAACCTGGCCTATGTCATCTACACCTCCGGATCGACCGGACAACCAAAGGGTGTGATGAACGAGCATGGCGGCGTGGTAAACCGGCTTGCCTGGATGCAGCAGGACTATCGGCTCACCGAAGCCGATGCGGTGCTGCAAAAGACGCCCTTCGGCTTCGATGTGTCGGTGTGGGAGTTCATCTGGCCGTTGCTGAGTGGGGCGCGACTGGTGATGGCGCACCCCGAAGGACACAAGAGTCCGGCCTATCTGTCGGTGATCATTGCCCAGGAACAGATCACGACCCTGCACTTTGTCCCCTCGATGCTACAGCTGTTCCTGGAGCATGGCGATATCGATGCCTGCGCCAGTCTGCGGCGGATCTTGTGCAGCGGCGAGGTCTTGCCCGGCGCGCTGGCGCGGCGCTGCAAGCGCGTACTGGAGCATGCAGCACTGTACAATCTCTATGGCCCGACGGAGGCCGCCATTGACGTGACGGCGTGGAGCTGCGGGGACGCGATTCCCGACAACGTGCCGATTGGCCGTCCGATAGCGAACACGCAGGTTTATGTTCTGGACGGGCATGGAGCACCGGT
>NZ_JBQEPD010000157.1:0-591 GCF_052045675.1 Brucella sp. 22210
TCGCCACGCGCTACGACAAGAACCCGTACAATTTCCTCGCTGCTGTCAAACTGATCGCTGTCAGCATCTGGTGCATCAGTTTATGAGTCTACGCTCTAGCAACGTGGCAATTAAATATTGCCAGAACCCAATCGTGACGGATGGGATATTGGCGCGCATCCCCGCCCATTGAGTAGCTACATTGACAGTGGCATAGGCCAAACAGGCCATAGCCATCAGAACTGCACCGCGGATGGTGGGCTTCAAAGTGAGGCTCCTGTTAAGCCGGTTGAATCATAACTTGCCAAAACTGCTAAAGCCTTCTCAGGAGAGGCGCTTGGGAAGTGAGATGAACACAACATTTGGCGGCTTATGATGTGATTGATTTCCACTCCTTTCCCTGGCGCTGCCGCCGATCTATGTTTTGCATGAGGGAAAATCGTTTCCTCGTGAATGCCACCTTCAGATCTGGCCCCGAATAACCGGGGCCAGATGTTTGTTTGATGTTCAGCTTACCACTTGGCGCGGAAGCCGAGATTGCTCGAGACCGAATAGCTCTTGCCATTCTCAAGACCCATGGCCCCGAACAATTTGCCATAGACGGCATATTTG
>NZ_JBQEPD010000158.1:0-585 GCF_052045675.1 Brucella sp. 22210
TCAATGAGCTTAATACTCCGTTATCATCCAAGGGGAGGACGGACGATGCAGCTGAAAGTAGTACCGCCCAATTTCGCAGAATTCCAGATAGTAATCCGAAGTCTGCTATCGGGCTGACAAAGCCCTCGACATTCTCAATCCCACCTGTCGCTGAACTCCATCTCGGGGCCGCCATGGCGAATGGCGCCACGAAATACGGAACGTTTAACTGGCGTGAGCACGCGGTTTCCGTGTCTGTTTATGTGGATGCAATCAGGCGACATTTGGCAGCATTCCGCGACGGCGAAGACATTGCGTCTGATTCTGGCGTGCACCACCTGGCGCACGTGATGGCTTGTTGCGCCATCGTTCTGGACGCAAAGGAGTGCGGCAAACTGATCGACGATCGTGGGTTTGAAGGCCCCGCTTCAAAAGTTATCCACACTATGACGAAGCCGTGATAGGTAATAAATCCTAAACAAAACGTGAACATTTCGAGGCAAGATTATGGTCAAGATACTCGCATTGGACTTAGGCACCACGACCGGCTTTGCAGTTGGCGGTGTCGATCACATGATTTCTGGCACGTGGGCACTCAAGCCGTCC
>NZ_JBQEPD010000159.1:0-575 GCF_052045675.1 Brucella sp. 22210
GGCCTGACGCCGCGCAACCTGGCCTATGTCATCTACACCTCCGGATCGACCGGACAACCAAAGGGTGTGATGAACGAGCATGGCGGCGTCGTCAATCTGGTGTGTTCCATGAGGAACATCGTGGGGATTGATGCCTCTGAGCGAATGCTGGCCCTGACTACTTTGGCGTTCGATATTGCCGGGCTGGAACTTTATCTACCACTCTTGGGCGGGGCGCAGATTATCCTCATGGAGAAGGGTGCCTCGATGGAGCCAGGGCTTGTCGGTGAAATGATCACTGCGGCCGGCGCTACGGTCATGCAGGCAACGCCTGCCACTTGGCGAATTTTGCTACATGATGGCTGGCGGGGGGCTGCGGATATGAAGGCTTTGTGTGGCGGTGACGCATTATCGAATAATCTCGCTGCTTCCTTACAGAGTCGGGTTGCCCGTCTGTGGAATATGTACGGTCCGACAGAGACGACAATCTGGTCGGCGGCGTGGAGCTGCGGGGACGCGATTCCCGACAACGTGCCGATTGGCCGTCCGATAGCGAACACGCAGGTTTATGTTCTGGACGGGCATGGAGCACCGGT
>NZ_JBQEPD010000160.1:0-571 GCF_052045675.1 Brucella sp. 22210
AATATTGTTGGACAGGATGACTGCATGGCCAGCCGTATCGAGAGCCGCACTGCCGCTTTCGAGCACATATTTGCGCGAGACAGTCATATCGGCACCAAACTGCAGTCCGCCGCCAGCCAGGGTCACCGACGAAGCAGAATTGCCGAAGCTGTTTTCCTGCGCAAACGAGACAAATCCCTGCTCAATGCGCCATGGCAAAGTGTTTCCCGACGCACCGGTCAGGGTCAGCGTCTCGGCGCCCGTTTTGGTAACGGATCCAAAGCCGCCATAGCCGCTGCCCATAGCCATGGACATTGCCTGAGTGGCATTCAACACCAGCTTCGTGTCGCCATAGCCCTTGACCCCCCCTTGGATATTCGTTCCAGGACGCAGTTCAAGTGTTGCATTCGAGCCAACGACTTCAATCGCATCGACGGAAGACGAGCCGGGAGCTACAGTGCCGGCATTCACGACATAAGAGCCAGCCCCCATTCGGATACCAACACCTGCAGCACTCGCACGCGAACTGCCACCACCTCTTACACTTCCAAAGTTCTCAAAGCGCGACCCGGAACCGGAAACAACGACACCA
>NZ_JBQEPD010000161.1:0-571 GCF_052045675.1 Brucella sp. 22210
AGATCAGACAGTGTATGGAGCCCCGACAAATTCGGATCGTACAAGCCGGAAATCAGGCTCGGATCAACGCCGTTGCGCTGCGCGTCAGCAAGGGCGGACGTGACAGCCGTTTCAACATCACTATAGCCGAGGCCCTGCGCCACAGTGCCCGCGAGCTGCGCCACATCCTGCACCGTACCTTTGATAAAGCCGGGAATGCCGAAATTGTTCGGGTCTTTCTGTGCGTATTCGCGGGTCAGTGCTGCAAGGTTCTTGAATTTGTTGTTCGATAGGATGTTCTTCTGAACGTCCGTCGTAACGGAATTCGTCAAACCCGCGTCAGCCGCGCCGCCCTGCACGTTCCCGATATAGCCGCCCGATGGCAATGGCCGCCCGCGAACATCGGTCACGCCGTCGTAGGTGAGGAAGTTCTGGCCGTTCAGGATGTAGTTTTTCGGGGTGCGCTTGTCGGCAGAGATGTTCGCGCCAAGGTATTCCTGCTCGTTTGCAGGCAGCGCGCCCATGTTACCGAAGTTCTGTCGTGCGAGAGTTCCTTGCGTCTCCGCATTCGACAGCACCGGACTGTAGCCGC
>NZ_JBQEPD010000162.1:0-570 GCF_052045675.1 Brucella sp. 22210
GAGAGTGTCCTGCCCGTTATACGGGTTGAAGATTTTGACCATTACATCCAGCTCGACTTATAGGATTTCTTCGGAACGCCAGCTTGCCCGCCGTAGCTCGAAACCATCGAGCCGAAGCCCTGCAGAAGCCCGCCGAGCGGCGAAATCGGCTTGGTGGCGCGCATCTCGGCGATGTCCTGCTGATACGGCAGGATGGCCATGTTGCCGGCGGCGAAATTCGCATCAGTTGCGATACCGCGACCGGCTTCCTGATCCATGAAGCCCTGATTGAGCCACGTGTCGCCGTAACCGCCGAGCTTACCGAGCGTCTGCGCCTGCTTCTTGCTTTCGCCCATGGCCGCGCCCATGCGCTTGGCCAGTTCCGACTTCACAACGCTTGGCGCCGACCCGGAGATGGCGACCGTGCCTTCAACCTGCGGGGTTTCGGCAACAGCTGTTTCCAGCGTATCAGTGCGCTTGTCGGTGGCTTCCTGCTGCTGGTTCGCCACTTCATCGTCGCCAACCTGCTGCTGGCGCTCGTTGAACTTGTCGCGGCTGTCCTGCGCCAACTGGTCGTTTTTGGCCAAGGTG
>NZ_JBQEPD010000163.1:0-564 GCF_052045675.1 Brucella sp. 22210
ATCCCGGTATCGGAAACGGGGAGGAGGCAGAGGGAAGAACCAACTCGAATTCCGCTTCCTCCCACATGTTTCCTACGCTATCACCGCGCATTTTGGACTCTCTGTTGGTTTTCACTGAGAACTGAGCCGGTTGGGCGGCTAAAGGGGTGCGGACGAAAACTTGGACCACCAGGAGGTAGTTCATGTATTCCGATGCAGACAGAATTCGCGCAGTCGAGCTGTATATCAAGCTCGGCAAGCGAACCGCGTCCGGATCACCAACACATTGAGCTCTGGGCCCGGTCATTAAGCCGGGCTCTTTCAGTTATTGGACATTGGAGACAAGCATGGTCCGCCGTGAACATCTATGAACGCGCCAGAAAGGCTTCAGCCCTCTCTTGCTCGATTGGGACACAGAGCAGGTCGGCGATCTGCCCGGTATGACTGGTGAAACAAGCGCATCGGCGGCTCTCCGCACTTTAGGCCCCCGACTCATAAGATCGAAGCCAAATACGAATTGAAGCAAGCTGGATAGATGCGAGGAAATTATCGTCGCGTTTGTCGTATCGGTTGCGATGGCTCGGA
>NZ_JBQEPD010000164.1:0-563 GCF_052045675.1 Brucella sp. 22210
TTTTATGCGGAACCCGCCCACGACCGGCTTGCCGGGCGGTGGATCACTGGCCCGCCGTAATTATCGACGGCGTTTTGATCTCATGGGCCGACTCTATGGCGTGTCGGAAACGCTTGATATTGATATGTGCCACGGCATACATATCACAAACGGGACGCTCGTTGCGGTGGGAACATGGTCTAGCCCCCTGAACGTTGTGCTGTGGGCGTCTAACGCATCCGCGAATAACTTCGACAATTTCTCGCTCTCAAATCTGACCATCCAATGCAATCAAAAGTGCTCAGGAATTCTGTTGCAAAATTCCGCGCTCTATCAGATTGACAGGGTTTTCGTGTACGGATGGGGGGCAACCGGCAATAACGGGTCGTTTGGCTTCAAGTCGGCCCCGGCCGGCTGGTCTGCTTCGTCCACGATCAACAACATGATTGTCCTCCCATACACGACTTGGCTGGATGAGCGCCCACGTGCGGATTACACCGGCACGGGCATGGTACTGGGGCACAACGACTGCATAATCACCGGATGCGAAGTCGCGGCTGGCTATCGGGCGGTTCAGTTTTCAG
>NZ_JBQEPD010000165.1:0-528 GCF_052045675.1 Brucella sp. 22210
ACTGGAGACAGCATTACAACACAGTGCGACCCCACTCGTCGCTGGGCTACAAGCCACCGGCACCCGAAGCAGCTGTCTGGCCCCGCCAAAATGGACCGGCGTCAACACCGGCGGTGGTCAGCAGACCGAGCATGCACTAACATTCCAAACGGATCACCTCGTGGGGGCAGACCATTAGCAGACTGGCGCAATTGCTTTGCCGAAGATGTTAGCATCAAACAAGAAATCACCGGTGCATATTGGCGTGACTATGATGGGGGATGGTGGAATTGAACCGGCGGTAGAAGCCCCGGCGCTCTTCCCAAAACACCGGGGCGACACGGTCTGTTATGAGCGCGTCTCCGTCCAGACTGTGCCGGGCATGATCAGTAATCCAGATCGTCACGGTCCGGCAATAGCAATAGCGAAGTGGCAATGCCGCCTCCGGGCGATGGCCGACGAATTCGCCAGTGAACCATAGCGCGAGTCCAAACGTGAAGTTTGTTACAGCGATAGCGCGGAACATCGATGGCCTGACTGGGTTAGGCT
>NZ_JBQEPD010000166.1:0-523 GCF_052045675.1 Brucella sp. 22210
TCGCGGTACGCGCTTGAGCGCCCCGGCTATTTTCCAGTCAGCGCACAGTCCGCGAATCTGCCGACTTTGTCAGCACTGCCACCGGATCTGCCCCGGTTACGAATTTCACGCTGAATATCAACCGCACTTGATAGACCAACAGTGAGCGTCCGGCGAGCCGGTTTTGGCGTCGTACGGAATTAGCGCAAGTTACGACACAAATGATTCATTTGTTACGTAACAGGGGATGAATGGCAAAGGTTGAGATCCTGACGGGCGGTGAGCGGCAACGCCGGTGGTCCACAGTGTGCCTTGAGGGATCAATGCATCGATACGGGAATTGTGCGTTGCCTTAACAAGCTCGACCTCCTGAGCAGCCGTACGCCCAACAAACCGCCCGTTTGCGCCTTCGCGCCACGGATTTTTTGGCCTTTTTACAGGAGTAAAAGACCGTGACGATCCATACCACTGGCTTGAAGATACAAGCCATGCAGCAGCAAGCCATCCGGCTTTGCGCGCAGATGAAGACTATTGCCCAGGTTGA
>NZ_JBQEPD010000167.1:0-509 GCF_052045675.1 Brucella sp. 22210
ACACCAATTCGGAAGCCGACCGGCAGGCATACTTCGATGCTGTCAGCAAATGGTTCCAAGATCGCCATTATCGTCGCATGGATGCCGAACGCGCCCTCGCGTCCCATCCAGTAGCGGATAAGCCCGACGAAGCGGGGGCGCAGGGGGAAGGTTGGCTGGCGATGACGCATCCGGATTTGCCTTTGAACGGCGCGAGCGTTGTCATGTTCGACAGCTTCATTCCCGGCAAAGACGGCTTTGGTCAGGTTATTGCACGGTTTGACAAAGCCCACGGCTGGCACGTTTCGGCATCAGTTGTGGGCGGAGTATACATCAAGCTCACCAATCCGATCAAATGGCGTCCTCTCCCCACCCCTCCAAGCGGCGAGGTGGCGTGATGAAACTCTCTGAACTCATCTCAATAATTGGCGACGACAACATCGGTGTCCAATCTATCGATACATGCGTCCACTCGATCCAAACAGTGAAGCATGGCACCCGTGTAGCTTTCAACACAGACCAGACATTCA
>NZ_JBQEPD010000168.1:0-509 GCF_052045675.1 Brucella sp. 22210
CGCGCTCGTCCTGTTCACTGGTCAAGGCCCGCAGATAGGGGCAGACGAACACTGCGGCCTTGGCTGGTACGTCGCTGCAATTAAAGCACAGCGGTGCTTTCGAGGTGAGGAAATAATAAAAATAAATATATTAATATTCTTATGTATTTATTTTTGTAGTGTTATTAAGGCAACATATCTACTCTATTTCAATAAGTCTCTTGACATTTAAGTAGTGTCGAACTCTATAAATTACATGTGTTTGCGTACTTCGGGAAATTTGCTCGAAGAGATTTTCATCTTGTATCCAGTAACCACGTGCGATGCGCTGCTGTGAATTAAATACGCTATCACAGCCCCGCGCCTTGTTTTCGATGAGGGGATTTTTGAATGAGCCATTTGCCAAACGCCTTTCCGGCCATCCGTGCACTGAAACACCGCGCCAGAGCGCTTGCGGGTTCGTCGGCATTGAACAGCGCACCACGATTTGCCACCGCAGCCCTTTGGGCCGCGCTGATTGCAACCGCCGC
>NZ_JBQEPD010000169.1:0-483 GCF_052045675.1 Brucella sp. 22210
GCCAGGAGCGACCGACCATCGAAGTCCTCGTCTCTGGAAACGCTTCTCGAACCCATGCTGTCAAAGTTCCACGACCTGGATAGCCCAACGCCCTCATCGTTGCAGAGATACAGCGATCGTGAGTGCGGTAGTGTTCAAGCGCCGCCTGCTTCTGGGCCTCAGAAAACTTCGGTGCGCGAGCCACACAACCAACACGCAGGTTTTGATGCTGCTGGTATTCGCGATACCAGTTTCTCAGCGCATTCTTTGTCGGATAACCCAATTGGCGGATCGTCGCCTTAACCCGCTTGCCAAGCTGGATATATAGCTCAACGGCGCGAATTCTATCTGCATGGGAATACATGAACTACCTCCTGGTGGTCCAAGTTTTAGTCCGCATCCCCAGAAGCGGACTTTTCGACGGTGATGTTCGATAGCCTGGATGCCAAGGGCCGTCGCCACGTGGGTTTTGCCTGTGCCCGGTCCGCCGACGAGCACGATATT
>NZ_JBQEPD010000170.1:0-478 GCF_052045675.1 Brucella sp. 22210
ACCTACACCTCAATTGCAGATTTTCGGTTCGGGATGGACCGACGCAGGCCGCAATCTAGCGGTGTGCCCGGCACATTGTGGACGCTGAAGAATGCGCTCATCACCCGTGGCGGAGACATTGAACGCGCAAAGAAGTTCGTTTCCACATATGTTTTGCCAGCGGGAACGTTTGGCGCTTTCTCCATCCGCGGACAGGTGTTTGTGTTCGGGTCGAGCACCGAGCCTGCTGGAATGCCAGTTGGCGTGCGGTATCAGCGTTTGCAAGCCCCCGGCGATCCGGCGATGACTGCTGTTCTCGATGCCAAGGCGTTCGACGGCAAGGTCTACGCCGTTGCCGCATACACCGATGGCAATATCTATCATTTCTATGACGGCGCCCGCGTAACCGAATGGGATGCTCTCGCGGACAACGCCGCAAATTTCACAACCGTTTCCTCTCGACTGGCTGATCTGATCGACGCGGGCAACAATTACGATG
>NZ_JBQEPD010000171.1:0-466 GCF_052045675.1 Brucella sp. 22210
AGGGTTCGTCGCCTCTATGTCCGCAAGCTTAAGCCTGTCGCCATAATCACAGAAATACGCGAACACATGCGTATCTTCAAATCTTTCAGTATCCGACATAATCTTTCCTGTCTCCGTGTTATTGGTCCGGAAATAGGGAAGGATTCGTACTCGGTATAGCCCGACCGATAACGGGAAACTATGGGGTCGCAGAATATAGCGGCGTTCGCTGATTGGCGAATTCCGATAGTGATAATAGGGTTCGCTTTGCCTAAAGCCCAGCCTGCGGATGGCTGTAGCCAGCACCGAAGGCAAAGTGATCAATCCCCTGGACGATTCTGTCTGCTCCTGTCCTGGCAAGAATAATTGTTTCCATTCCGCCGGAATAATGAGTTGGAGCGAGAGCACACTTTCCCGTGGATACGGGCCTAATTGTTTATAATAGGGTTGAATGAGAGGCCCGCGATCTATGCCCCGATCATTCTCG
>NZ_JBQEPD010000172.1:0-465 GCF_052045675.1 Brucella sp. 22210
GTTGGGCGCGCCTGTCGCTCAATCCGTACTGGTATCCGGCCAACGATGGCATCGCCGGCGTGTCCGCAGGGCTCGTTAACGCGCAGCTCTTATGGCACGACGACCCGCTCGCCGGTGGCAAGGCCAAGGCGTCTTCGGACTTCGAAGCCGTCGACGACGCAACGTTGGGCGACTTCGAATGACCACGATCGGCCATAACAGCGTTCAGGGCAACGAACTGAAAGCGCACATCGAGCAGATCGAACGTCTTGAAGAGGAAAAGCGCGGCATCGGTAGCGACATCAAGGATGTTTACACCGTCTTGAAGAGCAAGGGTTACGACCCGAAGATCGTTCGTCGCGTTATCGCCTACCGGAAGAAAGACCCGGAAAAGCGAGCCGAAGAAGAAGCGATGACTGACACCTATCTGCACGCCTGCGGGATGATCTGACGGCCAACGGCACGGCGGGCCTGCGCCCGTCGTGT
>NZ_JBQEPD010000173.1:0-461 GCF_052045675.1 Brucella sp. 22210
ATTTGATCCAGTTTCGCAAGAAGTTCGGCAAGGCCAATGTAACGTCTCTGGTCGAACGGGTCAGCCGCTTTACCGTCCTGTTGCGCAACAATGATCGTCAATCAAGGCCGGTGATGGACGGTGTGATTAGGGTACTCCAACCCCTGCCCCAAATGGCGCGTCGCTCGATCACCTTTGATCGTGGCACTGAGTTCACAGAATGGGCCTATCTGCAGGCAGGGACTGGATCACAAACGTGGTTCTGTGATCCGCAGTCGCCCTGGCAAAAGGGAACGGTCGAAAACACCAACAGGCGAACAAGACGATGGCTCCCCCGAGACCTTGATCCGCTAGCGCTCACTGACCGCGATCTCGTATTCATTGGAATAGCCCCCTAATTGCCCGGACAGTTTCTGCCACTTAAATAAGTGATAGGACTACTGTTCACATTATGACTGGTAATAGCATTAAGATGGAAATTC
>NZ_JBQEPD010000174.1:0-454 GCF_052045675.1 Brucella sp. 22210
TGGTTTGTTCAAAATCGATATACGACCATGCGGATATTTTTGATGCAGGAAACTGCGACAGCGCCACGATGTATCTGCCGATAGCCAGCATGTACCGACCGTCTCGGGATTCAATCAGCGCGCACGCCTGCGAGGTGAGCTTGTTTCCCACTTCGGCGATAAGTTCCTGAATGAAGCTGTCAAAAGCGCTGCCGATGTCGCTGGCGTATGCAGCGTCGTAAGCTTCGCGGGTGCGGAGCGAGCGAACGCCTGTTTCATCGAGATAGAACACGTCATTCGCGCCGTAATCGACGATGCTTCGCGGTGCTATAGTACCTGTATTGTCGATCACCTGTACGATTTCGCTCTGCATCGCGTCTGCTTCGAGCGAATAGATCAGAATTACGTTGCGCGAGAAAATGGCCACGTTTGCGGCGTATTTCGACATGCCGATCAGATTGCCAACCGCGTCGGC
>NZ_JBQEPD010000175.1:0-442 GCF_052045675.1 Brucella sp. 22210
TGTAAAAGTCTGGACGCCGGGCGATCCGGTTCCTGACGATCTGGCCGAGCACATCATGATGGGCGGCGTTGTCACAGCCCATAATGCTTCGTTCGAACGTATCATCTTCCACTACATCATGGGCCCGCGCTACGGCTGGCCCGTGCCCGACGTGACGCAATGGCGATGCACTATGGCCATGGCGTATGCGCTCGCGCTCCCCGGTTCGCTGGAGAACGCTTCGCCCGCCGCCGGGCTCGACATCGCCAAGGATATGGCGGGCCGCCGCCTCATGCTCCAGATGGCCAAGCCACGGAAGGTCGAAAAGGACAAGATCACCTGGTGGGACGAACCGGCGAAACTCCAAAAGCTGATCGAGTACTGCAAACAGGACGTTGAAGTCGAACGCGCACTCGAAAAGCGGTTGCGGCCACTGTCCGAATCCGAACTAGCACTGTGGCAC
>NZ_JBQEPD010000176.1:0-439 GCF_052045675.1 Brucella sp. 22210
TCATCAATACAAAACAGGCGTTTCAGGGTGAATATGTTATCAACCCTGGCGATACGCTCAGTGTGGAAGGGCAGGGTGATATTTCTGCCGCTGCGGGCGTGACCAATAATGGCGTCATCGACATTAAGAATGGCAATACTGTTGATAGCCAGGCTGCCAATAGGCGGCTGGCTGCCATACAGGGCACGGATATAGAGATGGGCCATCTGCGCGGTGGGGAAAATGCGATCCTGGAGAATGGTGCCCAAAATATCATCATCACCAATGGCGATGGCAGTGAATATAAGGGCCTGATTGGTCCAGGTACCGGTGGCTTCACGGTCGAGAAGGGCAAGCAGGTCCTGTCGGGTGACAACACCTATACAGGCAATACCTATATTGCCGATGGTGCTGAACTGCAGCTTGGCAATGACAGCAAGACCGGCTCGATCACCAGCAA
>NZ_JBQEPD010000177.1:0-433 GCF_052045675.1 Brucella sp. 22210
CAATTAGGCCCGTATCCACGGGAAAGCGTGCTCTCGCTCCAACTCATTGTGCCGGTGGAATGGAAACAATTATTCTTGCCAGGACAGGAGCAGACAAAAGCGTCTAGGGGATTGAACTGTTTGCCTTCGGTGCTGGTTAAAGTCATCCGCAGGCTGGGCTTTAAGCGAAGCGAGCACCATTATAACTATCGGTATTTCCGCGAACGCCGCTATATTCTGCGACCCCATAGTTTCCCGTTATCGGTCGGGCTATACCGAGTACGAATTCTTCCCTATTTCCAGACCTATAATAGGGAGACAGGAAATACTATGTCAGACATCGAGCTATTTGAAGATACGCATGTGTTCGCGTATTTCTGTGATTATGGCGACAGGCTTAGGCTTGCGGACATAGAGGCGACGAACCCTGAGGCCTATATGAATGAACTTAGGC
>NZ_JBQEPD010000178.1:0-415 GCF_052045675.1 Brucella sp. 22210
CGACGAATTCGCCAGTGAACCATAGCGCGAGTCCAAACGTGAAGTTTGTTACAGCGATAGCGCGGAACATCGATGGCCTGACTGGGTTAGGCTCATGTCAAGCGCGACGAAACGCATTTTGAAACACCAAAACCACCGAAAGGAAAGAAAATGGCCCAGAGTCATTCACAAAGCCATACCCAGGGTGGCACCCACGAACAGCATGTAAAAGCTGGTCAGCAAAGCCACAAGAATTCGTGACCAAAGGGGGCGGCCTTGTGCCGCCCCATTCTCAAACCGAACCGTGGTTCGGAAAGGTCAGACTGATGTCTTGCACTCTTCATTCCGACTACACGTTGGAACCTGACGATCTTGTGGAGATGATCCCCGCTCTGCGCGCTTTTTCGCGCACTTTTTATCGACAAAGGGAAGATGC
>NZ_JBQEPD010000179.1:0-410 GCF_052045675.1 Brucella sp. 22210
CAAGCGAAGCAATCGCGTTTGCTGTCGGCGCGTCGGCGATCGTGGCGATGGCGTTCGATGCGGTGCCGCCCGAGCCATCGGTGATCTTGGCGAACTTCGATAGGGGCAGCGAGATCGAGACGAGCGTGCCAGCCGGGATGGTCGTTTCGCCAAGATAGGTTGCAACCACACTGGACGCGCCGTACGCCAGGGAGAACTTGTTGGCGCCTTTCGTAAGCACCAGCTGCAGCCCCGGAATAGCCAGAGTTTCGCCGGTCTGGGCGTAGGTTGCTGCGTTGTTGGAACCGCCGTAGGTGAAGGTGATGGTTCCGTTTTTTGCTACCGCTGCCGAAAGCGCAGCGGTGATATTCTGAAATCCGACAGCCATTTTGCTATCTCCTGTTCAATGGGAAAATGCCCCCGGATTGACC
>NZ_JBQEPD010000180.1:0-404 GCF_052045675.1 Brucella sp. 22210
GCGCAAAGGAGGCAAGCCATGCCGAGTAAGGAATTCATCGAGAAGGTGGCGAGAGAAATAATGATGGCGCGACACGACGGAGGCTGCTCCGTCAAGAATTGGAACACTGAACGGCTGGACAATCCCCATGTTGACCAAGCGATGCGACAAGCCTCAGCCGCCATATCCACCGTCCTCGCCGCTCTACAGGAGCCGACAGAGGGGATGCTGGACGCCGCTGACAAAGAGGACCGCGACGAAAACTATTGCGTCACCTACAGCGATTATTGGCGCGCCATGCTCGCCGCCTCCGCACTTGGGGAGCAGAGCGAATGAAGCTGACGAAACTGCAAACACGGGCGCTCAACCTTCTTGACCATCGCGATAGCGGCGTTGCCCTTTTGGAAGGAAAGAACCACGAAATC
>NZ_JBQEPD010000181.1:0-393 GCF_052045675.1 Brucella sp. 22210
TGGAGGCCATTCGCTGCTCGCCGTGCGGCTCGTCTCGCAGCTGCGTGAGCGGCTCGGGGTTGAGGTGAGCCTTGCGGCGCTGTTCGAGCGGCCCGTGTTTTCCCGCATTGCTGAACACATAATCGATATCCAAATTGAGCAGTTTGACGAGGCGGAACTCCTCGCTCTTCTGCACAAGAAATATTAACGGTGCGCATTGATGACTACTGTATTTGATTCGCTTTCATCTCAAGATAAAGAGCGGTTGCTCGAACGCATTCAAAACGAAAAACTGAAGCAATCTACTTCAAGAATGCCAGCGATCCCGCCGGTTGATCGTGACGGTGCGCTTGCACTGTCCTTTGCGCAGCAGCGGCTGTGGTTCCTGGCGCAGATGGACGAGAGGGTGAGCGC
>NZ_JBQEPD010000182.1:0-379 GCF_052045675.1 Brucella sp. 22210
TTCAGAGAGTTTCATCACACCACCTCGCCGCTTGGAGGGGTGGGGAGAGGACGCAAAGGCATCCAGTGCGTTGCGGTTACTGGTTCGTGGTACTGGTCGTACCAGCACTTGTCAGCGGGGCCGCCTTCGTACCAGCCAGCCACAGCGCCTATCTCTTCTATGTCTGGGTCATTCCACCCCAACAGAACGATTGTCCCATCCGTCGGCGCGCTCTCAATCGGCAGCCATCCTTCCCCCTGCGCCCCCGCTTCGTCGGGCTTATCCGCTACTGGATGGGATGCGAGGGCGCGTTCGGCATCCATGCGACGATAATGGCGATCTTGGAACCATTTGCTGACAGCATCGAAGTATGCCTGCCGGTCGGCTTCCGAATTGGTGT
>NZ_JBQEPD010000183.1:0-379 GCF_052045675.1 Brucella sp. 22210
AGAACGGCGAAACCGATCTGATCTTTGTTCTTCTTGACGATTTCGACGGCAATGCTGATGGCTTCGGTGACGCGTTCATGGTTGTAGCCGCCGTCGGCCCTGACGTGCTTGATGATGGGGAAGAAAGGTGCGCCATTTGCAGCAGCGGCCCGCCAGCATCCCGGTCCTGTATGTCGGCAGTGTGCGGCTCGACAAGAAACGCCGTGCCATCTGTATCGACCAGGGCATGGCGCTTGCTATCAGAGGCGATATTGAGAATGCCTCAATGAATATTACAGTGAAGCATAAGAAAAAATCGAGCGGTCGCCCGATCCATCAATTGGGCCAGTAGCCTAACCGCCTAAGTTCATTCATATAGGCCTCAGGGTTCGTCGCCTCT
>NZ_JBQEPD010000184.1:0-379 GCF_052045675.1 Brucella sp. 22210
GCTACACCCGCGCATTTTTTCAGCCCGTAGGCTTCAGTCACCACCGTCGTTTCCGGCGGTGTGAGCGGTCGTTTAAGGGGTTCGAACACAAGTGTCAAGCGCATGTTTGGAGAAGAATTGCGATATTCTGCAATTCATACACAGACTGTGCGAAACACCCTGCAAGCAGGCTGTGCGAATAGGCCCTTGGCGCAAGAGCGAGCAGATGCTTGCACGATAAGAAGTACGAAAAGGGAAAGGAACGAAGAGGCGTGGAGCGCCACTTTCAATTCAACAGTTCATTTGATTGTGTTGAAGGAAAGTGGCGCGAGTGACGGGGCTCGAACCCGCGACCTCCGGCGTGACAGGCCGGCACTCTAACCAACTGAGCTACACCCGC
>NZ_JBQEPD010000185.1:0-378 GCF_052045675.1 Brucella sp. 22210
GCGGCGGTTGCAATCAGCGCGGCCCAAAGGGCTGCGGTGGCAAATCGTGGTGCGCTGTTCAATGCCGACGAACCCGCAAGCGCTCTGGCGCGGTGTTTCAATGCATGAATAGCTGGAAAACGGTTCGGAAAATAGGTCATTTCAAATATCCCCTCATCGAAAGCAAGATGCGTGGCTGTCAAAACCGACTAAAATCTACAGCGGGACATCGCACCTGGTTACACGGACGCCGAATAAACTCTCTTCTATAAAATTCCGGAATTACCTGAATAATAGAGCTTAATAGCGCTCCAGGATGCTCAAAGAGTCAAGAGGATCCATGAAATAGAGTAAATATGTTGCCTGAATAACACTGTAAAAATCAATATATTAGAATAT
>NZ_JBQEPD010000186.1:0-372 GCF_052045675.1 Brucella sp. 22210
TCCTCGCTGCGCAGATACCAGTTGCCGTCATTGGGCGTCGATTTGCCACCCTTGTTGAGCGTATAGGCATAAGCACCGGCAACAACGGCCTGTTCGCCCTTCTTGGTCACATAGTCACCCAGCAGATTGAACGTACCATCTGACTGACCGCCAACCGTGATGACCTGAATACCTTCAACCGTTGCAGCACCCATGCCGCCGCGATTGATCACAGACACATCCGTTGCGCCCGATGTATTGCCGGCAACAGCCAGACGATCGCCCGGGCTATTATCGCCTGCAAGCACCTGGTGCAGGATGAGCTTGCCGCCTTCGCTGATATAATTGCCCTTCACTTCAAGCGTGCCAAAGGTATTTTCAGTTCCAGGCGAT
>NZ_JBQEPD010000187.1:0-369 GCF_052045675.1 Brucella sp. 22210
TTCATCCTCAACAAGATTATCAAGACGTGAGCCATGGCACAGCCTTTACCCTACGAACGTGATTTCGACTTCGCGGGCTTCCAGTCCACGCACCCTTCGACCCCTTTGCCTGGCGACAAGGTGAATCTTGAGCTGGATCAGATCGCGTACACGACTGATGAAATTCGCGAGCGGATCAGGATCCTGCAGCGCGATGATCTCCAGTTGGCGAACCAGTCTGTCGGTTGGGATCAGTTGAAGCCAGAGCTTCGCAATGGCTTTTCGACGCCATCTGTGTGGGCCGCAGGTGTCGATTACAGTCTCAGCGCGGCGGTCTATGTCGGGCGAAAGGTTTACGCTGCGCTTGTGGCGCACAAATCGGTCAATTTC
>NZ_JBQEPD010000188.1:0-363 GCF_052045675.1 Brucella sp. 22210
GCCACTGCGTTCTCGGGGCTGTTTCCGACTGCGTTCTGTAGGGCCGAGCGCCGCAGACTATCTTCTGTCGTGCGCAGATTGGTGCGCGCGGCGTTCACTTCGTCGGCCAGCTCTTTCGAAAGCTTGCTTCCACTCTGGGCGCGGGCCAGCTCCTGGTCGACGCGTTCGCGGACGGCCGGGAATTGATCAATGACACCCTTGTTGCGGTCGGCCCACTGCTTGAACTTGTCAAACCGCAGATCGGCCTTGTCGGTGAGAACACCGGACTTGGCCAGATCGCCGAGCATCCACTCCGTTGCATTCTGCGCAGTGACGGGGTTCCCGTTCACGTCGACGGCGCGCTGCAACGCGGCTGCGTCTTCC
>NZ_JBQEPD010000189.1:0-340 GCF_052045675.1 Brucella sp. 22210
AACATCGTAAAAATCCTATTGCAAACGGGGCGGGCCATACGTTTTTTGAGCCCGCTTTGGAAAGTGCTTCGCGGAGGATCTCGACCTCCATCGTCTTGCGGCCGAGCATGCGCTCCAGCTCGCGGACGCGGTCTTCAAGCTTCTTCACTTCCGAATTGCCGACAACCGGCTCGTCAGAATCCACCGCTGCAGCACCTCCCTCACTCAAGAGCCTGCGCCACCGGTAAAGCAGATTGGGCGCAACGCCATGGCGGCGAGCGGTCGAAGATACCGTCTCGCCTGGTTCAAAACTCTGCTCAATGATTGTCAGCTTCTGCTCGGTTGTCCACCGCCTGCGGCG
>NZ_JBQEPD010000190.1:0-337 GCF_052045675.1 Brucella sp. 22210
TAATGCGCACCCTATTGGTGACATTCACACATGATTTCTATCGGGCATTCGGCGCGCTTTTCAAGTATATTGGTATTTGATTTGGCACAGCTTTCCCGACTCGTGGGCGAAGGCGCCCAGACTGCCCCGCGCTCGTCCTGTTCACTGGTCAAGGCCCGCAGATAGGGGCAGACGAACACTGCGGTTTTGGCTGGTACGTCGCTGCAATTAAAGCAAAGGCAGCGCTTTCGAGGCAAGGAATACATATTTATGTATATATTAATATTCTAATATATTGATTTTTACAGTGTTATTCAGGCAACATATTTACTCTATTTCATGGATCCTCTTGACTCTT
>NZ_JBQEPD010000191.1:0-331 GCF_052045675.1 Brucella sp. 22210
TGATTGTCTGGCACCTTGAAAATGTCGCCAGGCGCGCGGGCTTGCTTGATCCAAGAGCCGTCGGACTGCTTTTCAGACTTCTGCTTGATCGCAAAGCCGGGCAACACGTTGGCCTGCGGTGACAGTCCGCGTTCTGCAGCCCATTTCACACGGTAGCGTAATGTTCGGTCGGAAATCCCGAGATATTCCGCAGCATCTTTCTTGTGCGGAAACGCGGATATGGCTTCGAGCGTCTGTAGCAGTTGCTCGTCGGTAATAGTTGGATAAGCCATGGGCTACTTTCTGGCGAGCAGGTTGCAGACTTCGAGCGCAGGAACTGCGTAGCCGAAGC
>NZ_JBQEPD010000192.1:0-331 GCF_052045675.1 Brucella sp. 22210
GGATCTTCAGCTGGCGCAGCAGTTCACGCGCAAGTGCCTGTTTCGCTTCCTTGTCCGCACTATCGTTGGGCGCCAGTTCCGCCGCCGCGTACAGGACGACAAGAGTGTCGTCGAGCGGGCAAATGTCATCGTCAGCGACAAGCCGCTTGACCTTCTGGATGCCTTCGAACCGCAGATATTGCTCGGTGTCATCTGGCAAAGGCCACACTTCCACCTGATCGCGTTCGCCGGTGAACCGCACATCCCACTTGCAGATCGGCGAAGTGCGTTCGTTGTCTTCCGGGTCGTAGCCGGCATAGTCGGAGAAATCGATACCGCGTTCAATAGGGTG
>NZ_JBQEPD010000193.1:0-326 GCF_052045675.1 Brucella sp. 22210
TTTATTTGATCTATAGCAAGAACGGAGAGCCCCGCGCTGCCCGCCCCGCCCGGTGCCGCAATACTATCAAGCACCGCAGAATGCGCCTGCAAGGTGTCGCCGATCGCGTCTGCAATTTCGGCGATTGCGGCCGCGGCGCCAGCGGTTGCGCCCGCCGTTGCTGCGTCAGCAGCAGAATTTGCCGCTGCAGTGGCAGACGCCGATGCATTTGATGCCGAAGTTGCTGCAGCAGTTGCCGACCCTGCTGCCGCTGTCTGGCTCGCAGCCGCTGCAATAGCCGAATTCTGCGCGGCCTGCGCGTTTGCTGCTGACTGTGCCACGGTTTG
>NZ_JBQEPD010000194.1:0-319 GCF_052045675.1 Brucella sp. 22210
AGCCTGTCGCCATAATCACAGAAATACGCGAACACATGCGTATCTTCAAATCTTTCAGTATCCGACATAGTCTTTCCTGTCTCCCTATTATTGACCCGGATATAAGGAAGAATTCGTTCTCGGTATAGCCCGACCGATAACGGGAAACTATGGGGTCGCAGAATATAGCGGCGTCCGCTGATTTGCGAATTCCGGGAGCGATAATTGGGGTCGCTTTGCCTAAAGCCCAGCCTGCGGATGGCTGTAGCCAGCACCCAAGGCAAAGTGATCAATCCCCTGGACGATTCTGTCTGCTCCTGTCCTGGCAAGAATAATTGTT
>NZ_JBQEPD010000195.1:0-319 GCF_052045675.1 Brucella sp. 22210
AGCCTGTCGCCATAATCACAGAAATACGCGAACACATGCGTATCTTCAAATCTTTCAGTATCCGACATAGTCTTTCCTGTCTCCCTATTATTGACCCGGAAATAGGGAAGAATTCGTTCTCGGTATAGCCCGACCGATAACGGGAAACTATGGGGTCGCAGAATATAGCGGCGTTCGCTGATTTGCGAATTCCGATGGTGATAATAGAGTTCGCTTTGTCTAAAGCCCAGCCTGCGGATGGCTGTAGCCAGCACCCAAGGCAAAGTGATCAATCCCCTGGACGATTCTGTCTGCTCCTGTCCTGGCAAGAATAATTGTT
>NZ_JBQEPD010000196.1:0-305 GCF_052045675.1 Brucella sp. 22210
AACCTTGCCAACGTCATCCGCATGACCTGCAAGCGCTGGCTTCGCTGGCTTTCAAAATTCAGGCCAAAGCTTGGCTTTAATTTTCATTCCAAGGGTGTCAGAGAAGCGACGTCCTCAGAGACTTCCAGTAAAATAAACCAAAAAGGACAGCCTGTTCATTATCCAAAAGCCGGCCCTACGGGCGGCTTGAAGCCGTTTGCTGGTCGCAAACCGGCTTTTGGATAACGGCTGAACACCTTTTCCGGATAAAACAGCGTAAAAACCCACGTTGTAATGGCTTTTGAATAAAGCCTGTCGGGAAAGCT
>NZ_JBQEPD010000197.1:0-302 GCF_052045675.1 Brucella sp. 22210
TTCGTCAGTGTCAGGCCAACGCCGGCCGCTGTGATCTGGCCGATGAAAATGCGCACGTCCGGATCGGTCTGCAGCCGGTCGACGCTTATCTGGCGCTCCCGCTGCTTCATATGCCCGTGCACCTGAACAGCGTGCAGGTGGTGGTCGTCATAAAGCTGTTCGATCACGTCTTTGTGGTGTGCAAAAACGACCAGCTTCTTGTCAGGCGGATTGTTTTCGAGCCAATCCTTGATCCAGTTCGATGCGGGTTTCGCCTTGGCCATGCCGGTCAAACGACGCAGCGTCGACACACCGCCGTCATA
>NZ_JBQEPD010000198.1:0-300 GCF_052045675.1 Brucella sp. 22210
CCGTCGGCGAGCGGTTACTGTCCAAGTCATCGTGAGCTCCATCGAATCTAAGCAATCCGATTGGATCATAACCTGTTGTAATCGCTCAACCCTTTTTGGACAGGCGCTTACGAAGCTGGCCACGTGCCGAAACCAGAGTCCGGGTCAGCATGCTATCGAAGCCCTTCACGCGAACCTCTCGAACGCCTCAATATTACAGCGAAGCATAAGAAAAAATCGAGCGGTCGCCCGATCCATCAATTGGGCCAGTAGCCTAACCGCCTAAGTTCATTCATATAGGCCTCAGGGTTCGTCGCCTCT